>NZ_CP067100.1:6741057-7050283 GCF_016616235.1 Bradyrhizobium diazoefficiens
TGCATTGCGCTCCAGCAGGGTGACGTTTGCGGGCAGCGACTCGGCCAAGCCGCGCACTAGTGCCGCGGGCTGCACGAGCGCATGCTTCAGAGGCTGGTAGCCGTACCGGTAGTAGTCGGTGCCGATGATTTCCTTCAGATCCTCGCCGGAGAGCTCCATGCACCGCAGGCCCCAGCTCTGCAGCGACTCGCGCGCCCCGCGCGCGGACCGCTCCCCTCCGGCGGTGGCGGCCCCGCAGATGCGCGGTGCCATTTCGTCCCAGTCGCAGTCGATCCCGTGCCGGGTAACGAGCGACCGCAGCAAGTCGAGACCCGCGGTCTGGATCCGGATCTTCCGCAGTGCATCATCGCGCGCAGTTCCGTTCGCGTTCGCTTCAGGCTGGCTGGGGTTGAGGCCTAGGAACCCCGAGTTGCGTCCCGACGCCCCCTCACCGACTTCCGACGCCTCGAGGACGAAGATCTCCTCGTCGGGCAGGAGTTCGGCCAGCCGCCTGGCCGCACCCAGCCCGGTATACCCGGCGCCAACGACGATCGAGTGGAAGCGCTTGCACTGTGGCAGCCGGGTGAGCGGCGCGCGCGGTGGCAGCAGCGCATTGAGGCCGCTTCGCGTCGAGCTGAGGGTCACTGACTTCATGACGAAGGCTCTTGTCTCGGGTGTCTGGCGTTTTCGCTGATCCAACATGGGGCACGGCGATTTTGCGCATCGCGCCGCCGCTGCAGCAGCACAGACCACGCATCGGACGTATTTAGTTCTATCAGGGCTTCAGCGTCGCATTGCTGCAAGGGATTGGCGCGGCCGGAGCTATTTCTGCGTATGAGGCGGGAAGAACGCCGGAATTGCGCGCTAGCTAATATTGTGACACTAACGATTGTTTCGCTCTGGCTACTTTTTCGAGATTTGGCTTGCGGAATTTGTCCGGACGAAGGGTTTGGGGGCGGCACCATCATTCTCCAAGTACTGCATGATAATGCCTTTCAACTGAAGGGTCCGTGTCGGATACGCTTTCGGGTGATCTCGGCAAAAAAGCGCTCGATCATGTTGAGCCAGGACGCCGATGTCGGTGTGAAGTGCAGGTGAAAGCGCGAATGGGCGTTGAGCCGGCGCTCTACGGCCGGAATCTTATGGGGTGGCGTAGTTGTCGACGCTGAGGTGAAGGTCGAGCCCTTCGGCGGTCTGTTGATCGATCAGCCAGGAACTCACGAACGACGATGGCTGGCATGCACCTCGCGATGAACTTGCCGTGCAGCATGTTGAGCACTGCGAACGTTGTGGTGCCGTTGCGCCTATAGTCGTGGTGCATCGACCGGCGCGGCCCTTCTTCATCGGCAGGCCGGTCTGGGTTTAGCCGAGGGCTTGAATCTGGCTCGTGCTCGGTTGCGAGGTCGCGGCCGCCGCGGCCGTCAGCCTCCTGCGCGAACTGCGGGAGCATGCCGCCCTCGCGCCTTGAACGGGTCACGCTGCCGAAAGGCGCGCACCCCCGGTCACCCACGCATAAAACCGGCGAGCACAACTGGCAGATCGCGTAAAACCGATGCCGATTGCTGATAGCATGACGCCATGACCCAGTCTCATCCCACTTCAGACGCCACGCGTGTCGATCTCGACGACACCGTGAAGATCGCCCCCTCTGTTTTCGCCGCGAACTATGAGGACGCCAGACGAAAATTCCTCGAAGCAGCGCCGAAGGCGAAATCGTATCCCTGCAGCGCCAAGGGTCCGACCGGTGAGGCACTGTTCACCGATGTTGCCTACATCGGTGATCCCGACGCCAGGAAACTGCTGGTTCTCATTTCGTCGACGCATGGCCCTGAAGGTTATTGTGGGTCCGCATCGCAGGTCCTGTTCTTGAAGTCCAACCTGCCGCAAACGCTTCCCCCCTCCACAGCTGTCCTCGTCATCCATGCGGTGAACTGCTACGGCTTCGCCTGGGACCGCCGGGTTACCGCGGAAGGTGTCGACCTCAATCGCAACTTCGTCGACTTCACCAAGCCGCTGCCAAAGGATGTCGGCTACCGCGAGCTGGCCGATCATTTCGTGCCCCGTGACCTATCGGAGAAAGCCGTGAAGCGCGCCGAAGAGGCCATTGCCGCATTTGAGGCGAAGCACGGTGCTCACGCCCGGAGGCTTGCGCTTGCGAATGGGCAGTACACCAATCCCACTGGCATGTTTTACGGGGGGACCGGCCCCACCGAGGCTCGCCTCACCCAAGAGGCCATTGTGCGGGATTTCAACGTGGCGGGTCGAGACAAAGTCGTCATCATCGACTATCACACCGGCCTTGGTCCTTACGGATACGGCGAGCTGCAATGCGAGGAAAGCTCGGGTCTGGCTGGCCTCAAACGGGCGCAGAGGATCTTCGGCCCTTCGGCGACGTCGCCCGTCGTCGGAACCTCGGCTTCGATGCCCATCAACGGCACGCAGGATGAATTCTGGTTGCGCCTAATGGGCGACCGTCACACCTACGTCTGCCTCGAGTACGGCACCTACCCAAGCGCGGTCGGCGTGCTGCGCGACGACCATTGGTTGTTCGCCTACCGCCGGGACGAGGCCGACGCGGAACTGGGCCGACGCATCCGCAAGGCGACGAAGGACTATTTTTATCCACAGCGGCTGGACTGGATGGAGATGATCGTCTGGCGGTCCCACCAAGTCCATCGCCAGGCCATCGAAGCCCTGAGGCACTGAAAGCCTGCCACACAACTGCTCGCGGTCGGCGATCGCAGCCAAGTCGATACTCTTGAAGACATCATATCATGTCCAACTACCTCCCGGCCGTCCTCGACAGGCTCGGTAGCAACCGCGGCGAGGCGCTCAAGCGCCTCTCGATGTGATCCGGATCCCGGTGTCTCGAACGATTCCGCCTGCAAGGGATGCGTGCCATACGACTGCGCAATGGTGCGTCGAAAGATTAAAGGAGATGGGCTTCGACGTGGGACTGCGCGTTGCGAAGGTTTGGAGAAGGTGCTGATCGGCGAGTGGCCGGGCTGTAGGAGATCGAGGCCTCCGCGGCCAGGATCCTGAGACGCGGGTGAAAGCGCGCCAGGAAAAGTGCGCCTGATCATCGCGGCGCTCTTCGATCTGTGGAACAAGGAGCTACCGCGCCTGTCGGGCAAATCCAAACTCGCCGAGGCGATCCGCTTTGCCACATCCAGACGCACCGCCCTCCAGCGCTTTCTACGCGACGGCCGTATCGAGATCGACTCCAATACCCTCGAGCGGGCAATCCGGCCGCAAACCATCACAAGAAAAAATGCGCTCTTTGCGGGTAGCCATGGCGGCGGCCGGACCTGGGCGACCATCGCCACGCTTCTGCGCGAAGATGAAAGATATCGATCCGCACGCCTGGCTCACGGAGACTCTCGAGCGGATCGCGCCGGGCTGGTCGATCTCTCAAATCGATGCTCATGCCCTGGCACTTCAAAGCCTGAACGGCCTCGGCTCGACGCTTACAGCTGATCGGATCTATCGCCATCATACCTCGCCTCCGTGAGAAGAGACATGCGACGGGGCACCCCCATCACCGAACCCGGAGATGCCACAAGTTATCAGGGGGAGGAAGCGCTTGCGGAGATCTACGGAACCGAAACCAACCTAGCCGACGCTGCCGCGTTTCACATTTTGAATGAAGACATCCGCCTGAGAGCAATCATCCCGTCAAGAACTGCATAGTCGTGCTCGACCGTCACCAAACGAAATAGGCACTCTGGCCCTGAACGAATTATCGTAGTTTCTCGCGAAGTCGCCCTCGGGCCGTTCGACGCTGATGACACGCGCACCGGCATCAGTAGGGCGGGAGGACGCATAGGCCGCTGATACGGCAACTCGACAGCAACGACCGTAATACCTTCAAGGGCCTTTCTCATGCCAATGCTGCATAACATTCCGAATGTTGCTTTGAGATCGTCGGTACCTGAGAATGGAAAGCAACCTGCTCTGCTCATTCCCTACGATGGAAATGCCCTCATCGACTCCCATCCCAGGTTTTGCAAGCATCATTTCGGCCTGCGTAGCGACGGCGATATTGACCGCGGCCCTCGCCGACAAGTCTGTTTCGGTGCAGCTTCCGCCAATATATGCACCGACCCCATTCTCCTTGCATACTAGCACAGCCTTGGCAGTGTCGGCGATCGAACCAACATCAGGCATTTTGATCTGAATTAGATGAGCCGCCTTTGCTTTGGCGAAGAGCCCTATATCCTCGAGGGTATTGCATTCCTCGTCGACCACGATCCGGGCTTCTGTACCACGCCCGTCTAGGAGCGCGACGATCCTGGCGTACCCGTCTAGCTGAGCTTCAGTTGACCCAAAGTTTACCGGGCATTCGATATGAAGCCGGTAACCGGGGACCTCATCCGCAAGCCGCGCGATGAAATCCGCTATTTTTTCAGCATCCATGCCGATCTCAAGACCAATCCAACCGTAAACATCGAAGTGGAGGATGGGATGATATCCCGGTTCTCCGATTTCCTGCGTGCGTTTGGCAACCCACTTGACAAACTCACGGAAGGTTTCGCCGGAAGCGCCGAACTTTTCGCGCGAATTGATCAAACCATGTGGAAGAATATCCACAGACTTGAGGATCATCTTGTCCACGTTGATTTCTCTTGAATCGCCACACTGAGCGTAGATCGGAACCGGTCTATCCGGCAAGGGTAAGGAAAATTCCGAGCAGATCACCTCGGCAAGTGTGGTCTTGGCAAGATGCGCCGCAGCGCGAAGCAAGGCTTGGCTCGCGCCATATTCGATCGCGAGCGGTAGCCGCTTTTCCTCATGGTATGCGAAGACACCATCACAAGCACCGAGGAAGTCAGACACATCGACACCCAGAAGCCGCGGGATTACAACAGATCTGGTGATTGCATCGATTGTCTCGACTTGAAATAATGGATCACGACCGCCTGCGCCTGAATATTGCACGTTCATCATGTCGCCCCAGACGATGACATCGTCCGCCAACACGAGACCGATGCTGAGCGAACGCGACGGCATACGAATGGTCGTGAAACCAGACGTCAGGGGAGCCCCCAGATAGCGAAAACCATCATGAGCAGCACCGGCCCGTATTGCAGCTTGATCGTCATAGAAGAAGCTTCCGTTCCCGGGAGCCAGAATGACATCTCTGATCGTGGGGGAGAGTTTCATGTGGCGGTCAATCTAACTTTGTTGTTGTGTTGAGTACCGTTGGGCTCGACGAAGCCGCCGCCAGTCGGAATGCAGCATCTATCTGCATTTGGGCGGAGCCCTCCCTTCTACTCGTCAACCAATTCGAAGACTCAGCTTTTTCTGCTTGAAGAATAATTGAATGCACGCTTCGCGCTGCTCCAGCGGGCAACCCTTTTGCCAGTGCATTGTGAAGTCAGGCGATTGGGCTGCGCATTTCGACAGCCACAGCATTGGCTCCGTTAACGAGCTTCAGGTTTTGGAAGATCCTCATTCCTTCGGCTCCACCTTCATAACCGTAACCGCTCTGCTTAATGCCGGCGTTTGGTGCATCCGCAGAGACGCCTTTGAGATGATTGACGCTGATCGCACCTGCCGAAAGGCCGCGAATCATTCGCTTCTGAATGTCAGGCGAGTCGCTGAAGACATAAGATGCCAGCCCGTATTCAGTCGCGTTCGCCTCCTCAATTGCTTCTTCAATCGTATTGAAGGGGGCGACCGTAAGGATCGGCCCGAACGGCTCCTCGCGAAGCACGTCTGATTCGGTGTTGACGTTGCTCAGAATTGTTGGCGCCCAGTAAAAGCCCAGGCGATCAATCCGTTTACCACCGGTTTCGATTCTTGCTCCGCGATCCACCGCATCCTTCGTCAGGCGCGCCATCGCCTCAATGCGTCTTGCGTTCGCCATTGGTCCCATGTCCGTCTCCGGATCGTCGGGCATGCCAACTTTGATCTTTCTTGCCCACTGGACCAGTCTTGCCAGAAACTCCTCATAAATCGGCCGCGCGACTAAAATGCGGCTGGGAGCGTTGCAGCTCTGACCTGCGCACTCAAACTTGTATTCGGCGATCGCAGAAACCGCCTTCGAGATGTCTGTGTCTTCAAAGACAACGACAGGGGAGTGGCCGCCGAGCTCTAGAACGCAGCGCTGGAGATTGGTCGCTGCGATCTTCGCAAGCTGCTTGCCAACCGGGGTTGAGCCGGTGAAGGACAGAACCCGGACAACCGGAGAACCGAGTAGGTGTTCGGAAATCATCGGCGGATCGCCAAAAACTAGATTCACAACGCCAGGCGGAATCCCTGCCTCCTCTAACGCCGCGACAATATAGACCCCTGGGCTTGGAGTTTCTTCTGCCCCTTTCAGGATTACAGGGCAACCGGCTGCGATTGGGGCGGCAAGTTTCCGTGCGTTGAGGACGGCTGGGTAGTTCCAGGGCGTGAATGCGCCGACTACGCCAATCGCTTCCGGTACGATCATCCTATTCGCATCGATAGGAAATGGTGCGGATAACTCCTCTGCGTGAGTACCATTCCACTCCAGCGTTTCGACCGCACGCGCGTACTCGCCCCTCGCTTCGGCCAAAGTCTTGCCCTGCTCTCTGGAAAGCGCGGCTGCTGCGGCGTCAATATTTCCTCTTAGAATTCGGGCGGCGCGAACGAGTAGCGCACCGCGCTCCTTGGCCGGTGTATTGCACCAGCGCAGCAACGCCATTTGCGCAGACCTCAAAGCATCATCGAGATCCGGCGCCGACGCAACGGCTACGCGGCCGAATTCCTGCTCGGTAGCTGGATTGACAAGGGCCAGATCGGTGCCGCTACCGCCTGGGCGCCACGTTCCATCGATAAAGAGTTTGTAGTTCATGCTGTCAAACATGCGTGTATCGTCGCCCTGTCGTTGAATGCCGTGTACTGGTTAGTAGCGTGCCTGGCAAAACTACCGATCGTAGATGACTCAGGGCAATGTCCAGGTACTTGGTCCGCCGTCAGGTCCAGCCGGACTATCGTGATCGAGGCATTGGCGTACTCCTGCAATTTCAGCCCAAAGCGATCAACGCCCTTCCCTCAAACGTCTCTGCGAACGTGAGAGGAATCGATGATAGATCGTACATCAGGGTTGCAGGAGTGGTGGCCGCAGCGCAAGCGGCCACTACTCGTCAGATCTTCTCGCCGCTGCGAAGGAGCTCGTCCATGACAGAGCGGACCGCACTTTCAGCGATCGAAACGATATCATCGATGTCAGCCTTGGTGGTCACGAGGGGCGGAGCGAAGCCGAGAATGTCGCCATGCGGCATGGGGCGGGCGATCAAGCCGCGGTCGCGAGCCGCCTTCGAGACGCGAGCACCGACTTTGAGGGATGGATCGAACCGCCTCTTTTTGTCGCGGCCGCCGACGAACTCGATCGCGCCCATCAGGCCCACCCCCCGCACTTCACCGACGATCGGCAACTGCGCGAACTTCTCCTTGAGCTGGGCTTGGAAATAGGCGCCAACCTCGCGGGCGTTTCCGGGAAGATTCTCTTGCTCCACAATGTCGAGCACGGCATTTGCCGTAGCCGCGCCGACCGGATGACCCGAATAAGTGTAGCCGTGCGAAAATGCGCCAACCCGGTCAGCACCGTCCTCCAAAACCTTGTAGACCTTGTACCCGATGATCGCAGCGGAAAGCGGAAAGTAACCGGACGTCAGACCCTTGGCGACCGTGATAAGGTCGGGCTCGATTCCATAATGTTGCGAACCGAACATTGAACCGGTGCGGCCGAAGCCGGTGATTACTTCGTCAGCGATCAGCAGAATATCGTGCTTCTTGAGAACGGCCTGGATAGCTTCCCAGTAACCCTCCGGAGGCGGCGTGATCCCACCTGTGCCGAGCACTGGTTCAGCGATAAACGCGCCCACGTTGTCCGATCCGAGACGTTCGATGAGCTGATCGAGCTCAACCCCGCGCCGGGCGGAGAATTCGCGTTCGGTCTCCTCGGGGTTGGCGCCCCAGTAATGATGCGGAACACCGGTATGCACAATTTGCGGCAGCGGAAGATCCATCTGGTCGTGGTAGAAGCTCATCCCGGTCATCGAGCCGGAAAGGACGCTGCAGCCGTGATAACCACGCTCGCGCGAGATGATCTTCTTTTTGTTCGGCTTACCTCGAAGGTTGTTATAGTACCAGACGAGCTTTGCCTGTGTCTCATTGGCATCGGAACCCGACATGCCGTAGAACACTTTGCTCATCTTTCCTGGCGCCATCCTGACGAGACGATCGGAGAGGATCGCGAGCTCGTCCGTCGTGTGCGCCGCATAGCAGTGGTAGTACGCGAGACGGTAGGCCTGGCGCGAGATTGCTTCAGCGACTTCGGTTCGCCCATAACCAACGTTGACGCAGTACATGCCGGCGAAGCCGTCGATCAGCTGATTGCCGCGCGCGTCCTGAATTCGGATGCCCTTACCAGTTTCGACGATCGTCGGCTCACCAAGCTTGCCGGTCGCAAAATCCTTGAGCTGCGTGAAGGGATGCAGAACGCTGTTTTTATCCTTTTCGCTAATTTCTTTGATATTGATTGTCATTGTGCACCACTCTCTCAAGCTGCAGGGTTCGCGAAGCAGATGTATTTGGGTTCAAGATTCTCGGCGAGATCGCGCTTCGAGCTCTCACGGACGACACCGACGGCTTCCGTGCGCCCAAACGGATAGGCGCCGCGAACTTTGGGGCGCCAAGCGCCACGATGCCGTAATCAGGCAGCTTCGTGAGGCGCAGGGGCCCGTGCGGGTCGCCGGTATAGACAAAACCGGTGAGCCCAAGATCCGAATCATTGGAGCGTGCGAGCACGTTGCTGCAGCCCGGCCGAACGTACCTTACCTTCGCGATCGACGCGTCATCCGTCACGTGAGCAAGCACAACGGTCATGAAGCCTCGTCGCGGCGGGCTTGTCGCTTGCCACGATGTGGATATCCGATGCCGAATAGTTTGAAAGACCACCTGAATATCCCGGGCGCCGTTTCTTGAAATGCGCATACATTCAGGATACTGATATCGCGAATATATTTGCATCGTATCTCGCGTCCTTTGGAGGATTTCCTGCATGACACCGCCGTTTGGCGCTGCAATTCACCCCGGTGTTGGAGCCGATTATGCCATATGATCGAACAGACGCCCGCATCCTCGAGATCGTGCAAAAGAACAACCGTCTAACGTCCGAGGTGATCGGCGAAATGGCGGGGCTTTCTGCTACGGCGTGTCAACGACGCCTGAAGCGGATGCGCTCGGAAGGCATCATCGAGGCCGACGTCTCGATCGTTTCGCCGAAGGCGGTGGGAAGATCTATTCAGATGCTTGTGTTGGTAAGCCTAGAGCGGGAACGTTCAGATATAATCGATAGGTTCAAGAAGGCCATCAAGTCATCAGCTGAAGTCGTCAATGGATTTTACGTCACCGGCGACGCTGACTTTGCCCTATACATTACCGCGCGCAGCATGGAAGATTATGAGCAATTCACCAGGCGGTTCTTCTATGAGAACTCGAACATCAAGGGCTTCAAGACAATGGTCATAGTAGATCGCGTAAAGGCGGGCTTTGCCATTCCAATCGAGGCTCCATCCGACGATTGACGAAAGGCCTATGGGCCCCTGCTCGACTCTGATTGTGTGGTGCGCGGTTTTTCGTCGCTCACGCGCGTAAAACGCAAAAAATCCGCACTGTCGATCCTCTACTCTATGACGTTGCCAAAGCTGAGCTGAGGAGAGTTCTTTTCAGATTAATTTAGGAGATAGAGACCGAGGAAGGCTCGCGTCCAATTACCTGGGTGCCCCAAGCGCCCTGACCAGCCATCCGCTGACGAAATAGTTACCTCGCTTCCGGGAAGCGTCACGTCATGGGATGTTCAGCCGTTACGCTAGCGCATCAATTTCGAAGTCGAACCGGAACCGAGCAGGATATGTGCTACCTGACCGCGGGGAGCTCCGCCCGTGCATTAGACATCATCATCACATCCGACCCCGGCAACAGCGCAGCCATGTCGCCCAGACGGACAGAGAAGTTTGAGGGGGCTCGGCGCTCAGGCTCACAGAGCGAGAGGCGAACTCTCATGCGAGAAGTGGCAGTCGCGAATTCCCTCGGATATCTCATGACGTTGCCGGGTCTTGTAAGGCTCTTGGGTACAAATCTGCGCAAGACACACTAGCTAGATGAAGCGGTAGCCCACTTGCGACCGACCAAATTTCCCGGACCATCACTGATCTGGTTCAGCATCAAGCCATCGGAAGCGATGCAGGAACCGAGATGACCCGTCAGTTCGAGCCCCGACCGTCGCACGCCGACGGCATCACCGCGCTGCTGCGCTATCCGGCCTTCCGCCGCATCTGGCTTGCGAGCTTGCTCACCAACCTCGGCATTCTCATCCAGGGCGTCGGCGCGGCCTGGGCGATGACGCAGATGACGTCGTTCGCGGACCAGATCGCGCTGGTGCAGACGGCGCTCATGCTGCCGGTTATGCTGATTTCGATGCCGGCCGGTGCTATTGCCGACATGTACGACCGCCGCATTTTAGGGCTCGTTGCGCTTTCGATTGAGCTTTGCGGCGCAACCGCGCTGCGTGTTGGACTGGCAGGGCCTCACTACGCCGAATCTCCTGCTGGCGTTCTGTTTCGCCGTCGGCGGCGGTATGGCACTGAAGCACTGCCTGCGGCCGTCGCGCTGAACGGCGTCAGCTACAATATCGCGCGCAGCGTGGGGCCGGCGGTCGGCAGCATTGTCGTTGCGGCGGCGGGCGCAGTGGCTGCCTTCGCGCTCAACGCGCTCCTCTATCTGCCGTTAATGCTTGCGCTTTTCCTTTGGAAACGCACAGCCGTACCCTCGCGTCTGCCTCCTGAAAAGTTCAACCGCGCCATCGTTTCGGGCGTGCGCTACATCATTAATTCGCCATCAATCAAGATCGTGCTGGCCCGCTCCATGTCACTGGCGTGATAGGCGGCGCGATCATCGCGCTGATGCCGCTGGTGGCGCGCGATCTTCTGCACGGCGGCGCACAAACCTATGGGATCATGCTGAGCGCCTTTGGTCTCGGCGCCGTGATCGGCGCGCTCAACATAACGCAGGTCCGCAAGCGCATGAGCGGGGAGGCCGCGATCCGCACCTGCGCGCTGTCGATGGGCGGGGCGATCGCCGCTGTGGCGCTGAGCCGCGAGCCGGCCCTGACAGCGGTCGCGTTGGTGTTGGCAGGAGCCGTGTGGATGATGGCGTGGGTGCTCTTCAGCATTGGCGTGCAGCTGTCGGCGCCACGCTGGGTGGCAGGGCGATCGCTCGCGGCTTATCAGGCAACGAGTTCAGGCGGGATTGCCATTGGTAGTTGGGGCTGGGGCCGCCTCGCCGATCTCGCTGATGTCGAGACGGCACTTCTGATCTCGGCCGCCCTGCTGGTGGTCTCACCGCTCTTGGGGCTGTGGTTGCCCATGCCGCGGATCAGCGAGCGGCGCGAAGAGGCTGAGATGCTTGAGGATCCCAAGATACGCCTGCCGTTGACCGGACGCAGTGGGCCGCTTGTGGTGGAGATCGAATACAGGGTGGCGCAGGAGAATGCGCGCGCGTCCCATAATGTGATGCAGGACGTCCAACTATTTCGCCAGCGCAACGGTGCCTATGGCTGGTCGATTGCTCGTGATATTGCCGATCCCGAACTCTGGACCGAGCGCTAACACTGCCCGACCTGGCTCGATTATTTGCGTCAGCGCAACCGCTCGACCCAGTGGGAGCGCGCGCTGGATCGGCAAGCCGTGGCTTTCCACACCGGTCCGGAAGCTGTGCGCGTCCGGCGCATGCTCGAGCGCCCGTTCGGATCGGCGTGCTGGAAGGAAACGTGCCCCGGCCGAGCTGTGAACAATGCAATGCCATGCCCGTTGATTACCCGCGGCGCGGAAGTTGTAGTCGTTTGCAAAACGAGGAACTCTGAGGCATGTAGCTTCTTCACAACGGCGGTGGGAAGCGCCACAGGGTTGCCGCCGCCAGCACTGAAAACATCGGGGCCGGCAGTAAGGGTAGGCCTTACGCCGAGATTTAATTGGTGCGCACGTTGAACTGCTCCGCCAGCGCGCTGGCGTTCGTTCGCCTGGAGCCAGCTCTGAGCGCCCCATTGCCCCGATATTCCCTCACCAGAGTAGGTAGTAGGTAGCGTTCTCGTGCATTATTAATGCTGTACGATCCGTGACGATTCGCCGTTAGAGCGCAGCTCATCACGATAGGACGACGTGCAACAATGACAACAATGACAACTGTAGTTAAGCACGCCTCGCGGACGCGAGGGTGGCTGGCTCCAATTGGAGAGAGATCAGATGCTGAACGTTCGACCAAGTATAGCTTCGGCCAGTGAAACGCCCCCTGGGCACCGGCGTCAGTCGATCGATCTTGGCGCGTGTCTGCGGCAGGCTGCCGTAATCGGCATCACGACGCCGATGTGTACGAAAGCTACGGCGAACTGAGAATCCGCTGTTGACCCGCTGACAAGATCGCGGCCGCCCAGTGTCTGACCGCCGCGAGTTCGGAAAGAGGTTCCGGTGATGGGTGAGCTGCCCAGCCACAACAATGCGCCGAGCGGTTGCGCGTTTCACCCGCCCTGCCCGGTCGCGTTCGAGCGTTATCGTATCGAAGGGCCTCCGATCGCGGATCGTCGCGTCGTGGCCCGTCACATACGCGCTCCACCAGTACCGTCCAAGCCGACTTACATCCTGGATTCAGTTCTGCAATCGATAGCCGTGAACCGCCCCGGGTTTGCCGGAGGCTCCAACTCCTGAGAGGATGGAGCTATGACAGGCAAGACAAACAAGTTTTCACCCGAGGTCCGGGCCCGTGCGGTTCGGATGGTTCTGGATCACGCGAGCGAGCATTCCTCGCGCTGGGCGACAGTGACGTCGATTGCCGCCAAGAGCGGCTGTACGCCGCAGACGCTGCATGACTGGGTCAAGAAGGCCGAGGTCGATAGCGGGCAGCGGGCCGGCGTTCCGACCGATATGGCCGAGAAGCTGAAGGCCCTCGAGCGGGAGAACCGGGAGCTCCGGCAGGCCAACGAGATCCTGCGCAAGGCAAGCGCCTATTTTGCGACGACGGAGCTCGACCGCCGGTCCAAGCCATGATCGCCTTGATCGACGATCATCGTGGGGCGCATGGGGGTCGAGCCGATCTGCAAGGTCCTGCCGATCGCCCCCTCGACCGACCACGCTCATGTCGCGAAGCGGCGCGATCCAGCCAAGCTGTCGGCCCGGGCCAAGCAGGATGTGGCCCTTAGATAGAGGTCCGGCGCGTCTTCGATCAGAACTTCTCCGTCTACGGCGTGCGCAAGGTCTGGCGACAGCTCAAGCGCGAAGGCTTCGATGTTGCCCGTTGCACAGTCTCGCGATTGATGCGGGACATGGGTTTGCAAGGGGTAATCCCGGCAAATCCGTCAAGACCACCATCAGCGACAAGGCTGCGCCATGCCCGCTGGATCACGTCAACCGCCAGTTCGTACGTGTCGTCGCCCCGGCGATTGCGGCCGTTATGCAATCAAAGCCTAACTATGCGCCGCCATCGAGGCGCATCAGACAGGTGTTCGAGAGCCGACGCCGGCTTTACAAGCATGTTGACGGTTTTGGGGCCGCGAAGCTCACTCTTTGCTTCGTCTAGTTTTAGGTCCACCAAAGAACAAGATCGGGCCTTGCAAACCCGAAGAAGCAGTTCAGCAGCAGGCGACGCTTACCATCCCCTAATTGTCGGGTGACGCCGTGAATGAAGCCGCCATCGATCAGAGCGATATCCCCGGCCTGAAGCTTGAACTCGTGAGAAGGAACGGCCTCCAGATAAGCTGTCGAATAGGGATAGCCCGTGGCTTCGACACCCTGCGACTTTCGGTCGGCAGCTGTCGGCTTATGGCTCCAGATCCTCAGATCGCCACCTGCCTCGGGCATGCTAGGATAGAAGTTGAGCGCTACAACGGTGTTTTTGGCCACAGCAGCCAGGTCGCCGGCGCATAGGACCTGAGCAAGGTCATCGTGAGGCTCCAAAACATACGTTCCGGTGCCAGACCAACAGATAGCGCGACAAATGTTAGCCTGGCCGTACTTTGAGCTGGCCAGCCGCAATTCAATGCCGTGCTTGTGAAGCTCGCGCCTCAACGCGTCGAACAATCCGCGGACCGGATCAACCAAATTGCCAAAGAGGGCGTCGACGAACGGCTGCTCATTCTCTGCCTCTGCGAAATAGCTGGCTGCATCCTTCCTGTAGTGAGATGCGCCGATATACTGTCCGGGAACGCCATCTTTCCGCTCCTTGAGACCGGGACTTCGAGTAAAGTTCGCGGTGATCTCCTCGGCTACTTCGAGACTGAAGCCTTGTTTGATGTGCAAGCCGGTGATCTCACCTTTCAGGATTGAGATAATCTCCGCAGTGCTGATTGAGCCAGTCCGCTCACTGATTGCAAGAGGCGAGGTCGCTGGGGCTTGGGATACTTGGGCAGTTACCATTGGCTTGCTCCTGTAGTGCTTGATTAAGGATGGCGATGCCGCGATTGAGTTCGTCGTCGGTGATCGTTATCGGCGGCAGGACTTTGATGACGTCGCGATTTGGCCCTGACGATTCGATGAGCAGGCCATTTTCAAAGGCGACATCGTGCACGCGGCCGACAACGGCGTGTGAGCGGCACTTGAGGCCGGCCATCAGACCCCGCCCGCGCTTTTGTTCAATGAGACTGGAAAACTTCGTGACAAGGCGATCAAGGTGTTCTTGCAAGTTGATGGCCGTCCGCTCGACGCTCGCAACGAACTGCTTGTTCGACCACATCTTGCACATGGCCCCCGCGGTCACGAAGGCTAGATTGTTGCCTCTAAAGGTCCCGCTATGTTCTCCCGGATTCCATATATCCATGTCGGGTCGGATCAGAACAATGGCGAGCGGATTACCGGAACCGCTCAAGGATTTCGAAAGGCACACGATGTCGGGTTCGATCTTCGCGAACTCAAAAGAAAAGAAATCGCCCGTACGTCCTGCCCCTGCCTGAATGTCGTCGACGATGAAGACAATGCCGTACTTACGGCAAATGCGCTGAATTTCTGCGAGCCACGCTGCGGAAGCCGAGTTCATGCCGCCTTCTGCCTGGATCGTTTCCAGAATGATTGCAGCGGGCATCTCTATGCCACTGCCGGGATCTCCCAGCACGCAGTCAATGTAGCTCGCGGAATTAAAAGCTTCGTTCGGATAGCTGTCATATGGCATGCGGATTACATCGTGGCGAGGAACGCCACCCAAATCCTTGGTCGACGCAGAACCAGATACCGCCAAGGAACCGAGCGACATGCCGTGGAATGCATTTGAGAAGGCCATGACGCTCGACCGGCCTGTATATTTTCGCGCTAGCGCGAGCGCAGCTTCGTTAGCGTTTGTGCCGGTCGGTCCAGGAAACTGTATCTTGTACGAAAGGCCCCTGGGTTTCAGGATTGACTCGACAAACACTTCAATGAAGTCACGCTTTGCCGCCGTGTACATATCAAGCGACAACAGAATGTTCCCGCTAGCGAGATATTCAATTCCTGGTGTAAGAATGCTGGGATTGTTGTGTCCGTAATTCAGTGCGCCGGATCCCACAAGAAAATCGATATAGTTCTTACCCCCCTCATCCCAGATCGTTGCGCCAAGGGCCTTTGTGAAGACTGTGGGAAACGAGCGCCCATAACGACGAACGTTGGACTCATGAGCCGCGAAGAGATCGGTATTCATTTTAGGGTCCATTTGTAGGTAGACATCGCGCTAGCGCATTTGGTTTTTGCGATAGATGTTCTTTCTGCCTGACTCCGGGCGCCAGGTTGATGACGATGCATTCCAGACCGTTGATTTCGTGCAGCTGAGCCCCGCCTGTCTGAGCCCATTTTTTCTTCATCGACTTGATCGAGACCATTTCTATGTGCTTGGGGAATGCCGACGAGACTGCCGCTGCCAAAGTTGTCGCTTTGTGTTCAAGACGTAGAATCTATCCGGGTCGCGTATTTTGGTGTGGCGTACGCCCAGCCGCACGCGACTGTATTCCGCGACAGCGCCATCCGCGCGTGGTCAACGTCCAGAGACCTCTTATTCGGGCGAACACGCCGTCTGTGTAAGCCGGCGATATTATGCCTGCATTCGATTTTACGCGCCTTGCTAAGCATGATTGTCTCCCGAAGCCGCGTCGCGCTTGTCTTTCAGATGGCTTCCTCGATACCTGAGAAACGCGAACAACAAACCTACTAATGCTGGCAGTTTTCGCATCCTGAGTTACGTCTGCACACTGCCGCGCGCATCGTTCATTCCAGAAACTGAACGGCCTTTATCGTTTTGATGGGCGGTTTCACGGTTGGGCGTGTCGGCAAAAGCTCAATGGTGGAATACGCATCTGATTCAAGGTACCTGCTCGTGGGAGAGGCTGGGAGGCCGCTAGAGGGTCTCTTGGGTGCCCCAAGCGCCGTACAGGGGTTATGGCCTCGGCTAGCATGTCGACAGAGCGCTTCGAAGCATTTGCGGTGCGCTGGCGGTTGGATTGAGCTCACCGCAGCCGGTGTTGTGCGGCTGGGCAAGATCGATCGGCCTGCCGCATCCCGGGTCTGGGCGATTGTCGGCATCGGCGCGACTCGTGATCATCGGAAAGTTGATCGGCATAGGGGCATGGAAGTTGTCTCCACCTCCCCTGCCACACCAACCGGCGTGCGGGTCCGCACCGGGCGGTTCGATGGGTTGAGGTCATGCGGCCAGGGTAGTTGAGGAGGTCATTCGGTAGCGCTTTGTTGAGCGCGATCGTCGAGTTGCGCCACCAACGCCTGCTGTTGGCGGCCGCTCGTTCGTCGGGGCGCACGCCATGCGGGATCAGCTCGCGGTAGATGATCTGCCCACGCTTAGTTTCATCGGCAAAGACAGGCTTTGAAATTTTGTGATGACGCCAATTCGGTCACCATTTCACGCGCTCCGCAACAAGACAATCTAGGTGACCAAGCCCGAACGGTCTGAATGGCTGTCTGCTCACCGTCCGAGATCTACTCCCGCTCAACTCATACTTTATCACTCGCGCCCGACCGTTGCGTAATCCGTCGCATTCCTATCGAGACTTCTCATGTCGGATGCGAAGGCATCTTAATTGGAATGATCTGGCACGCGTTTGATCGCCATCAAGCTCTCGTTGGCAGACTCCACTCGCAGGCCGTCATCCACTCGCCGTGGGAGCTGCGAACCGATTGCTAGGACCGGGTGGCGCATGTTTGCTTGCCGGCACGCGGAGTTGCTTCTAGCATTCAGGCTAGCGCCGGACTGCCTTGATAAGAAGAAACCGAGGCGTCATAGATTCGGCTGCTCGGGAGCTGTCTGTTCCGTTGCTGGCGGCACCTTCGCAGTGGCGCGCTTCCAAGAATTTGAGGCAGGCGCACCTTTTGGCAAGATGCATCCAGCCACCATTTGTGAACTCAAGGCGCTTCCGGCACGCGGCCGCTCTCTTGGTGCGCGCTCGGCCCACTGAGCGCTCGTCGCCATGCGACGGTGCCAAGCGCGTTGTCATGAAACAGTCATAGGGCGCTTCAAGCAGACGTTCAAACAAGGACGAGGCCGCTATCATCTTCAGCCTTCGTCTTGTCTGCCCATCGATGTTCAGTTGAAGCCGCCGATGTCGGGAACCTGACGAGGCTGCTCATCCGTTCAAGAACTCCAGCGTGCACCAGCACTTGTTTCACTATCCTCCCGCAGCGCACGCAACCATATTCCGCGAGTGGCACGCCGATTGCTGGCGCGAGGGGCGTAGGTGCCGCCGCGGCCAAAGTGGTCGCCGCGAGCCTATGTCCGGAGTTTCCGATGATGCTTGTCCGATTGTTCCTGATCAATTCAATCCTGATGCTGCTGATGCTTGGAAATCCGAAAGCGGCGAACATCACCCTGGCCCTGGCTACGAACGGGCCCAGGCTGCCCAAAGATGCTGGCACATCACTAAACCGGAGGAACCGGCACGAGGCGAACTTGTTTTGTGGCGCAAGCGAAAGGTCGTTCAGACAGACCACACAACCCGTCTCACATCAGGCATTTCTCTCAGGCAATCGCTTTTGCCTATGCAAACTGGTCGAGAATGGTTTTGGCGGACATTTCACCGAAGCGCCCCGTAGGTTCGTACTTCGGAGTTCGAGTGTAGCCCTTGTGAATGGTGCGGAGACCGTCAAGACTCTCCGTTTTGCAAAGCCGTGTACCTGGATTCCGGCCGCACCGTCTTTTGGCCCAACTCCGCCGGGGGAGATGAAAGCGATCGGCGTCCGCGAAATGGTGCAACAAGCGCGGGTCGAGAAGACGAAGACGCAATCCGGTCAATTTGCCGCGATTGCCAATATCGAACCTGGATGCGTTGCGCTTTCGGAGCTCACGGATGGCGGAACCGGCGCTCAGTGGTTGGGGCCGCAGCAGTCTTCTGATCCCCTGCGGCAGCACGCCATCCTTTTTGAGGCTTGGTTAAAGGGTCGACTTTCCCTCATCGATTTTCTCAAAGGCCCGGAAACCCACACAGGCTTCGCGCAGCACGGCTCCGCGACACAAGCGCAGAGTTGACATGGATGGAAGGCTTTCAGACATATGGGTGTCGGTCAGACTGACAATCGAGCTCGCAAGCATCACGACCGTGATCCTCGTGATACTTGGTACGCCGCTCGCGTGGTGGCTAGCGCGTTCGAAGAGCATGTGGAGCGACGCAGTGGCGACGATCATCGTACTGCCACCAATGTTGCCGCAACCGGTGCTCGGCTTCTATCTGCTGGCCTTGCTCGGCCCCACCGGTCCGGGCGGCATGCTCGCCTCTCTCTGGGGCGAGCGCACGCTTGCCTTCACCTTCGCAGGGGTCGTTATCGGATCGGTTTTGAGCGCGCTGCCTGTTGTCGTGCAGCCAATCCGCAACGCCTTCGCTACCATGGGCGACCAACCGCTGGAAATTGCAGCCACTCTGCGCGCGTCGCCGTCATATGCCTTCCTTACGGTCGCACTACCTTTGGCAGGACCGGCTTTTCTCACCGCCGCCGTGCTCGGCTTTGCGCATACGATCGCCGCATTCGGGGTCGTGCTGATGGTTGGCGGTAACATTCCTGGCCACACCAAAGTACTCTCCGCCTTTCTCTTCGACTATGTCAAAGCATCGCGCTGGCACGAGGCAAGCTGGGTTGCGGGCGGCATGTTGATGTTCGCCTTTGTTGTCATCCTGATCTTGACCTTGATCGATAAATACCTCCGACGGAGGAGCACGTGAGGACAGCCACACCGGGCCGGATCGAAGTCGCGTTCAGCGAGAAGCGCGCTAGTTTTCCCCTGAACGCGCAGTTCAGCATACCAGCCAAAGGCGTGGCCGGGATCTTTGGGCCTCCAGGTTGCGGCAAGACCACGGTGGCGCGCTGCATCGCAGGGCTCGAGCGGTTCTCGGCCGGTTTTTGCGTCATCGATGGTGAGGTGTGGCAGGACGAGACGACGTTCCGCGCGCCCCATCTTCGTCCGATCGGCTATGTCCTTAAGGAGCCGAGCCTCTTTCCGCATTTGTCGATCAGGCGCAACTTGCTTTACGCCGCCCCCAAACGCAGTCCAAGGCCGATTGCGCTTGATGAGGTGACCGAATTGCTCGCCATAACGTCGTTGCTCGACCGCTCGCCAGCGCATCTATCCACCGGCGAGCGGCAGCGCGTCGCCATCGGCCGCGCGCTATTGTCGCAGCCCAGAGTGCTTCTGATGGTCGAGCCGCTTGGCGCCCTGGATCGCCGCGCCAAGCGTGAGATTTTGCCACGTCTAAAGCGCCTGAATGAAAAGCTCGCCGTGCCGATAATCTACATCAGCCATGATATGGCTGAGATCGAATACCTTGCCGATCACCTTGTGATGATGGAGCGTGGCACGATTACCGCGACCGGGCCGCTGCATACTTTGCAGAGTGATCCGGCGCTGCCCCTTGCGGCGGGTCACGAAGCCGCCGTTAGCCTTGATGCCGTGGTCGGCGGCTATGACGGGCGCTACGGGCTACTCATCCTCCGTCTCAAAGGTGCACGCCTTTTGGTGCCAGCGGCGCCGCTTGCACCCGGCGCGCACCAGCGGCTGCGCATCGCAGCCAGCGATGTCAGCGTCACGCGCGAAGAGCCGCGCTCAAGCACCATCATCAATGTCTTTCCGGCGCGGATTAAAGCGTGTTTGCCGCTCGGCGCGTCCGAGATGACTCTGGTGCTTGCGCTCGGCACCGGCGGCTCGGGTACCGACATTTTGGCCCGCATCACGCGTTACTCGTTCGATTCGCTGGGACTCAAGGGCGGAATGGACGTGTTTGCCCTTCTCAAGCACGTCTCATTGGCCTCGGCATCTGAACCGCCACTGCAAGCTATGGGCGCCTCGACGCCGGCAGAACAATCCGAACAGGCAAGCGCCGCCGCCTGAAACCAGCTAATAAGAGGATCAGGACCCTGATCGCCAATCTCGCAGGGGCCGATCCCAATCCCGTCACGCCATCGTCGACCGGCCGGAACACGACCTCGATTACCTGCTCGCCGACTTAGCTCTCGCGCGATCGAAGCAATGCGCTGAACATGCCCTTTCCACAAGAGCAAAGCGGACCGAGGCTCATCAATAACCCCGAAAGGCTCGCCAGCGTCCGTCGATCGCAGTCATCCGATACATATCTCCGGTGCCTAATCGGAATCCGTTAAGCTAGCCTAACTTCCTTGCAAGCTCAGCATTCAAGGCCGTGGGTCCAAACTGCGCTGCGACTAACGTCATGCAAGCTGATGCTGATTCGATTCAAAGGCGCACCCGAGCCTGCCGCGATCAAAATCGCTCTCCCGGTGCGCTCGACTCCATTGTAGGCCACCCACAATCGAATGCTTTTGTGGCGTTGGCCATCGACCAGGCAACAAATAGCTGGACGGGCTGAGTTCCGGAACCTCACGCAGGAGGATGGGTGATCAAGCAGTTTTGGAAGATCCAGCGAGGTTGAGCTACTCGTTAGGTGAGTTGGGCGGGTGGCACAACATTGGTGGAATTCCCTCCCAATCCGCTGGCGTAGCAGCGGCGCAGTTCGGGCATCAGCCAACCCGAAGGTTTTCAGCCGACGTCTTGCCGGAGCGACCGGGGAGGAGCTCGTAGCTCACGCGCGCGCCCTCAGCTAAAGTTGTGTGACCGGCCTTTTGAACCGCCGATATATGAACGAATACGTCAGCGCTGCCGTCCTCAGGTCTGATGAATCCATACCCCTTTTCAGGATTGAACCACTTCACGATGCCAATCGCCACTTTCACAATCTCCAACAGTGCTCATGAGCGCAGAGGGCTGCCGCTGTGACCGGCGGAAGTCGCGGCGCCGCCTTTGCGATTTTTCCAGGTCGTCTCGACCACTGCAAGCTTTGAGCCAGAGTTGCGATCTCTGGTCCCACCTCATAGACAGGCAACCCTGCCGGTGTTCTGAGTGGGCGGGCCGTTCTGCAATGAACGCCCACCCGGACGGGGCCAACATTGCTGTTGCCTCCGAGACCTGAACACCGTCGCTGTGACTATCGACACACCAGACCTCTAGGCGGCGCCGTCACCGGCGTAATACACATCGGTGGTGCGGCGGCCGCTCTCATCGGCTCGCTGCTGTGCTCGCCGATCAAGGTCCACGAAGCTGTTAGACTGGTTGCGCACACACACTTCAAGCCTGCGACTTCATCGTCGAGGCGGAAACCGCGGTGGCCTGACATCTCACGTATACTTGCGATTCGCCGAGATTGTTTCACGTCGTCGACGTTTGAGCCTTTGGAACTCACAATCACGAGCGCGGAAATTCCCCTGCGTTCGTATATCTGGACGGGTCTGATAGTAAAGAAAGCCTACCGGTGGACCCGCGGGGTCCTGGCTGCGGCCAATCACCCAGGTCATTTCGCTCAAGATGCGCAAGTGAGCGCCGCGACTAGAACAGTAAAGCCATGGGGTTGTTGGTGCCCTCGCGCTTCCGGTGCTAACCTCGCCTTGCCGAACGGGATCCACTATTGCCGGCGCGATCGCGCAGTACCATCCAACGTTGTTTGCCGCCTCGCGCCGGCCCCTCTACGCCCTCGCGGCCAACTCTTTGTTGACCACGTCGAGCTCGGCTGCTGCGCGTCGACCGCTGCGATGATCGCCGGAACAATAGTCAATGTGATGTCGGCTTCGATCGGCCTCTCAGTGCCGGACTCGCTGTTCGTTCGCCATCGAACGCACGGGCCATCGCGTGGCGCGGGCTGTGCCATAGCGCGCGGGTGCTTGGCCTCCAGAACATCTCGGTTCGAGACTTAGGGCTGCGGTCAGAGCTGTTTAGACTACCTCCGCCATTGCTGTAACATCGGCCGCGTTCAACAGCTCTGATTGCCTTGAGTAGCCACGGTCCGGTCGCGCTAGGGTGACTTCCTCCATCGACCGAGACGCCCTTGATCGGTCAAGTACTTGAAACACCTTGCAGTGTCTCACGTGGAAGCGCCGTCAAGCGGGTGGGGTCACGTGATCTGTCGTCGCGGCCGTCCGATGGCAGTGCGCGCAGTATGCGCGGATGACCTGGCGGAAATCGAGCGCTCCTGCCGGTAGCGTGAACCTCCAGCCGCGCGGGACAGGGAGCATTATTCAGCCGTGACTGCGCACAGCGCCCTTGAGACGCGCATTGGCGTCGGCCTGCGACGCGCGGCGGCGAGCGGTGCTGGCTTGGGCTCCGGCATGACTGTCATCACCGACAGCGAGGTTCATGTGACCGATGGCGCTTTAGAGGTCGTGCCCGTTCTCGCAGGGGGAATGGGCGGTATCTTGCGAATTTTGCCAGCCCCGGTCTTCGTTGCGGAGGACGACCAGCCTTCGAATGAACAGCGTTCGTCCCAGAGTGCCCACTTCGCACCTTGACCGATTCGAGCGACCGTTTAAGTTCCCTGACTCTTTCCTTCCTGGCCTCGATCATCTGGGTCTCCTCACTCCTATGCTGATAGCGCTCACTGCACGACCTTGGGATTGAGCTGGCGTGGGCAGGCTCATTGGGATCCAGGCCGAGTGCATTGCTCGGCAAGGATGAAATGAGATAAAATGCCCGTCATTCGCAATCGCCTCGATTGTCTAGCTCACCTTCAATAGCAAAAAATATGCCTGTTCGGCTGAGTTCGGTCGACATCACTCATTCCCTCAGGAACGGAATCATCCCGTCTGGAATTCTCCGGCTTCCACCCAGACTTTCCTGAGGAACGGCTCATCGAAAACTTGTTCTGGTCAACTTGAGAGTGGATTGGAGTCCGAACCTATGTGCCCCAGCCGTGAGAAGAACCGATCCTCAGGGGCTATTCGCGGTCACAACTCCCTGCCTGGCTGCAATGCCGCGCCGTAGTGCGTACTGTGGACAAGCTCAGGATCTTGCTTCCAGCCTCATCCTGTTCCTCACCGTAAAAATCATTGCCGGCTTGCTCACGGATCAAAACTCACGCCTGTCCTGTCGGTCGCCGGAGAGGGGCGGAGCCTGTGATGAGCTCCGCGTCCCTCTGCCCCCATGATTCAAAGCGGCATCGACCCAAGAGCCATTGTCTCTGACTTCGCAACATCGGCCTGAACTGGCCATAACGACAATGTTGTATTGGCGACAAGCTAAATCACGCGGCCTCATGGCACATCGCTTGCTTCGCTGATGGCGCGAGATCACAGAGTTTCGCCCGAAGTACACAGTGGGGACAAAATGCTTGGAATTGGAAGCAAGTTGCCGGCGTTCGAACTTACCGGTGTGAAGCCCGGCTTTCACCTGCACGAAGAGAACGGAGAAAGCGCCTTCGAGACGCTGACCGAAAAGAGCTTTCCTGGCAAATGGAAAATCATCTTCTTTTACCCCAAGGATTTCACCTTTGTCTGTCCGACCGAGATCGCCGAGTTCGCCCGCCTGTCCAAGGAATTTGCCGATCGCGATGCGGTCGTGCTGGGCGGCTCGACTGACAACGAGTTCTGCAAGCTTGCCTGGCGGCGCGAGAACAAGGACCTGCACCATCTGCCGATTTGGCAGTTTGCCGACACCGACGGCGCGCTGGTCGATGGCTTGGGCGGCCGCTCGGCCGAGGGCGTTGCCCATCGCACGACCTTCATCGTCGATCCTGAGAATACCATCCAGCATGTCTATGCCACCAATCCCAATGTCGGCCGCAATCCGAGGGACACATTGCGCGTGCTGGATGCGCTGCAGACTGACGAGCTCTGCCCCTGCAACCGCGAGGTCGGCGGGGAGACGTTGAAAGTCGCTTGAGGGGACATCTCGATCGACCAGCTGCAAAGCCAGATTCCGGATTTCGCCAAGGACGTCAGGCCGACTGGCGTCGATGATGGCAGACGAAACATTGTCACCGCAGAGCAAATACGGGCTGTTGCTGTCGAGCGCGATCGCGCGCCTACGATCCGATCGTGACGGCCGCAATGGAATCGCCCACGCGCGGTAATGACGCCGGCGGTCGAGGCAGCGAAATCCGCAGCATCCGTCATGGCGATGAACAACGTCTACTACCGCTTCGTTCACCTCCCCTCAAACCCGGAATACAAGACAAATGCCGGCTCGGCTGCGGATGAATTGGCTCGGCAATCCCTGTGTGGACAGAACCGATTTCGAGCTGTGGGCCTGGCAGTAAGCGCAATCAACGGGTGCGGGGCCTGCAATGCCCATGAGAAGACGCTGCGGCAAGTCGGGGCATCGCTCGGATACAATTCAAACGGCGTGCGCTTTGCCGCGATCGTGCAGTCAGTTGCGGTTGCGAGCGAGGCGGCACGGCATGGCACCTCGCAACGGGCCGAGTAGTCCCCTCTTTTGACCCTTCGCGCCCTCTTCTCCGCGCATGGCCGACGTGGAAGCCCATATCCACGAGCTGAGTTAACCGAAAGTGCTCTCCCGGCCAAAATGATTCGAGCGTTCGTTGACTTTCGTCTGGCGGACGCAAGCTACGGCGATCTAACTCCGCGGCGATATCTTCTCTGCCGGGCGATAGCGCGGCGGCAATCGTAACTGCCCTCACCCGAACTTGAATAACACCCCGTATCCGCCACGCGGATAGCCCCATTCGATGTCGCCGGTGGGCTCGCCGATGACGCGGCAGGTGCCGCACTCCATGCAGCCGTCGACGGTGACCTCAACCTGCTCCTTGTCATTAAGGTCATAGCAGCGCGCGGGGCAGGCTTTCAAAAGCGCAAGGAGCTGCGGCGAGGGCTTCGTATGCGCACGCACCTTGATGTGAGGACGTCCGGCGTCCACAAGATAGCGGTTGCAAAACAACTTGTCTTCGACGCGTACTGATCGCTCGACCTTCATGGTCAGCCTCGTTGGTTCGGATTCGTTCACAAGCTAGCGCCATGCGCGGGCGAAGCGGAATGCATCGCCGAACAGTCCTATCCAGGACCGCGCATTG
The DNA here is from genome assembly GCF_016616235.1 of Bradyrhizobium diazoefficiens. Classification (NCBI taxonomy): domain Bacteria; kingdom Pseudomonadati; phylum Pseudomonadota; class Alphaproteobacteria; order Hyphomicrobiales; family Nitrobacteraceae; genus Bradyrhizobium; species Bradyrhizobium diazoefficiens. Next base: position 6,766,379 of record NZ_CP067100.1, read on the forward strand.
ACAAAGGATTTCAGCGTTGACTTCTGTTTCTCAGTCTTTGGCGTACCGTCAACCCGAAGGTAGGTCTGCATCGCCTTGGAGATGAGCTGGGGGTAGGTTAGAAAGAAGTTTTGCGAGTTGGTATGCATCAGCCTCGGCATATCCTTATACTTCTTCATGTCCTTCAAGACGAAGGAGCGGTCCAGCATCCTCTTGTAGAGCGCGAGATTTTCCTTGGTCATGGCAAGCCGGCGCGATTTGGCCTGGAAGATCGCTTCGGCTGCGATCCGGCCGGAGGTCATCGCAAGATTGGATCCCTCGCGATGGATGGCGTTGTTGAGCTGCGCCGCGTCACCAACAACGACCCAGCCGTCTCCATAGAGCTGCGGGATGGCCTTGTAGCCGCCCTCGGGAATGAGGTGCGCGGCATATTCCTTGACCTCAGACCCCTCAATCAGGGGGGCGACCGACGGGTGGCGCTTGAAACGGTCTAGCAGCTCGTAGGGTGTCCGTCCGGTGCGCTGGAAGTCTGCGACAAGACACCCGATCCCGAGCGAAATGCATTCCTTATTGGCGTAGATGAAGCCCATTCCCGTCATGCCGCCGGAAATGGTGCCCGCAGCTTCAATGACAACGCCTTCGTCGCCGTTCAGATTGAAACGCGCTTCGATGGTCTCGCGCGGCAAAAAGTGCATTTCCTTCACCGCAAGGGCCACCTTGTTAGGCTTGGGGCGCTCCCGCAGGCGCGCGCGCGTGCCGAGTAGGCCGCTGACGCCTTCGGCCAGGACCACGACATCTGCGTGGATCTCGCCATCCTGGCGATCTGTACGAACACCGATGACCCTGCCATAGGCATCCTGCGCAAGATCGGTGACGGTGGTCTCGCACAGCACGGTCGCGCCTGCCTCGCGTACTTTTGAGGAGAACCATCGGTCGAACTGGGCTCGGATAATCGTGTACCGGTTGGCCCGCTCCTCATTGAAATCCTCCGAGCGGTAATGCAGCCCGACATGGGAGCGATTATCCATGATCCAGAACCGTTGTTCGACCAGATGTCGCTCAAGCGGTGCGTCCTCCCGGAACTCCGGGATGAGCTTTTCCAGCATGTCGGCATAGAGTATTGCGCCTTGGACGTTCTTCGATCCGGCATATTCGCCGCGCTCGAGCTGCAGCACCTTCATGCCCTTCTTGGCCATAGTCAGTGCCGCCGCGTTGCCCGCCATGCCGGCGCCGACAACGATTGCATCGAACCTTTCCTCGATCATGACTAACCTCCTTTAGCTCGCAATCCGGTCGCGCGAATGTGGCGAGAGCCGCGCTCGAAACGCGTCCGTGAGCGCCGGCAACAAATGCATAGCGTCGCTGACGATGGCGATGTGGGCGAACTCAAAGATCGGTGCGTTCTTGTCGGTATTGATGGCGACGATCAGATCCGCGCCCTCGACACCGACCCGATGCTGGATTGCGCCCGAAACGCCAGCGGCAATATAGAGCTTTGGCCGGATCGTCTTTCCCGTCTGCCCGATCTGCCGGTCGGAGGTGACCCATCCCTTTTGCACGAGCGGACGGGAACAGCCATATTCGGCGCCAAGCACGCCGGCGAGCTGGCGCACAAGCTGAAAGTTTTCTTGCGAACCGAGCCCAAGCCCTCCGGCGACTACGACGTCGGCATAGGCGAGATTGGATTTGGCCGAGTCGCGGTCGGGGATGAACGACAGCACTTTGGTCACGATGTCGTCTTCGACCAGGCCGAGGGGATGGATGATGATGCGGCCGGGATCGCGCGCGACACGCTCCGGCATCGCCATCACACGGGGGCGGACGGTTGCCATCTGTGGCCGGTAATTCAGCGTGTAAATTGTGCAGAGCAGCGAGCCGCCAAAGGTCGGACGGGTCGCCGCAAGCGAGCCATCCGTATCGACGTCGAGTTCGGTGCAGTCAGCGGTAAGACCGGTCAACAATGTGGTGGCGACCGAGCCCGCAAGATCGCGACCGAGCGTTGTTGCCCCTAACAGCAGGATCTCGGGCTTGTAGATCTCAACGAGATCGGACAGCGCTTTGGTGTAGGACTCGTTGCGATAATCTGAGAGCACATTGTCGGCGACGAGATAAGTCAAATCGGCGCCATAACAGAAGGCTTCCAGCGCGGCGTTGCGTGTGGTCTCGCCCTCAGGGCCAACAACAACAGCCGCGAGCTTAACCTTGAGCCTGTCAGCAAGCTTGCGGCCCGCCCCCATAAGCTCCCAGGAGACGGGATGGACCTGCCCGCGCTCCTGCTCGACGAACACCCATACATGTTTGTAGGCTTTGAACCGGTCCGGCAACTGCTTCTTGGTTGCTGCGCGGCCCGCTGCGGCTGATGTGGGACCCTTGATGACGTTGCTCATTGCTTTGCATTCTCCTTCCGATCCACACGCCTGCGCGATACGACCGGGTTCTGGCTTGGACTGTCGGTTGAACCTGGCCCTGATGAGCGCGTTCGCCGGCTGCTCGCGGCTCACCCCCGAAGTCTTTTTCGCGGAGGACGGGACCATTGAGGCTCGGCGGCAGAGGCGGCAGGAGGTGAGATCGAGGCCAACGATTGCGGCGAACTGGTAGAGCTGCCACAAACAGGGCTATGTTGCGCCCCCCGGGCCGACCTCGACCATGTCGCCATTGATGGCCGACTTGCCAATGAAGACGACAGCGGTCCCACCAGATAGCTCCCTGATCTTCGAGATCGCGGTCGTGCGTGCGTACGTCGTGGGTAGCGTCGAGTCATCAACAGAGGGGCACTTGGTAAACAGCACCTCAGCTTCGCCACCCAAGGTGCGCACCTTCCGCAGTCAGGGCTCGAATGAATACGGTCCCATAACGTGCGCGGTGATCTCTCGGGCCGGCTAGTCACTGAACTGGGGGTGGCCTCTGAGACTACAGCTTCGCCACGGTTGGTCGGCACACCCCGCTGCACAATCGTGTTTGACAGGAACCGCGCGCGGATTTGCGCTGGCGCGGGGACCTGTTTGATGCAGATGACGCTATGCATGCGCTTCTCCGGGACAAGGTCGATTTGTTGTCGGGGCGGACTTATGTGCAGAGCAGCAAGTGTCATACCAACTGAGAACACCGCGAGTTCATGCACCAAAGGAAATGAATCGCGCGCATTTGCCGAAGTGGGTTCCTGGCATCGGGGACAAAGGCCTCGACATACGTCGGAAATGCGACAGGGCCATCTCCCCGCGTCGCTCCACAGGCTCGACCGAACGAAGGGGCGCACGCGGATGCGCTCCGCAGCTATTTACTCTGAGGCAGACGGCATTTAACGCAAGGCTATTTCAACGTATTGAGCGGCACGAAGGCGGGCGGCCTCTTGGGCTCTGCGATCGCATCCTTCAGGAACTTGAAGACCCGTTGGTCGATCGGCGAAGACGCCACGAAATCGGCATAGGCCTGCTCCAGCATGGCCTTGCAGCGCGCAGCGATCTCCGCTTCCGCGGAACCGGCGAATTGCTCCTTGGCGAGATGTTGCCCCATGCGCTTTAGGATGTGCAGACGCGCGACATTGACGATCTTGGGATCGTAGTCGACGCCAAGCAGCGCAAAGATCTCCTCAGCCGAGGAGGCATGGTTGAGCCGGTCGAGGATGCCGGCCCTCTGGGGTATATTGCTCATCGAGACTTCCCTGGATTGGGCCGCCCGCCTCGCTCGAGGTCCGGCAGCGCCTAGTTAGTTCACGGAAACGACCATTTCACGTGGGCCCTGGAGGAGACGGCCAAGCAGCCCATGTCCTCGGGCTTCGACGCGATCTGCGCGAGCTTCGCCCGCGTTCCGATTGATCGATGGCTGGCCAAGTGAAACTCGAGAGCTCACTCACGCGCGATCGGAAGAGCATTCGCAAACATCGCGCCAGATCGCCGCCACCGTCTCGCATGCGACCAGCCGCTTGTGCTCGATGGCGTATTTTCGGACTCGGGACAAAATATGTCTGGTCTGTTCGGTGGTGGCGGCGAGCTGCAATTCGCAAAGCAGCGTGGTGATGGCCGAGAGCCCGGAATGCTTGCCGATCACGATCCGATTGGAGCGACCGAGCAAATGCGGATCGAGCGACTGATAGGTGCGTTCGTCTTTCAACAGCCCGTCGACATGAATGCCGGATTCGTGCGTGAACACATGCTCCCCGACAATCGGCTTGTTCAGCGGAATCGCACGTGCTGCCGCGGCAGCGACCAACGCGGCGACGTCAAAGAGCTCCGGCAGCACGATGCCGGTATCGCGGCCGTAGAGCTGCCTGAGTGCGACGGCAACTTCCTCGAGCGGCGCATTGCCGGCCCGTTCGCCGAGCCCGATGACAGTGACCGAAGCGTGGCTCGCGCCGCCCCTGATGGCCGCGAGCGTGTTGGCAGTCGCGAGCCCGAGATCGTCATGGCCATGAAATTCGAGCTCGAGATCAGTGGTCGCGCGCAGGCGCGCGATCAGCGCATAGGCGGAATCGGGATCGAGGACACTGAGCGTATCGGCGATCCGAAACCGCCGCGCGCCCGCGGCTTTCGCAGCCGCGACGAGACTTATGAGAAAATCGACATCGGCGCGGGAGGAGTCCTCGCCTCCGACGGCGACATCAAGCCCTCGCTCGCGGGCGTAACCAACCACCCGCTTCACCCGCTGCAAGGCCTGTTCGCGGCTTCCGCCAAGCTTGGCCGCGATCTGAACGTCCGAAGCCGGAATCGAAACATTGACCATCGATACCTTGGCCTCGATCGCGGCGTCGACATCGGCCCCACACATGCGGCACCAAGCAATAGGGATGAGCGGCAGCCCATCCTCGACAATGGCGCGGATGGCCGCGATCTCGTCATTGCCCATCGCGGGGGTTCCGGCTTCGATCTCCGTGAGGCCTGCGCGGGCTAGCGCGCGTGCGATGGCGACCTTTTCCGCTGTGGTGAACGCAACGCCAGGCGCCTGCTCTCCGTCGCGCAGCGTCGTGTCATTGAGCACGGGCCGCTGGTTCCATAGCGAATCGGAGCATGACGGTTTGGCAGCGATGGCTTTGGCGTCAATCAACGAAGCCTCCCAATTGGGCTTGGTAAGGACTGCTTTGGCAAACCGCATGCCACGCCCGCAGGATCCCAGCCTATTGAAGATTCGCGAGCTCTCGCCCGCGACGGGATACGCCAGGACGACAGTGTCGCAAAACCGACGCGCCAGTTGAGCTCTCAGTATTCTGCGTCCTGGATCAGCTCGGGTTGCGGCGCGGATCGACTGTCATACCGACGCGTCAGAGTTCATCGGTTCGCAACCTGGCACATCGCATCAGGAGATTTGCTTTTGTCGATGAGCAGGACGCCGCTGCCGTACACAACATTACAGATGCGGTGGGGTATCGGCGTCGAACACCATCGTGGGGCATCAGGCATCATCCAGCCGCAACAGGACCGCCTGCGCGATTGATCCGCAATCTGATGGACGTTGGCCCTCCTGGCACCGGCTGAATTGAGCAATCTCGCCCGAACACAAGCCGGAGCGACCTCGCTTGTCCGCGGCGGGTAAACCACAGTTCGCTTCAGACCACATGGCTTGGGGCTTGGGCGCAAGCTGGCCTTAGCGCAGAAGAGCGTTCCGCTAGTTCGCGCCGTCATCCGCTGCAGCAGATTTGGCCGCATCACCTGCGCGTCCTCGACCGGCTGCGCGTCGTCGGCCGACAGTTGCGCCAAAGAACCATCTATCGGGCGGCGGGAATACGGGTCAGCTGCCGCCCGCGACCGGAGCAGCCGGCACCAACCGACCATCACGCCGGCGCTCGGCCATGCGGCTCTCACCGCTTTCATCGCCAAAGCAGAAGTTGAAATCCTTGCACTCTGTGCACACTGGGGTCGTGCACAAGATGAGGCCCTCGTCCTCGCAGAGCGTGCGATAAAAGAACCGCTTCCAGCGCATGTTGTTGACGTTGCGCCTGGCGAGCGGCCCGAAATGGCGGTTGAGGACACGGGACAGTTCACCACGATCGCGCAATCCGAGGTCTGCCCACAGATGATTCGGCTCCATGACGCGGCGCGCGATCATCGCGGCCAGCCAACGGCCGGTGTCCCCTTCCGTCGATCGTTGCGCGAGCAAGAGATCACGCACCATTGTGACCTCGTCGTTGTCATCGCGCTTGGAACCCAGCAGCAAGTCATCGCCTTTGATCCGAACCGACGGAAAATTTTTCTTGAGCAACGCCGCCAGCTCACCGCTGGACAGGCCGACCTTCTCGAAGAGACGACCACCTTCCATCACACCGGCCGCGAGAATGCACGCCAGCACGTGGCGGTCGAAACTAAAGTCATTGCTTGTGTCGGCATCTGCAGGGTGCATCCCGGTCAGGAAATGGTAGCTGGCAATTGCTCCACCTCCTTGGCCGCTCCCATCATTCCTCTCGACAACCATGACAGGATAGAACTGCTCTTCGAACATGGGCGTTCGCTACTCTTTCCACATTGGTCAAGGATGTATCACCGCGTCGACACTCGGGAGACACCCCTTCCGTCGACTGCCGGCCCTCCTTCTTGGTGTTGGGAGGGCCGGCCTGCCGCGTTGTGACCCTCTACGATGCCGCAAGTTCCGCGGCGCTTTTCCCGACGATGGACTCATCAACGGCCTTCATGATGCCGTGCTCCATCAGCATGTCCTCGAGCTCGTCCATGGTGATCGGGGTCGGGATGATGCCTTTGCCGCCATTGTTGTGGATCCTGCCCGCAAGCTTGCGGTAGTGATCGGCCTGCTGGGAGTCCGGCGCATATTCCAGCACAGTCATGCGCCGCAGTTCGGCATGCTGCACAATGTTGTCGCGCGGCACGAAATAGATCAGCTCAGTGCCGAGCTTTTTGGCGAGCGCTTCGGCGAGCTCCAGCTCCTTGTCGGTCTGCCGCTCGTTGCAGATGAGGCCACCGAGCCGCACGCCGCCGGAGCTCGCATATTTCAGAATGCCCTTGGAGATGTTGTTGGCGGCATACATGGCCATCATCTCGCCGGACATCACGATGTAGATTTCCTGCGCCTTGTTCTCGCGGATCGGCATCGCAAAGCCGCCGCAGACGACGTCGCCGAGTACGTCGTACGAGACGTAGTCGCGCTCCTCATAGGCGCCGTTCTCTTCGAGGAAGTTGATCGAGGTGATGACGCCGCGCCCGGCGCAGCCGACCCCGGGCTCCGGGCCGCCGGACTCGACGCAGCGAATGTCCTTGTAGCCGATCTTCATCACGTCCTCGAGTTCGAGGTCCTCGACGCTGCCGGCGTTGGCGGCCAGGCTCAGGATCGTATCCTGGGCCTTGGCGTGCAGAATAAGGCGAGTGGAGTCCGCCTTTGGATCGCAGCCCACGATCAGGATCTTGTGCCCCATCTCGGCCAGTGCCGCCAGCGTGTTCTGCGACGTGGTCGACTTTCCGATACCGCCCTTGCCGTAGAACGCGATTTGTCTCAGTGAAGCCATGTTGCTCTCTCCATCAACCGATTTGCCAAAGATTGCGTGCTGTCTTGCACGCGAGCTTGTTTCTCTTTCAGAAACGGGGCACACGGGTCCAAGGGTAGGAGAGCATCGCTCGTCTTGCGCGTCGGCGTGCACTCAGCCCTTACTCAGTGTTGCTGCATCGCAGTAGCAACTGCCGTGCCAGCGCTGGGCTTCCTGTTTAAGCGTCTGATGATGCACTGCAAACTTCGCGATCGCTCACCGCGCTGGATGTTTCGAACCTGACAGCAGCTGCGCGGCTGTGAGCAATCTGACAGCGCTCACATTTTCGGAGACATAAGTCTCCTTCCGACCCACTCATCCGCGAAACGCAACCGCCTCAATGGAAGGTCAAATCAAGTGCGGCCGAGCCTCTCGGCACGAGTTTCAAAAGCGATGTTCCGATCAGCATCGAAACTCGAGCACATAGACCACAAACCGGGGTTCGCGCTTTGATGAAGATGTCGTGACCGGTTGGTCTTAGCCTCGCGCTGCATCAGGAATTAGGGGCCGAGACATTTCCGGCGCCCGCGCGCAGAGAGCGATTGGCCGGAATTCTATCTCGTGCTGACTGGGCCTTGTTGGAGGACCCACCGATGCGCGGACGCAGATCGCTCACCGAGAGCCCGATTGTCGGGCGGGTCGCATGCGTTTTATTCACGACAATCGACGGCGAGACCGCGATCGAGACGTTGAGGGGGCCCCACACGGCCGCTCGCGGACCGCGTGCCCACGATCCGGTTCCAGCGGCTTCTCGTAGATAGCTGCGCGCATGCCAATGTTGATGGACGCGCCAGCCATCGTCTCCATGATGAACTCGAACCCGTACGAAAGCGGCAGCGCCACCGCGCCGTCGGCGGTCTTTTCCGCGTCCGGGAACTCGTCAGGGCGGTAACGGTGATGCGTTTTGCCCGCACCCAGCGACAGCGCCGTAAACGTCTGCGAAAGCAACCCCAGTTACCCCGAAGGGCCCCTTGCCGCCAGAACCATGCCGATCGCCAGCAGCGGATCGGCTGTGATCTGGACACAGTGTTCGGACCGGTCGAGCAGGTGCAGGTCATAATGCGGAAAGCTGCGAAAGGGCGGCTCGGTGACATCAGACGCATCGCATCGCACCAGGGCGAGATGCGGAAAGCGGCGACGCAGCTCGGTAAAGGGGCTCGCACGGCCCTCTGCCGCCGTGATCACCTGTTCAATTTCGATCAGCTCGTTTTCGTCCACCGCCATGTCCACCCTTATTTTGTTTATGAGCGAAGCCATTCAGTTTATTGCCAGAACACCCGATCGAGATCGGCATTAAGCTCATCGGTGACTGCGCTCAGCCGCTGATGGACGCTGTGGAATTGCCAGATTCCTCGCGCATGGTGTTTCCAGAACAGCTTCCACAGTCCGCATATGGCGTCATGATGGATCAACGCGACATCAATCACGCGGCCCTCCTTGTCAATGTCGCGTGAGCAGCAGGGACTCTCGATGAGATAGCCGCCCTTAACCGGCTTCACACGGGGTGAGACATAGCGATAGCGTCTGCGGGAGCCCAATGCGCATTCGATTCGCTTGCGATCGACCTCGTTCGGGTGAGCGTTCAAGCCGACGACTGTCTTCTTCATGACCGCAGCATTCATTGCGAAAGCCCCCTTGAAAGTCGCGTTCTTTGCGCTTCAGGACAGCCGACCGGCCGACCGGCAAAACTCTAGAAGCCAGGTCCGTACGTTCGCTTGTGTGTGCGCTCTCAAGGGTACGATCTCACCGATGCGGCCGAAGCCGGCCAAAAGGTCCATCAAGCCGGCGACGGTCCGTGCAACAACCGCCGTTTGTGGGGTCGCCGGCGGATTTGAGCCGCGGGCGCCATTCGGATGTCGAATGACGAGGCGCGATCATGACAGGGGCCCTTCTCGCGATAGTGGGCCCTCGAGCTCGGTGCCTGCGTCAACCGAGTCTAGTTCCTTACATTTCATTCCGACCCGGTTGCCGGTTTGAAGAAACTCGACACCGTAGACGTAGAATTGCTGCAGGAACGTGCCGATGGAAACGACGTAGCCGACCTCGCCTTTCTTGGCCAGGACGTCCCCGATCTCCTTGCCGGCATAGGTCCCGTCATTGCGGACAGTGCGGTTGGCCTTCACCTTTTCACCAAGGTTAAAGACCGGCGGTCCATCCAGCTCTATGACTTCACTGTCGCGGACGATGTTGCTCATGCGTCACTCCGTCATGAACTCGATCGGGCCGCCTTCTGCGTGCTCGCTGGCCGTCGTGGCCGCGATTGCCGGGATGAAAGCGGACGATTTTCCCGGCAGCTATCCTCAACGTGAACGCCATCAAGCTTACTCTCGTTCAGGCCGGCGGCTGATAACGCGGCAATGAGGTGTCGACGACGCAGGTCTTGTCCACCGGACAGACCGCAACACATTGCGGCTCCTCGAAGTGACCGATGCATTCGGTACATTTTTTCGGATTAATCACGAACGTTCCGCCCTTCTCGAAGATGGCGACGTTGGGACATTCGGTCTCGCACGCGGAGCAGCCCGTGCATTGCGAAGAAATGATCTTGAATGGCATCCGATGTCCTCTTCACGCCACCGAAATCATCGGGTCCTGCCGGATCGCTCCGTCACCCCGGTCGACATGCTGGATCTCGCCGCTTTTCACCTTCTCGAGATAAGAGCTGAACCATGCGATCGCTGAGTTCTCGATGAACTCGTGCGCGTATTGATCGACCGGCTCGATGCCAGCCTTGTTGAGTTCGCTCGTCGGGCGACCACCGATCCTGGCGACGAAGACAGCATGGCAGTCATTGATGGAGCGGATGATGGCCGCGAGATCATCCTGCGCGCCATGACCACTCTGGCAGTAGTGGTCGACGCGGCGGTGCCCGACGAATTTGGCGCGGGATTTTGATACTTCATATACCTGGAACTCCCTGGCATGGCCAAAATGCTCGTTGATCAGGCCAGCGCCCTTGGTTGCGACCGCGATCAATACTTTGATGTCGCTTGTCCCGCCTGCTTGCTCCCGCACTTTTTCCTGCTCCGGCACTATTCTGGCGTGGCGTTCCTCCTCGATTCCAGCCTGGTAGGCCCTGCGCACCTCAGGGTCGTAGTTGACGGTCATGGTCACGATCTTCTCCTTCGTAAACTCCGCGCTTCGATCCTCGCCAAGCAGGCCGACAGCATCGGCGCGGCATTGGCGGCAATGGCGCATCATGTTCATTTCGCCTTCGCATGCGTCCTGCAGCGCCTTCAATTCGCTTGTTCTCGGCACGCGCTGGCCCTTGAGACCGAACATGGTGCCGTGCTCGGGTGCTGCGATCAGCGGCATGATGTTGTGCAGGAACGCGCCGCGCGACTTCACGGCTTTGTTGACCTCAATCAGGTGCCGCTCGTTAATGCCTGGGATCATGACTGAATTGATCTTGCAGAGAATGCCTCGCGCGGAGAGCATTTCCAGGCCCTGGAGCTGACGCGCGGTCAGGATTTTCGCCGCCTCGGCCCCGCTGTATCGCTTGTGGTCATAGAAGATCCACGGATAGATCTGGGCGCCGATCTTGGGATCGATCATATTGATCGTGATGGTGACGTGCTCGATGTTCAGGCGGGCGATGGTGTCGGCGTGATCGGGCAAGGCGAGCCCGTTGGTGGATAGACACAGTCCGATATCGGGCGCGGCTTTGGCCACGAGCTCGAACGTCCTGAAGGTCTTTTCCGGATTGGCCAGGGGATCGCCGGGACCGGCAATGCCAAGCACGGTCATCTGCGGAATGCGGGAGGCGACCGCGAGCACCTTTTTGGCCGCCTGCTCGGGGGTGAGCTTCTCGCTGGTCACACCCGGGCGCGATTCGTTGGCGCAGTCATATTTGCGATTGCAGTAGTTGCACTGCATGTTGCAAGCTGGTGCGACCGCAACATGCATGCGCGCATAGTGGTGATGCGCCTCTACGCTGTAGCAGGGATGCGTCTTCACCTTGTCCCAGATCGCCGGCGGCAGGTCGCCTTGATCTCCGCGTGCCCCGCAGCTTGCTTTGCCTTGTCTGGTCAAGGTGCCGCAGCCCTTGGGCTCTGCGGCCAGCGTGGTCTCGCGGCCATCTCGTGCATTCGTAGCGCTGCTGCCGCGCTCCACTGCGTCCATATCCAGTTCTTCCTCCAGGCCAAACAGGCTTCCCAGGGCCACTCCTGAGCGAGCCCCTGAATGAGAGTGAGCAACTCGCATGCCATCGCGGCCGGCAGCGTATTTTCTCCTCAATACCAATCGGTTAGAGAGAGCGGCCTGCGCTGTTGCGCAGCCGACAGCGAGAATACGGCGTGTCGGAAATGCGACAGAGTTTGGGATGCTGGGAGCGATTGCCGCGTGTCCACCAATGCGCTCCCGTTCAGCCGCACCGGCACTTTTACCTTGGTCGGACGGCTGCGACGGGCCGGGCCAAGGTGGCACGGCCTCGGTTTGACAGCGCCTCTAATTGGCAACCAAGATCTCGACGGCGCGCGACAGCGCCACCGCAAGCGGGATCAAGCCTTGGTCGAGCAGGAAACTCCGCTCGTTTCGCGAGAGCGCATCCGGTTCGACAAGTGCGTAGTGAACGTCTGCCGAGCGCTTCGTGATCTGCCGCGCATAAATGCGCAAGAGCTGATCGTCGAACCGACAGCCGATGAAAAGAAAGCTCCGCCCAATCCGCCGCTGCTTGACGATCCCCGGAATCGGCGTCTGGATATCGATCTCGGTCAGGACCTCGACATAGTCGGCGTCGGAGATCAGGAAGTTTTTTGCGGGCAGCACGCCGCCATGCGGCTTGTAGAGGACCGTGGTCCAGTTGCCGGCGGCCAGGGAATCGACCTCGTTGTCATCGGCGCCATAGAAACGATACCAGTGAAACTCGCCGATGCCAGCACGGGTGATGCCTTGGACTTCGCCCCATCCGTCACACTTGCCAAGTGCGGCGCGCATCGCGCCATCATACCAGGTATCGACGATCATCGGTAGGCGTAACGCTGCGAGATGACGATGCAAGGCCGTCGGCTCGACCGGTGCGGAAAACGCCTGAGCCATCAATCCCGTCACCGTCGACCGATGCTTGTTGCTTTCGATATGCTGTGCTGCAGCCCAGGCATTGCCGCGAGCCCGGCGCGGCAGCGCGACCTTGGTGCCGAAGAAGATCGCCAGCGCATCAGGTGTCAGTGGCACATCAGGCTTGGATAACGCGGCGAGACCGGGGCCGAGATAGGGAACAATGCTGCCGGCACGGAGTCTCGCCGCAACATCGGCGAGCAACGCCTCTGCATCCGTCCCCTTGAGAACGCTGATTTGGGGCATTGCGTTCATCGTTCATCGCCGTCCCCGCCAAGTCTCTTGGCATTGATCGTGATCGGCAGCGGCGTATCGCTTGCCAGTTCGGGCAAACAGAGCACCCATCCATTCGTTAATCTGATCCAACCGCCCCACAGCGTTTCGTGCTCGGATTCGACGATTTGCTCTTCAATATCCTTCTTCGGCACGTAAATCGACAGGCCCGCCTCGGGAGAGCGGCGGATCATGATTTTCATGAGATCAACTCCAGGAATTACGGATTGCTGGCGGGATTGGCGAGCTCTCGGGACATGCCACGCAGACGAGCCAGGATGTCGGGCAGCGCACGCACGACCTGCTCAATCTCTTCAGCGGTGGTTTCGTGGGACAGCGAAAAGCGGATCGCGCCGTGCAGGCTGTTTGCCGGCACCTGCATAGCGCGCAGGACATGCGAGGGCTCCATCGCGCCGGAGCTACAGGCCGATCCGACCGATGCAGCAATGCCGGCGCGGTTGAGGTGATGGAGGATCGCTTCGCCATCGAGGCCGTCGAAGGTAATATTGGTTGTGTTCGGCAGTCGGTTACTGGGACCGCCAAGAACAGTGCAGCGACCGTTCTGCAAGATCGATCGCTCCAGGCGATCGCGTAGCGCCGCAACACGAACGCACGCTTCGTCGAGCCGCTCTGCGGCAAGCTCTGCCGCCTTTCCGAGGCCGACGATGCCGGGGACGTTCTCGGTTCCACCGCGGCGCCGGCGTTCTTGTCCTCCGCCCCAGATCAGCGGCCTGAACTTCGTGCCTTTGCGCAAATAAAGCGCGCCGATCCCCTTGGGTCCGTGCAGCTTGTGCCCGGACAGCGACAGCATGTCGATCTCGCTGGCCTTCAGGTCCATAGGCACCCTGCCGACCGCCTGCACGGCATCGGTATGAAACAGCGCGCCGGTCGCACGCGTCCAGGCGGCCAGACGTTCCACCGGGAAGATGGTGCCGGTCTCGTTGTTGGCCCACATCACCGATGCAATCGCCGTGCGTGGTCCAAGCGCCGACCGAAACGCCTCAAGGTCGAGCCGCCCGCGCGTATCCACCGCGATCAGATGAACCTTGACGCCACTTTTCGACAAATGTTCGACCAGCGCCAGGATCGCCTGATGCTCGACCGAGGTAGTGACGATCTCGTCCCGGCCCTCCTGCGTCGAAAGCGCAGAGAGAATAGCGGCATTGTTGGACTCCGTCCCGCCAGAGGTGAAGACGATCTCATCATCGTAGGCAGCCCCCAACAACGCCTGCACGCTGCTGCGTGCCTGCCGCATAGCGCCCGCGACCTGCCTGCCAAAGCCATGGGCTGAGGAGGCATTGCCGAACTGTTCGGTGAAGAACGGCAACATGGCTTGCACGACCGACGGGTCCGTTCGGGTCGTCGCATTGTTGTCGAGATAAACCATCACTGAAGCCTTGCTCAATGTGGCGCCGTGGGTGCGCCGGCAACCGGGACCAGGCGAACGAATTCGCCGAGCTTTTCGATCAGCCGCGCCTGAATGCCCTCAAGCGTCGCAGCTGACAGCTTGCAGAGCACACAGGCCCCGGTCAGCTTGACCATGATTTTGGTGCCGTCGATCGCAACCAGCTGACAGTCACCACCGTCGCGTTGTAGATTGGGGCGGATCTCCTCGAGGACGGCGCGAATCACTTGCTCCCGGTCCGTCTCGGCGGCTGGCAGTTGTTTTGGATGCTTGGTTACGGCCAGCATGCGTGCGACCTCGTTCATCAGCTGAAGGATTTGCCACACGTGCAACTCGCCTTGGCGTTCGGGTTGTCGAAGGTAAATCCCGAGCCCTCCTGCGCCAGCACGAAATCGATGGTGGTGCCGGCGAGATATTGGTGGCTGTCGTTGTCGACGAATAACTTGACCCCGTCGCGCTCGATGACCGTATCGTCCGACTTCGTCTCATTGGCCAAGCCCATGATGTACTTGAACCCGGCACAGCCGCCGGACTCAACCGTAATGCGCAAGCCGCTCGCTCCCGATGTTGAAATCACGCCCCTGACCGCATTCAGTGCGTTGTCTGTCAAGTTGATCATGGCTCACCCTTTCACCTGCGTGGCTCGGCTGACCGCAAGTTGGCAATTCGCATGCCAGCGCACACGCGCCTGATAGGCTTGAGTTTTTTCAATTCCTGCCTGTTGGCTTTGCGACCCGTGTCGTCTTCCTGACGATGCCGTTTTCGGGAGTGAAGCGCGCACGTCTCGTTTCTTCAGGTGCTTCGCAAGTGAAGCGCAGTCCAGGGCCGGCAAGCAATTTGCATTCCGTGTTGTGCCGGTCGAGGGCCGGTGATGAGCTTAAGATCGAGGACGATTTTCATGACTGCAATCGAGAACACCGCGCTTGGCCGACTGGACAAGGAGGGACGACTTCTCAACGCCGTACTCAAGGGCGAGACCGCCAAGCTGGGCCGATTCGGTTTTCGTGGCGATATCGCGTTGAAGTTCCAGGCCCAGCCCGCGGACGAGAAGCGGCCGCCGGAATATTCAATCGAGCAGGTCTTGACGGTCGTGCAGGAGGGCGAAAGCACGATCCCGGTGCTGGCCGGCTATCTGCATTCATTGGCCTATCTCTCCGACGTCGGCAGCGTTCTTGACGGCGCGCTGAGGCCCGACGGGCGCTATTTCATGTTCTGCAACAATATAGATCTGCTGGCGAAGTACCGGACCAAGGTCGGCGACATTACCTTTCACATCCTGCCGTGCGATGAATCGACCGTCTGGAAAGAGATGATGGACCTCGCCGGGCTCGACAAGAACGACTTCAAGAAATTCGATGCAGGCGGCAAGCTGGATTACCTGCTCGACGCAGCTACGGCTCTCGATGTCTCGTATGAGCAGATCCCTTACGAAGACGGGCTGAAGCGAATGGGGCCCGTGAAGAACCGCAACCAGAACCGACCGGTCTGAGCGACGGCTTCGGATCTGGCCAACGCGCCCTCCTTGACAGGTCAACCCGTCAGCAGATCTCGCTCTCCATTTCCATCGCAGTGATGAGCGTCATCCGCGCGCGCTGCGGCGTGTCAACGCAGCGAGCGTGCGGCGCTCGATGCGAGCTTCCTGGCCACGCATCAGCCAAATGCCGTCGGCCATGAATAACTGCTGGCGTTCGTCCCCGAATTGATGGCGATCCCAACCTCGTGGTGCCAAAGAACGGCTTGGCCCCAGCACACCACACGGGCAGCCGACGACCTGCGGCTGTCCTTCGAGTCAACGATCCGCGATGGAAATGCACGCGACCAGGCGCACTGCAGGAGGTCGAACTGAAGAGCAACGTGGATGCATTCGGGCGTTCTACGTGATGTGCTTTTCCAAACATGTTTGCGTCTCTGCAACAAGCCATTCGCTTGCTTTGGCACATAACTCACAGTGAACGGCCCTGCTGTCATTCGCGGACCAGTACTCGGGCGTCAGTTGATTGGCGCGGCTCTTGCTCACGTTCTCACCGTAATCGTGCAGCGTAAGCGGCTTGTCGGCAGCGCTTGCTGCAGCGAGGACACTTCTCTTCGAGGTCCAAATGTCTCCAGGAACTGATCACCAGGGTCGACTGTTAGCGATTATCCTCGGCACCAATGAGATTGCGTCGGCAATCGCGGTCCAGCTAGCGCGCGGCGGGACTTGCGTGGTGCTGTCACATGATCCAGATCCGCCTGTGATCCGGCGCAGGATGGCCTTCCATGACGCGCTGTTCGCCGGGATCGCACAGGTCGAAGATATTGTGGGTGAGCGCCTCGACGAGGCCATGCAGGTGCTTAGGGCGCTGCGCGGGGACGCTAGCCGACGAAGGCGGGTCATCGTCTCCCGTCTCGGCCTTGTCGACCTGTTGCCGATCCGCCGCATTGATGTGCTGATCGACGCGCGTCTGCAGAAGCGCCGGATCAGGCCCGACCTGCGGCGGCTCGCGGGACTGACCATAGGTCTGGGCCCAGGCTTCTCCAGAAGCTCCAATTGCGATGTCGCGATCGAAACCCGGCCCGGCAGGATCGGCCTGGTCCAGCGAGACGGGTGGACGGATGCGGCTGACGGAAT
Organism: Bradyrhizobium diazoefficiens; assembly: GCF_016616235.1. Taxonomy (NCBI): domain Bacteria; kingdom Pseudomonadati; phylum Pseudomonadota; class Alphaproteobacteria; order Hyphomicrobiales; family Nitrobacteraceae; genus Bradyrhizobium; species Bradyrhizobium diazoefficiens. The sequence continues at coordinate 6,783,161 of NZ_CP067100.1, forward strand.
TGCGAGCCGGCTCGGTGATCTCGGCGCGGAACGTTTTGTTTATTCCAAGTTCGTTGGCACCTGGCGAACATCGGTCGCAATTGGAACGCATGTCGAGAAGGATCTCGTGCTCGGTCATGTCTCCGGCGTGCCCGCCATGGCGCCGCGCGATGGCGTGCTGCGCGGCATCGTCCGTGACGGGACCGAGGTTCCTCCTGGCGTCAAGCTGCTCGAGATCGACCCGCGCGGTGTGCTGGCGCAATGGACCGGTATCGACGACCGCGGCCGGGCAATCGCCAACGCGACGTTAAGCGCGGTCCTTCGAGGTGCGGCCCAAAGGTTTGGCCTGGTCCTTGAAGCGGAGATGTCCGGACAAGCGTAACTGGCCGCCCTACCGACCGCCTCAAACGCGTCACCTTGCCCTTTGGAGAGGGCCAAAAATCCGCTCCGCATGGTCGGAGTGAGCTAGCTTGGGGCAGGAACGTTGCAGACCTCAATCCTGAAAAAGTATTACGATGCCCGCCTGCCTTGGTACACCATCTATCCAACAGTACCTGATTTCTCCGCGGCGGTCGGCGCCAGGGATTGTGAGGAATGGCTGAGGCGCTTGCCGACGGATGACGCCGTGTCACTCTATATCCACGTTCCGTTCTGCCGGTCGACCTGCTGGTATTGCGGCTTTCCGAGGAGCAGCACTGGCGGGGATGCGCCGATCCTCAACTATCTGGCAGTACTGCATGAGGAGATCCGCTTGGTGGCGGCGCAAGCGCAGGATGCGCTGCCCGTGAGCGATGTGCATTTCGGCGGCGGAACGCCGACCCTCATTGCGCCAGCCGAGTTCCTGGCCCTGATGGACTTCCTGCGCCGCCGGGTTTAGCTTCAGGCAACCAGCTGCGGTCGCCGTCGAGATCGACCCTCGCACGTTCACAGTCGAAATGGCCGAAACCCTCGGAGCAGCCGGCGTCAACCGCGCGAGTCTAGGTGTGCAGAGCTTCGATCCGGTCGTTCAAAAAGCCATCAACCGGACCCAGAGTGAAGCGGACACGGCGGCGGCCGTCGAAAATCTCCGCCGGAATGGAATAGACCGCATCAACTTCGACCTCATCTACGGTCTGCCACATCAGACCGTGCAGTCCTGCGTCCGGACGGTGGAAACGGCGGCGGCGATGCGGCCCGACCGCCTTGCAGTCTTCGGTTACGCCCATGTTCCTTCCTTCAAGAAAAATCAGCGCCTGATCGAGGAAGCCGCGCTGCCGGACACGATTTCCCGTGCTGAACAAGCCGCCGCCGTGGCCGGCACGCTGGTTACTGCCGGCTACCGCCAAATCGGGCTCGACCATTTCGCCTTGCCGGACGACGAACTCGCGCTGGCGCAGAAAATCGGTCGCTTGCGACGTAACTCGCTGGGTTACTCGGCTGATACGTGTCAAACCGTTATCGGCCTCGGCGCCTCGGCCATCGGCCGTGTCGGCCACGGCTATGTCCTGAACGAGGTTGCAACGGGTTCCTACACGCGCCACATCCGAGCTGGCCGTCTGGCGGCCTCAAAGGGCTATCCTCTCTGTAACGAGGACCGCGTCCGGGCGGCTATCATCGAGCGGCTGATGTGCGACCTGGAGGCTGATGTTCCGGCAATCTGTGCGGCCTTTGGATTTGATCCGGTTCCCCTGCTCGATTCAGCTGAACGCTTGCCGATGCTCGCCGAGGACGGGGTCGTGGACATCGAAGGCGGCTTCATCCGCGTGAGGCAGGAGCACCGCTTCTTGCTTCGCGCTGTTGCTGCGGCAATCGACGCTTATCTCGGCCGCTCACCCTATTAGCCCATGCGGGCGACATCTGTGGAATACAACCACTAGCAAGGGCCGGCATGGTGGGGAGACTTGCAAGTACCGCCCTGGCTCTCGCCTGGGCATCTGCTCCCGCCCGCGCGTTCGCCAGTGACTTACGCGCGCCGCTCTGACGCGAATCGCTCGGCCCGCCTGTCGACCTGAAACATCGCTCCAAATACAGGCAAGCACCGTTCGCGAAGATTCAGCGGTTTCGCCATGCCCGCGCCATCCCAACGGCCAGCAGCTTTAATCTCAAACCGCTGATCTGGAGGACACCCGACGATCCAGCCAGGTAGGTTAATACTTGCATCGGGCGAAACAGCTGTCTTAAATGCGCGAGCTGCGTGAAGCTCAGTCGACAGACGATCCCGGGACCAGCATTGCGGCGGTTTGAGGTTCGCCCCCCAGCCACCTCGCCGCAAACGATTGAGATATCAATTCTATGATCCCTGCGGGTTAGCCTGCCCGCGAGATATGGCTGAACTCGGTGACCTGTCTCTCGAACAGCCCGCGATAGATTCCGCCGGGTCGCTTGGAAAGTGCAACATGCGTGCCCTGCTCGACGACGTCGCCGCGATCGAACACCAAAATGCGGTCGAGGCCGCGCACCGTCGAGAGCCGGTGCGCGATCACGATCGAAGTCCGTCCCTTCATCAGCCGCTCCATTGCCTGCTGAATCAGCGCTTCCGACTCCGAATCGAGGCTCGCGGTCGCCTCATCCAGAATCAGGACAGGCGCATCGGCCAGGAACGCGCGCGCCAGCGCCACGCGCTGCCGCTCGCCGCCAGAGAGCTTGACCCCGCGTTCGCCGACCGGCGTGCCGTAGCCCTTCGGAAGGCGCACGATGAACTCGTGCGCGTTGGCAAGCCGCGCGGCCTGCTCGATCGCCTTCAGACTGGCGCCTGGTTTGCCATAGGCGATGTTCTCGGCAAGCGAGCGGTGGAACAGGATCGGCTCCTGCTGCACGATTGCGATCTGGCTGCGCAGCGATTGCTGCGTGACTAACGCGACATCCTGCCCGTCGATCAACACGCGGCCGCCGGAGACGTCATAGAGCCGCTGCACCAGCTTGACAAATGTCGTCTTGCCGGAACCGGAGCGACCGACCAGGCCGACGCGCTCGCCGGCACGGATGCAGACCGACAACCCCTCATAGAGTGGCGCGCGATGGTCGCCATAGTGGAAGGTGACGTCGTCGAACACGATCTCGCCGCCCTCGATCAGGATCGGACCCGCATCCGGTGCATCCTCAACCTCGATCGGCACGTCATGGATCGCGACCAGCTCCGCCATATCGTTGACCGACCGCTGCAGGTTGTTGACGTGCATGCCGACGTCACGCAAATAGGCGTGGACGATATAGTAGCTCGTCAGCACATAGGTGACGTCGCCCGGCGAGGCGTGCCCCGACATCCACAGCAGCACCGAGCCGCCGATCACCGACGCGCGCAGGCACAGCAGCAGCAAAAGCTGCGACACAGCGCTGTAATTATAGCGCAGCCAGCTCCGCCGCACGCGCACGCGCCAACGTTTGATGATGCGGGCAAGCCGCTCATCCTCGCGTGCTTCGGCGCCGAACGACTTCACCACCGCGTTGCAAGTCAACGCATCCGCCAGCATGCCGCCGACCTTGGTGTCCCCGGCATTCGAGACACGGGCAGCGGGCGAGATATAGCGCATCGAGAACAGCACGATTATTGTGACATAGAACGCCGCACCGAGCGCGATCACCACGCCGAGCGAGGTCCAGCGCACGCCGAGCAGGAGCATCGAGCCGAGTAGCACGCTGAACGAGGGCAGCAGTGCCATCAGGATGGTGTTATTGATCTGTTCGATCGCCCACATGCCGCGCGTGATATCCCGCACGGTCGAACCGGCGAAAGAGTTGGCGTGCCAGTCGGTCGAGAAGCGCTGGACGCGCATGAATGCCGCGCGCGCCACGTCCGATGTCGTGTTAAGCGTGAACGGCACGATCGCCTGCAAGCCTACCAGGCGCAGGATAATCGATACCAGCCCGATCGCAAGGATGCTGCCGAAGGCAACGAGCGCTGCATGTCGTGCCGCCTGGTCGTAAGGGCCTGGCGTCAATGCGTCGACCATGTGGCCGGAGTAGACCGGCATGAACAGGTCGACAACCGATGACCCAACAAAGCCGATGACCACGATGGCGGCGCGGTAGGGCTCGAGCAGCCAACGACGGAACACGAACGGAAGTACTGCGCGCATCGCGCTAGGACGTTTGTCAGCTGGGCCGGTCATAACCCAATGTGACCATGCTCACCGCGTAAGCCGGCTCTATCTGAATTAGCCGCAGCATTGCAAAGCCACGACGGATCACCGATCCTCGATCGATCTCCCTTCGCCAAGCGAGACGCTCGATGCCGACAGCGGCAGTTGGTCGGACCAATCAGCCTGGCATTCTTAGACGACCGGGAACGCCTCGCCTCTTCCACCATACGGCTTCCGCCTTTTCTCATACATGGCGTTCTGCTCTCGGGAAGATTTCTCCTTCGAGGGATCCCAGTCATCGGAAAGCAGGCCGTCGCGCGCCCGCTCGGCGATCGCGACGGAACGTCCATCATGGCTTTCCGTAATAAAGAAGAGCTCGCGCTTGAAGTGACCCTGGTTGTTGCAGACGGCCAGTCAACATGTCCATCAGGTTCGTTCGCGCGCAGAGACTTAAATTTCATTGCTATTTCCCCAGACGCATGACATGCGCAGCGTCATGCCCCACGATTGCCATGGGTTCGCTGAAACAATCAATTGCTAAGGTTGGTAGTTGACTGGTGCGCAAGGCGTTCATGCGGGTGCACGTAACGCGGTTGTTACAAACTGAGTGAGCACGTCTTAGCGTCTAGACGACCCCCGGGCATTCTGATTTGGCGGCAAAAAATTGCGGACGCTCATATCCTCGATCATACGGCGGAAGGACAGGGCTGACCTGAGCGATCCGAACGCCTCTAGTCTGAGGGTTAGAGTCTGAAAGTCCTCCACCCTCTTAGACAAAGGTGGGCCGTGCAAATTCGCCTCACATGTCACAATGCGTACGCTTCTCATTCTCGCCTCGGTTACTGCAGGGTAGGCTGTAGGGTTCCCTGACGGAGGGCTTGCGAGGCGTTGCGATACCCTGCACGCCCTTTTTGGATTATCCGGTCAAGCACCACATTCCATTCGGCAAGCAATTTGCATCGCGTATCGCGCCACCGGAACGGGAGGCATTGTCTTAGCTAGAGGGATCATTCTCATGATTGCAGCCAAGCACGACACCACCAAGCCGCTGGAGATCGAGGCGCTCCTCCTCATCGGTCGATGCGAAGGTGTGGCCACAAAGCCGCGCGATTTCGAAGCTCACGGCGGGTTGAATTCGACGACCCATCACGAACGGGACACGGTCATTGAGCTATTCAGCCAAGAAGCGAACAGCGACGGCCGCCAGCGTAACCGGTTTGCGAAGCAGGCGTCGTCCCTTCTCGGCCGCCTCACTGATCTATGCGTGTCCTGGGAGCCCATTCATCCTCTCCATCTCATACTCTAAAGCGGACTGTCAGGCGGCCAGCTAAATCGCCGCCGACCTTAGCTATCCTCTCGGTTTCGCGCATAGAAAGGTGCAGAACTCCTGCACCGCCTGACGACGTCCAGCTTTTGCAGGCCTCCCAGCGAGCTTGGGTCGGTCCAGACTGGCGGAGGTAACCAGATTGACCGATTCCAGGAAGGCCCGCACGGGGCTCCGCCGTGCGGGCCTTTTTATTCTCGGTTGTGGCCGGCATCGTTCGCGAGCGCGCTGTGGGCGACGCTGCCGCCCACTAAAACCCCATCGCAATTCGATTTCGCGCGCACAACTAGAGCCGGTTGCGGCGGTCCAACAACCGGCGTTGTCGCAAGTCGCGCCCGTTACGTTCCCGACGTCGCTTTGGCTGGTGTTGAACATCATCCAACGGCCGGGGCCAGAAGGAGATCCGAACCATCAAAAGCTGGATCCGCGGTTCTTGTGCGGCGTCTGCATGATCCGGCTCACCGCCGCATGCATTTACCCTTCTCGCCAAGGAATAGCACGCGATCGAGAAACACCGTCGTGTCGGCAATGCTTGCTCGTGGTACTCGCTCCACACGCATCTCATGAAGACCATATTCGCTGGGAATGGCGCACTGTATCGCTACTTGCGCCAATGCGACATCTTCAAACGCCAGCGGCCAGGTAATACAATGAGAATCCTCAGCTCTTCTAATGCCCCGCCTGCGGAGTCGTGGCCCATGCGGATACAACGAGCCTGACAGCAGCATTCCGTCGTCGATCTCGCGTGAACGTGGATAGGCTTGCGTCTCGGTCAACTACCAATCTTTGCAATTGTCCGAGGTGACCGGGCATGTCAAACGGCCGGAAAATCAGCGTCGTGTAGGTCACACGTGATCTCGTTGATATCGCGCGAAGCGCGCAGCAACGGGTCCATAGCAGCGGAATTTGATGCCGCCTGCATGTGCCGTCCGATTCTGCGACTTACTCATTCGCTTCCCGGCCCAAAAGGTTGGTTTTGCGAACGAGATGATTTTCGGGAGAATGCCAGCATGACCAAGATATCCTCGATCGACAGTATCATTCCGCAAGCCGATATCGCAAAGCGCGCGGCGCGGATCGGCGCTGAAATCAGGAACATCAAGCTGTCGGGCGATTTGCCGGCGGAGACGATGACCGCCATCAACAGCCTGCTGCTCGAGCACAAGGTTCTCTTCTTTCGCGATCAGAGCCATCTCGACAATACAGAGCAGGAGCGCTTTGCCCTCCGTTTCGGAACGCTTATGGCGTATCCGATACTCGGTGCCATCGAGGGAACGGTATCGATGATCGAGCTTGATTCCGCGCGCCCCCCTCGCCGAGCCGACCTCTGGCACAGCGACGGGACCTTCTTCGAGGCTTATCCCAAAATCGCGGTCCTGCGAGGCGTTGTGATCCCACAGTTTGGCGGCGATACGATCTGGTCAAACACCGGGACCGCCTATCTGGACCTGTCCGCGCCGCTGCAACGGCTTGCCGACGAACTCTGGGCGGTTCACAGCAATGCGTTCGACTACTCCGTCATGGCCAACAGCGAGGCCGACAAAAAGCATCTCGACGAGGTGTTCGCCAGGACGGTCTATGAGACCGAGCATCCCGTCGTGCGTGTCCATCCCGAAACCGGAGAACGCGCGCTGGTGCTCGGCGACGTGGTGCAACGCTTGGTTGGCATCCCGAAATATGATGGCCAGAGGCTATTCACCCTTTTCCAGTCCCACATCACCGCGCCCGAAAACACCGTGCGGTGGAGTTGGAAGGTGGGCGATGTGGCGATCTGGGACAACCGCGCCACGCAACATTATGCGGTCAGGGATTACGGCGACCAGCGTCGTGTCGTTCGCCGTGCCACCGTCGCTGGCGAGGTGCCCGTCAGCACCGATGGTCGATTGAGCTCGATGCGCATCAAGCCCGCCAAGGAGCCACCCGCTTAGGTCGCTTAAGGCTCCCCAGAGACGTCAAAGATCCCGCCGACGCAGACTCTTCCGCTCGTTTGCTCTTACAGCATTCACGAGCGTGGTCCGCTGTCGGCATTGAACAATGTCCACTCCCGGCGCCTGCTGCGATGAACTCTTCTCCGACCGCGATCTCCCTCTTCTCATGGACGTCCGTGTCGCGCTTTCTGACGCAGCAGCTTCCGGGCTTTGCGAGTGAGCTCCGGACCAATCTGGTCGGCGCACACTCGATCAAGGCCGGCAACAAGGAGGGGAATCTCGCGCCGGATGTGGGCGTGGCGATGAGGGTCCGCACTCGCTCGGCTGCGGCTCCGGTCTTCAGCCCTCGATCAACGATGTGGCAGACCGGGCTTGCCGTCGCCGCATCCTTTGCGGCGAGTCTCGTCTGCGGCTCGGCTTTGGCAGGTGCTGAGAAAGCATCGGACACCAGGAGCGAGGCGCCGAGTGAGGCTCCTGGACCAGCAATTCAAAAGCAGAGCGGCGCGATCATCAGCATCCGAAGCGGTCGGCTCAAACGAACAGCGCCTCTCGCCGCCCGCTCGGCGCCGGCACAACCGATCAATGACCCTGCATCGAGGCATGATCGTCCGGACAAAGTTGCTGGGACTAAGCTCCCAGAGAAGATCGACCCATTCGCGAAATTCGATAACCTGCGTGAGAAAGGCATTTGGCTCAATATTCCCGGGCCTGCGGATACGATCGATCAGGACAAGGACGGGGTGAGGTCCGCGCTGGCGGATCTCGGGATCGGCTACGTGGGCTGGACGCAAAACACCTTAATCGACAACCGAATGCCGAATGCAGCCAAGAGCACCATCTTCAATCAGCGGTATATTGGCGAGAGTCCGACATTCGGTACCGTAAATTCCATGATCGTGACCTACGATCTCGGCCGATTTGGAATTGCTGATGGTCAGATAACCGTAGGGGCCGAGCAACAATATTGGACCTGGAAGCCTGCCGGGCCAGATCGGGTGGGAATCAATACAATCGCCTATTACCAGACGTTCTTCGACGGGAAGCTCGAACTCAAGATGGGTTACCTCCGAAATCATGACGAATTCTTGGGAATGAATCCGTTCGGGCCGACGCCGGTCATCTTGTCCCAAGCTGGAATGAGCAACAATTCCGCGCCGGCCCCGGCTCTCAACGTGAGGTACAATCTTGATGATCGCATCTACAACAAGATTTCGGTCCAGCGCTCGGTCAGTCCGGATGGCCAATTGGCGCACATGAGCGAAAACCCCACCGGCTTGAACTGGCGCACGGCCAATGCCGGCATTTTGTTGCTTGATGAATTTGGATACAAGGCCAAGGCGACTGAGGGATCGCCCGAGACCTGGTTGCGGGCTGGAATCGGTTTCAACGACAGCCACTATCCGAACTTGGCGGATCCGAGCCAACCGAGAGCCAACGCAAACAGCGCCTATTACTTAGCAGTGGACCGGCAGTTTTGGCAATCTGATGCCCAGGGTTCGCCCGCTCGGGGTATCTATGGTGGGTTCTCCGCCATGTACGCTCCGTCTGACGTCAACAAGGTCAGCCGCTATCTCGAGCTTCGTCTTTATGCGAAAGGACTATTTAGCAGCCGGCCAGGTGATCAGATTGCCATTGCTGCCACCAATATCGCTTGGAGCCACTTTGCAGTCGATGCGGCCTTGGCTAAGGGCGATCTCGTCCATCGCGATAGCACGGCGATCTGGGGCAGATACACCGCGCGGCTGGCGCCGGGCGTCTATGCAACCCTGGGCCTGCTATACATCAATAACCCGACAACCATTACCTACACGCGCCAAACCGGACATGCCCTGAACGTCTTGGTGTCGACATCAGTATTCTTCTAGTCCGTTGGTGGATTCTGCCGCGAGTACCACGTCAGAGGCAGTTGCCGAGTTCTGAGCGCGATCTGCGCAAAGACTCCGCCGTCGCCCGGCCACCGCGAGCTTCAGCCCGAGCATCAAGTGGTCCCGCTACTAAATGCGGCGAGACGACGACCACGGCGGTAGTGCCATCCACGCCACGCATGAAGACAACCTCCATTGTCCCATTCGCTTCGCAAGCCCTTCGTTGAGGTAAGTCCTCGCCGTCTCTTTCGCTCGCCCATTGATCATTCCCACCTGAAGTGAGCGATCTTTCCCGACCGGACATCGTCATCAGGTCTTCGTCGGGGAGATGGGCATGTTCGTGTGTTCGGATGCTCATCGAAGCGGCTGAGTTATTGTCCGCGGCTTTCGCCGAGTTGCGCCGCCTAACGCGCAGCGTGAAGTTGCGGCAGCCGGAATTCTCTCACGCGCGCCTTCGCACGGAGTGTCCGTCCTTGTCCTGCACAGACGAACGGAGGCGGCCGTCAAGCCCCTTCCGCGGCGGGCGCGTGAGTCTGGCAGTTGGTCGGACAGACCCGGGCGCAGGCGCCGCAGCCGATACAGGCGCCCTCATCATTCATCACCATGATCTTCTTTTCGATCTCATCGTCCTCGTCGCTGTCAAGTTCGACAAGATCGCCCTCCTCGTTGATCCCTTTTAATATCATGACATGGCGACCACAGACCTTGAAGCAGCGTCCGCATCCGATGCATTTTCCGGAATCGATCGAGACGAGATAATCGGGCATCCAGCCGCGGCCGTCGCGCGTTGCAAATGACATGCTTGTATACCTTTACGCCCTTTCCTGCGCCTTGAGATCCTCGCGCTTTTTCTCAAGCTCGGCAAACGCCTCATGCGCTCTTTGCGCCACCGCCATGATCGAGTGCCAGTTGAGCGGTAGCTCCTCTGACAGGTCGTGCAGATCCATCTTGGCCTGCGTCGCTTTGGCTGACAACTTCTTGATGTCTGCCTTCAGCATTTCAAGTTCGCTCATGTCCCGCCCTCAATAATTCGCCGCGTCCGGAAATTTCCGGATCATTCGGGTCCCGTCTGCGACATATTTGTCACCCTCGGCGGCGAGCTTCGCAAGATTTTCGAACCCGAAGCGATGCACATCGCGCAACTGCTTGTTGACGACGATCAGGCGGCCTCCGATCAGCACCATGCGGCCAAAGCCTTCATGATGCATCTTCAGCATCGGCTGGATCATCACGCCGGTTGCCTTCTCGATCGAGAGCGCGACCGCATTGAAGAACAGCTCCACGCGCCATACCGTGTCTGGATCTGGATCGCCCACGATCGGCAACGTGTGCCGCTTCTCCTTGTCCAGGATATAGGGGTCCAGCAAGTCGAGATCGCTCTTGCCCTCCCAAGCCCCATGGCTGTCCTCAGCGCGCCAGATCTTGACCAGCTGCTTGACGAACGGCGCATCAAGAGCAGTATCGGGTTGCCCCGCTTCTGCGGCCTCAGTCATGTGATCCTCATTCCTCGAAATCGAACCTGCGCTCCCCGGCCTTCGCCAGGGCCTTGCGGATCCAGGGGGGTGGCGTCCCCTTCAGCATTCGTTGGAGCTTTTCGAGCAGCTCCAGGATGTTCTCCGGCTTGTTCACCTTGATGGGATGTATTTTATTCGCCACCACCCGCGCAGCACCGGAGCCGCCGATCGCAACGACATAGAGGATGGCGCAATCCTTGATCGCCTCGATCTTGGGCGCGAGCTTATCCTCGTTGCCGTCTTCCGAAAGATCGCCGTCGAACTGCAGCGCCTTCAGAAAGACGTGCCCGTCCGGCTCGACGTCATAGACGACAATATTCTTGGCCCAGCCGAAATGCGCATCGACGCGCCTCAAGTCCTGGGTAGCGAATGCGACCTTCATGCAATCGACCTCTCTGTTGCGTCAGTGAAGCTGCGTCCGGACTTGAGAGGCGGGGTTGAGGCCCGCCAGCTATCGGGGCAGGGCTTATGATTTTCCTCGCGGTCGGCGATGAGAAGGTTGGCGATCTGGAAGATCAAATCGCGCGTGCCGCGATACCCAACGGACAGCTGGTGTCCTGCGCCAAGGCGGTCGAACATCGGAAATCCCGCGCGATGAAACGGGATCTTGAGCCGCTCCGCCGCTTGGCGGCCGTGCGAATGCGTGACCAGCAGATCGCAATTCGCTCTCCGGGCGCGCTCTTCCAGATCCTCGAGATCGCCGATCAGCACCTCGTCGGTCCTTATCCGCTCCAGCACCGGCGAGGGCGTGGTTGTCACGGCCGCCGTGACCTGCGCGCCCATGTCGTGCAGCATGCTGGACAGGTCGAACAGGAGATCAGGCTCGGCACCGATCGCGAGCTTACGGCCGCCCAGATGGAAATGGGCGTCCAGCATCGCATCGGCGAGCTGTCCGCGCTGACGCCGGTATTTGGTTGGTACAGGGCGGCCGGAGATCTCACTCAAGAAGGCGATGAATTCGTCGTTGGGGATAAGACCACACAATCGCTCGAACAGGCGAAACGGCACCTCGGTCCTGGTCTGCATGGCTTCTGCCGCCCGCCGCATCTGCGCACCGATGGCAATGGTCCAGCCGGACTGGCCCATGCTGGCAATTTCCTCAATGCCGATGCCGCCGATGGTCGTTGACGTAAACTCCTCGGGGATATGCCCGTCCAGCGATCCCGCCAGGTCAGGCAGGAAGCGTGGCTTGAGCCCGAAATCCTCCAGAATCGTCCTGACCTCATCGAGGTCCGCGGGCGTCAGGTGACATCCGGGCAGGACATTCACCCGCGCGGGATCGCGCTCTGCCCCGATCGTCGGCGCCCTGACAAGCACCTCGACCATGCGCGCCACTGCCTTTTCCCAGCCGTCCTGGAACGCATCCTTGAAATCGGGCGTCGAGACATGGACCAGGGGAAATGTGGCGAGTTGCGGATGCTTCTTGCGGATCAGCTTGATGGTGCCGTCGATATCGTCGCCGTTCGTTTCCGTTACCCCGGTCGAGCAGATCCCGATGATCGCCGGCTTGGTTCGATGGTGGATGTTGAGGATGGCTTGTTCGATATTTTCAAACCCGCCGAGCACGGTTGTCACCTCGCTCATCGCGGTGGTCTGCAGCGGGACCGGCTCCTTGAAATGCCGCACGAACAGCGTCAGCCCAAAAGACGTGCAGCCTTGCGAACCGTGCAGAACCGGCATCGCCCCGCGCAGGCCCATGAACGCGAATGCGCCGCCGATGGGCTGGCTCATCTTCAGCGGGCTGACCATGCAGGCCTTGCTCGGCGTGCTGACGAGAGCCATGACGCCGCCCTATTCCGCGGCCTGCCGCATGGCAGGCGGCTGCGAGACCGACATCGCCTCAAGGATGCCCTGGATCCGGCTCCTGCAGCAACCGCCGTATGCGTCCGTGTGCTCTCTGACACCCTCAACGCTCGTCACACCATGCACGTGGATCGCATCTTCGATCGTTCCTCGATCGACCTTGTTGCAGAGGCAAACCTTTTTCGCGCGGCGGCTCGCCTCCACAAGAGCCGGGGTTGTTGCGGTGTCGGCGGCCTGTCCGTTGCCCTGCGCAAGGGCCAAGCGCGTGGGCTGGCCATCCTTGGTGATATCGTCCCATGGGGGCGGCCGGCGCAGCTGCTCCCACATCGGATTGAACAGCGCCTTGTCGATCTCCTCGACGAGCTTCACGATCCCCAAATAGCCCATATAGGCATGAGAGCGCTCCTGGTTGATGTCGAGCCAGGGCATCGCCGCTTTCAGCGCGACGAATTGCGACTTGCCGCCGGAGAGCATGATGTCCGCTTTTGCGGCCTTCAGCATCCTGTACATGTCGCGTGGCGCCATGTCGTCGATCATATGGGCGTCCTGTCCCATCCGCTGCTTGATGCGCTCCTTGTCTTCTTTTGTGGATTTTTTGACGCTGGTGCCGACCAGCTCGAGGCCGGCCTCCTGCAACGCGGCGAGCACGGACCAGGATTTCACGCCACCTGTGATGAGGAGTGCCCTCTTGCCGACCAGGCGGGGCCTGTAGGATCCGATTTTCGCCCAGGCGCTCGCCTCCTCCCGCGCTATGACCACCTCGGTACGGCCGATCAGATCTTCCGGGGCCCCGCGCGCGACCAAAACGCGTGCAATGTTGCGCAGTGCATCGCTGGAGTCCTGGATACCGTAGAACGAGCCTTCGAAGAACGGGATGCCGTAGCGCTCTTGCATCTTGCGCGCCACATTGATCATGGACTTCGAACACACCAGCATGGCGGCGCGCGCCCGATGAGATGAGGCAACTTCACGATATTTCCCGTCCCCGGAAATGCAGGAGAGAATGCGGATGCCGAGCTCGTCCAACAGCGGCTTGACCTGCCACAATTCGCCCGACAGATTGTATTCGCCGATCAGGTTGATGTCGCAAGGCGTGGTGTGGTCCGGCTCTTCGGTGCCGATGACATGATCAAGCAATGCTTGGCCCGCAAGCTTGTTGCCGAGGTTTTTCGACCCTACGAAGCCTGGCGAATTGACCGGAATCACCGGCTTGCCGAACTTCCGAGAAGCCGCCTTGCAGACGGCATTGATGTCGTCGCCGATCATGGCCGGAATGCAGGTCTGATAGACAAAAATCGCTGCCGGATCGTATTTCGCCAGGATCTCCTTGATCGCCTTGTAAAGTCGCTTCTCGCCGCCGAACACGATATCGGTTTCATTCATGTCAGTGGTGAAGCCGGTGCGCCAGATGCTGGCCCCGGACGAAGCTGCACCGCGGTTGTCCCAGGAATTGCCCTCACAGGCGATGGGTCCGTGCACCAGATGGGCCACGTCGGTGAAGGGCTGCAGCGCAATCTTGGCGCCGTCGAAGGCGCACCCGCCGGCCGCACTGCCCGGCTTAGGTGGCTTGGTGCAGCCCTTCTTGCGCTCAGCGTCCGACTTGTCGGCGTTCTTGGCGCAGCCCGGCTCGTTGAAGACGTCCAGGATTCTGGCCGAAAGCGAACTCATCGGTCTCTCCTCTCAATCGCGATTACGTGAGATCAGCCATCGCACGCTTAAGCTATCGCCGATGTTTGCCGGCGATGACTCAAGTGTCTTTCGTCATCAACGAATGATGTCAAAGCTATAGTCGGTACCTGCAACGCTGGTCTTCCTGTCGATCTCGTCAAAGATCTTGTCGAGGATCTTCACCAAAACGTTCATGCCGCCTTGATAGCCCCACAGCGGAGAGCGGTGATGGTGATGCCGATCAAAAATGGGGAAACCGATGCGGATCAGCGGGGTGCCGGTATCGCGCTCCAGATATTTGCCATGCGTGTTGCCGATCAGGAAGTCGACGGGCTCCGTGAACAGCAGCGAGCGCATGTGCCAGAGGTCTCGCCCTGGATAGGCATGGCAATTCTGCCCAAACGGCGAGCTCGCAAACAACGCCTGCATTTTATCGTGCCAGGCCTTGTTGCCGTTCGAAGACAGCACATGGACCGGTTCGGCGCCCAGTTCGAGCAGGAAGGCAGCTAGCCCATAACATAGATCTGGATCGCCGTAGATCGCGAATTTCTTGCCGTGGATATGCGCGCTGGAGTCGGCGATCGCGTCGACTAGGCGGCCGCGCTCTCGCGCCAGCGCCTCGGGGATTTCCTTGCCGGTGATGCGCGATAACGCCATGAGGAGCTCGTCGGTCGCGGAGACGCCGACCGGATGGTTGAAAGCAAGGACCTCCTGGCCATGGCCGGCGATGAACGCTAGCGTCTTTTCCGTGCACCATTGCTGCGCAGAGATCGTCGCCTTGGCGTGAACCGCGTTTGCGGCGTCTTCCAACGTGGTGCCGCCGTCATACATCCTGAACTCGCCGTCGGTCGGCGTATCGAACACATCGGAATTGTCCGCGAGGATGGTGTACTGGACATCCATCAAATCGAAGATGCGCTTGATTTCACGGGTGTTGCCAACGGTGTAGCCGTCAAAGCCGCCGATAAAGTTGATCTTCTCGTTGGGAGCGCGCTCGAGCTTCGGTACTGTCCCGGCTTTGCCGTCCCAGAAATGCTCAAGGATACCCTTCAGCGCATTGTCATAGCCCGTAATGTGGCTGCCGACGAAGGCCGGCGTGTGCGCGAACGGCACATCGAAATCCTGCGGGACCGATCCTTTCTCCTTGGAGGTTTTGATAAAGGCATTGAGGTCATCCCCGATCACCTCCGCCATGCAGGTCGTGGAGACCGCGATCATCTTGGGCTTGTACATGTTATAGCTGTTGGCGAGCCCATCGGTCATGTTGTTCAGGCCGCCGAACACTGCAGCATCTTCCGTCATCGACGAAGAGACGCAGGAACTCGGCTCCTTGAAGTGCCGCGACAGATGGCTGCGATAATAGGCGACGCAGCCCTGGGAGCCGTGCACGAAGGGCAGCGTGCCCTCGAATCCAACGGAGGCGAACACCGCACCGAGCGGCTGGCAAGCCTTGGCCGGATTTATCGTCAGAGCTTCCCGCGCAAAGTTCTTTTCGCGATATTCGGGCGTTTTCGACCATTCCCTGATGCGTTCGACCTCCGCGGGATCTCGAGCGTTCTCGAACATCTTCTTCTTGTTGGTCAGCATTTGCTGGTATTCCGGACCGCGGAACAGCTCGACATGATCGAGCACGTGTTCTGCATTCTGCGCCATTTCGTGGGAATCCTCTTGAAGATCGTGGTCAATGTCGGCTCGACGTCTCTGAAGAGACGGCGGAGAGGCCAGCTATTCCGCAGCCATGAGCCTCGGTTCGAGGGCAGCCTTCCAGGGCGCCTTGGTCTTCCTCCACACGGGCGAGTTGATAGCCATGTCCATGTCGCGCGCGAAGATCGGAAAGCCGTCGTAACCGTGGTACGGACCCGAATAGTCCCAGGAGTGCATCTGCCGGAACGGCACCCCCATCTTCTGGAACACATATTTTTCCTTGATGCCCGAGCCGACCAGGTCGGGCTGCATCTTCTCGACGAAGCGCTCGAACTCATAGCCATTGACATCATCGTAGATGAGCGTGCCGTCCTTGACGTAATGCTGGGCGGTGCGCTGATAGTCATCGTTGTGGCCGAACTCATAGCCGGTGCCGACGACTTCCATGCCGAGATCCTCGTAGGCGCCGATCACATGGCGTGGACGCAATCCGCCGACGAACAGCATCACGGTCTTGCCTTCCAGGCGGGGGCGGTATTTTGCGACGACCGCATCGACAAGCGGCTGGTATTTCGCAATCACCCGCTCGGCTCCTTCCTTGATGCTGTCGTCGAAATAGCCCGCTATCTTGCGCAGTGATTCCGCGATTTTTGACGGACCGAAGAAGTTGTATTCGCACCACGGAATGCCGAACTTCTCCTCCATGTGACGGGAGATGTAGTTCATCGAGCGGTAGCAATGCAGGATGTTGAGCTTCGCCTTGGGCGTGGCCTCGAGCTCGGCCAGCGACCCGTCTCCGGACCACTGGGCGATGACGCGTAGGCCCATTTCCTCAAGCAGGATTCGAGACGACCAGGCATCACCGCCGATATTATAGTCTCCGATGATCGCAACGTCGTATGGCGTCGACTCGAAGCGGGACTTCTCGGGCGTGAGCCTGTCGAAGACCCAATCGCGCACGGCATCGTTGGCGATGTGGTGCCCGAGCGACTGCGAGACGCCGCGGAAGCCCTCGCAGCGGACCGGCACGATCGTCTTGCCGCCATATTCCTTCGACTTGGCCTTGGATACCGCCTCGATATCGTCGCCGATCAGGCCAATCGGGCATTCCGATTGGATGGTGATGCCGTTGTTAAGCGGGAACAGCTCCTGCAGCTCGTCGATGAGTTTGACGAGCTTCTTGTCACCGCCGAACACGATGTCCTTTTCCTGGAAGTCGGACGTGAACTGCAAGGTCACGAACGTATCGATACCGGTCGTGCCCGCGTAATAGTTGCGCCGCGATCCCCAGGAGTACTGGCCACACCCCACCGGACCATGGCTGATATGAATCATGTCCTTGATCGGCCCCCAGACCACGCCCTTGGAGCCTGCATAGGCGCAGCCGCGGATCGTCATCACGCCGGGGATGGATTTGAGATTGGACTTAACGCCGCAATCCGCTTTCCCTGCCTCGTGAACGTTCAGGTGCTTGGCCCGCCGTTTTGCAGTCTTCTCGGGATAGACCGTCAGCACCTCCTGGATGAGGTCCTTATTGCGGGCCTTAATCTCCTCGGTGCTTTCGGTCCTAGCGAAGCTCATGCTGATATCCTTTGAGAGTTAGCGCGACGGTGCTCGGCCAAGAGTTTAGCAATGACCGTGCCAGCCGCGCGCAAGCGCAAAAAATAGCGGGATTGGAAGCACATAGCTTTGTCGGCAAACCCGGCCGCACTGTGTTGCAAACGCGACATCGGGAGCTTCCCCATCGACGGCTTCGTTTGCGCCTGTTCGATAGAAAACAAGGACGAGCGCGTGTCATGCACCGCTGATATTCGACTGCAAAGCGTTAGCCTTGGGTGGGCTTGGCGCGCCCGCTGACGATCGCATCATAGCCCGGCGGGCACCAGCTCAGACCGGCACCAGCCGATGCGCCGAGATGTTGGCCAGAGAAGCGCGTCTGGATGTATCCGCCAGGTCGATGCGTTCTATCAGAACAATGAATTGTTCTAATCCGCCGATGAGCAATATGAACGAGCCAGGTGGCATGGTGGGGGCTGTCTAACAAGGAGTATTCGCGATGGACAAACCAATTGTTGGCGGTCCGGGCAGCAATAGTCTCTTTGGCGGCGACGGTAACGATATCATCATCGACCCCAAGGGCGATGACTGGATCGACGGTCGTGCCGGAAACGACGTCATCTCGGCCGGCGAGGGCAATGACCGAGTCTTCGGCGGCCAGGGCAATGACAACGTCTTCGGCGACGAGGGTAACGACTTCCTCTATGGCGACAACGGCCCCGACAAACCGCGAATCGTCAATGAGGGCAATGATAAGCTCTTCGGCGGCGCCGGCGACGACGTCCTCTTCGCTGGTGACGGCAGGGATTCCCTGACGGGAGGCACCGGCAACGACACCTTTGCGTTCCAGTTCCACGACCCGCACCCGGGATTTGACCAACAGTACGGGCCGGCCCCCGACCACACCACTATCGTGGATTTCGACCCGGCACAGGACACCTTCACGTTCGACGCGGTCGGCTTTGGCAGCGACGGGCTCAACGCGAACTTCCTCAATCACGTCAGCCAGCAGTCTGGCAATCAGGTGGACACCTTCTACAGTGGCCCGGCCTCAGGTGCTCACGGGGAACATGTCGTGGTGATCACCGATCGGGGTTTCTCCAACGGCTCTGACGCAGCCACTGCTATTTCGGCGGCCCCCGGCGACATTATCGCCTACTTTGGGTACAACAGCATGACTGCGAATCTGGCCTACGTCACCTCCGCAAACCACGTTGACGAGTTCGCCCACCTGAGCAATGTGCACAGCGTGGACGGCCTGGCCAGCTTGGGCCTGAGCGCATCGGACTTCACATTCCACTGACCCGCAACCCATGCCGAACCGCGCCCGCCCTGTTCGGGCGGGCGCTTTCGTTTTCCGCTGCTTGCCAGGAAATGGCTGGCGTAGCGCTTCAGCTTGATGAAGCTGTGTCGCGCGCTGGCCGCGGACCCGATCGTCCTGAAGCTCGTCGGGCAAACACCCCAAAGTTCAATCAATGAGTTTGCTGGCACCACTTGATCTCCCGGCACGGGCTTGATCTCGAATGGCAGCACGCTCCGACCCTCCGGAAGGTCCGTCCCTAAGAGGCATCTCTACCGCTTCTTTGATTTGCTCCTGCTGGAGCGCAGCCTCGACCTCGAGGCCTGTTATCGTGATAACCGACGCAGTGGCGACTCTGAGCGCTCCAGGCCAATTCTGCCGACGCGCGACGCCTTGCGCCCGCCACCGTCTTGTTCTCGCTGCTTAAACGGTCCTGTGAATGTCAGGAACTTGCTGAACCTGGGCCGGCGACGGACTTGAATCGTACGTAGCGTCAGATTGTAGGTTTTCCGACACGGCCGCGCGACTCTTCGGTCGCGCCAAAACATCCCGACAGCTAGCAAGAATTGCGAATGTCTCAAGCTCTTAAGGTTGGTTCGCAACCTGCTCACGCGCCTCGCGGCAGCACGTCGTCGAGATGGCCGAACAGCCAGGCGGGAGAACCATCGCCGCCCGATTTGCCCGAGGAGAAAGGCCGTCACTTGGAGAGCAGGGATCGCCATCTTCGCCTCGCCGCTGGCGGATGGGAGAACGATCTGAACTCGAGTTCCACATCCGAGGCTTCACCGTAATCGTTGTCCGAGGTCAATGCAGGCTACGCGTGGTCGCACCGCATGCGTAATTGGCGCATTGCCGGGATGGACCGACCAGGGTTCACTGCCTCTCCAGAGGCCGCAGCGTGGGGAGCGTACGCGACTCGGTTTTGGGACTCGCCAGGGTGCGGCATGTGTTTTCGGCCAAGGCGTAGATTGTCTCGTCGGGAGCGTATGGCGGGCGAATGCGCGAGGGTGTTGTCCCGGCCCTTAGTCCCTTCACTGATTCGTAGCCTCCCTGCCGAGGCCAGGATCACCGCAAGGGTTGCCGAGAACGCATGCGATCCACAGCTGACGGCC
Organism: Bradyrhizobium diazoefficiens; assembly: GCF_016616235.1. Classification (NCBI taxonomy): domain Bacteria; kingdom Pseudomonadati; phylum Pseudomonadota; class Alphaproteobacteria; order Hyphomicrobiales; family Nitrobacteraceae; genus Bradyrhizobium; species Bradyrhizobium diazoefficiens. The sequence goes on from NZ_CP067100.1 coordinate 6,802,913, forward strand.
GCAGTTCCCGGTAGGCCGATGAATAGATCGGATAAATTGGTCGTTGACGACTGGTGCTCTGCGCCAATGCCAGCTGCCGGGCGGTTTACGTCAAAGGAGAGCTTTACAAGACCCGCGCGGCCTCACGTGGACGATGACCGGCTCAATTCACCCCGTCGTAAATTGACGAGAGAAGATGAATGCGAACGCTACTGGTTGATCATCAAACCGCCTTTGCGCGTGCCGTGCAAGGAGCTCTCGTGGATTGTGGTTTCGCCGTCGATGTGACCCGCACTCTGGACGAAGCGGCGGCAGCTCTTGATTGCGCAGGCTATGATATTCTTCTTCTCGAGTTGGCTCTGCCGGATGGAGACGGCTTGGACTGGTTGAAGCAGTTGAGGCGGAGCGGCAAATCGATGCCCGCGATGGTGATAAGCGGTCTCAACGATCTCGATCGCCGGATTGCAAGCTTCAACGGGGGGGCGGACGATTTCCTGTCAAAGCCCCTGTCTACCGTTGAACTCATCGCGCGGATGCGAGCGATTCTACGGCGATCAAAGCAAATGACGGCCCCACTCATCGTATTTGGGAACGTGAAATTCGATCCGATTGCCCGGCAAGCCTGGGTTGATGGGCGGCCGCTCGGCATCGCGCGTCGTGAACTGTGCCTTCTTGAGCATCTGCTCAGCCATGCAGGGCGCACGGTGCCGCGCGCCTCACTGGAGGATAGCATTTATTCGTTCGACAATGAGGTCTCGACCAATGCGCTTGAGGCGGCAATCTATCGTTTGCGCGGACATTTGAGGCGGTCCGCCGCGACGCTACGGATCAGGTCCGCGCGCAGCATCGGCTACTCTCTTGAATTGAATGGCGCATCCGCCCCGCTACGGGTAGAACCTGAAAGCAAGACTTCCCTCGTTTCTTGAAAATCGCTGGTCAGTTCCTTTTACCCCCGGAGCGTCGTTCGTTCTCGCCTGCCCGATCCTTCTTCCCTCTTTCCGGTCCTTCTGGAAGTCCACTTACTGCCGCAGCAAGGATCAAGCGGGTTGATCGACTGGCGTAGCCGACCGGCAGCGTGTTCCTTCAAAGACCTTGATGAGCTGCCTTTCGGGGAACCTGCCTTTGCGCATCGTCTTTGTCCCTGGAGAACAGAAGCCCTAACCTAAAGCTGAGGGCAGCAGGTCGCCTAGTTTATCCAGAATGCCGTGCCCGCGCGGGAGGCGATCCATGCCGAGGCGGCATTTTTTCCCGCATCCAGTTTCTCGGACCCGCCTTGGTGGATGACGAAGGCACTGAATTCGCCAGACCGTTGCAGCCGCACAACCGCGGAACTCGGATCGAGAGGGACATCCGTATGGACGAATGGCATTCGCGCGACGCCGACGTATTGGCGTGGATGCGGACGGCCGCGTGGTCGCACGCCATCCCGGTCATCGCAAACTGCAAAGCAAGTTCCCCAACCGGCCGTGCCTCAGAACGAGACCACCAAGATCCGTACCGCTCGCTGGCCGCCAGCTTACGTGCTTGCAACAGCATCGCTCGACCGCAAGTCTGTCGAAACAGCATCCGACCTGGCCTACGACCCGCGCCATGCTGAACCAACACCCATTATCGATCCGACTGATTGAGTTACGCCTGGCTAATCGACGTCACAGTCAGCAGATCTCATGGTGAGTTGGTTGTTCGACCTGCACTTGAATTGAGCGCGCCGTATTACGCCCTGATCTTGATCAAGAAATCGCTGACCTGCCCCTGCAACGATGCGACATTGTTGCTCAAATTCTTCATCTTCCCGACGGCCTGGCCTGCCGATGAGCCAGAGGCTCGCGAAGCATCGTTGAGTTTGTCAATATCGCGAGACGCGTCGCGCATATCAGCACTGATGTTGGTAATGCTTCTTGAGATGTCGTTCGTCACGATCGACTGCTCCTCTATCGCCGCCGATATGCTGCTCGATATCTCCTGCAACTTGTCGATTATGCCGGCGATGTCACTCATCGCCGCCGTCGCAAGTTCCGTCCTTTGTTGAATGGCAACAATTTGAGCATCAACCTCGCTCGTCGCTTTTGCTGCCTGCGCGGCAAGATTCTTCACTTCACCCGCCACCACTGCAAAGCCTCGCCCGGCCTCGCCGGCGCGTGCTGCCTCGATGGTTGCGTTGAGTGCCAGCAAATTGGTTTGCGAGGCTATGCTCTCGATCATTTGGACGACGCTGCTGATCTTCGTCACCGAAGCCACGAGCTCACCTAATGTGGCCTCAGCGTGCCCGGTCTTGTCGCGCGCAACCTGCGAAATGCTCGCTGCCGTCGAAACTTGCCGGCTGATTTCCGAAATCGACGCCGAGAACTCCTGAGCGGCCGAAGAGACCGCCGTCGAGTTTCCTTCGGTCTTTTTCACCATTTCGGTCATGGCTTCGGTGCGAAGACAGACATCGTCCGTTGAAGCTGTAATGTCCGATGCGGCCGCTTGCATGTCCTGCATTGAGCTCACCACAACGTCGACGACCCGCGACACGTCGCTATCAAATCTTGTCGCAAGACTTAGCCGCTCTTCTCGCATGCGAACCAGGTCGGTTATATCCTGCCAAACACACACGACGACCGGACGGCCGCTGAATTCCGACACAACAAGACTTATCCTGACCGGAATGGAGGACTGGTCTTTGCGCCGAAGCCACCATTCGATCGCGACGTGGCCTGACCGGGTCACTGCCTCGTTGGTCTGCTCGAACATCTGCGCAACAGTCTTGCCGTTCGGTTGAGGATCGAGCGAGAGCGAGGCGATACTCAATCCTTTCAGCTCTTCTCCACTGGAAAGCCCGAGCATGTGAGCTGCAGCGTCGTTGCCGAGCACGCATTTGTCAGCATCATAGACGGTGATACCGTCCTTGATCGACTCGAAAGCCTTGATGGCCATCGCTTCGTCCAAGGTCACTGCTGATCGCTTCTGCCCTCTCTTCGACGTCAGGACGGAAAGGACCAGCATAAATCCGCCAAGTACGAGTCCGCCCCAGAAGTGAAGTGATAGGACGTCTGCATTAGCCGCGACTGTCGCTGCGGGGACTGACAATGCGAGGGCGAGACTTGATATCCGAGTGTGCCACATGTTTCAAACTGCCGGTTAAATCAAACGAAAATGGTCGTATCGAACCTCGATTAAGACTTCCCTTACGCAAGTGTCCTGTCGGCAGCATTTGCGCGTTCGTACATTTGTCATCTTCTAAAGAATCAAACCGACTTCGATCCAACCCACATGGGACGAGGCAAAACTTGATCAAACGGTGGAGGCGACAGCGACGACAAACCTGATGAGTAAGCCCAGCTCGAACTCAGCTATGATTGCTCGTCCTAGAATGAGTTTGGCGATCTGCTTTCGGTTACGATGCGTTCGCATCTCTTCCGGCAATGCTGCAACTGCATGATCATAGATTCGTCCCAGGACCGACAGCTGTTCCGGATCGCATAGGCTGCGGTAGTCCTGTATGACTGGCCCATCTCCTCTATCTATGACCTCGCCGCCGGGTCGCTCGTCGCGTTTTGCCCAGAGAGCGAGCGCTGTGGCTATCAGCTCGATTGTGAGCTCATTCAGCAGTTCGGTGGCCTGGCGTACGTTCTTGCCATCGTCAATCAGGCTCCTGATCTCTTCGATTTGTAGCCCAATCCTCTGCTTGAGCTGCCGGACGCTCGAATTGCAGGGATGAAACTGCGCCATGCGCTCTATAGGGTGAGGATCGGCTGGACTGTGCTGCGGACGTGTCCTCACCGGGACCACGAAAAACGCTTGACGCGCCTGTGCGGGTGAATCGCGGCTAGTCGAAGGGTCAGCGCTCAAAGCGCCTTCACTCGATACGCTCGTTTCAGGCGCTCTACTGGCCGATTCCGTAGACCCGTCCCCACTCATAGTCATGACTGCCTCATGCACCCTTCTGGCACGCGAATTTGGAGATTGAGACCTGCCGGCCCGATCGCGCAGGGCTGCCCGACCGCCTGATCAATCGACAAGCGATCTTGACGACCTGCGGTGTCTCAGTTCTAAATTCACCGGCGCGCTGACTATCCAGCGTTTAGGTCAATCGGTAAAATCGATTGTTATGATCGAATGTATCCACGCCGTGGATGGACGACAGGAGTTTCGTTCTTCAACTCCAGCGGCGACCCGTGTGGCCGCTTGTCTCTTGATTGACGGCGGACGAATACCACCGCTCACTCCGACATAGTCTGTTTTGACGGGCCGCCCACGAGGATGCTTCCGCGCGCGAACATTCAACGACGAGCCCCGATCAAAGCGCCGATCCTGACGTGGCATAATCGCCTGGCTCTCTTGTTCAACAATGTCTGTTGCTGACGATCATCCGCCGCGCGACAGTCGGTTCGGACAATTTCGAAACCGGCCAATGGCCGCCGTCCGCGACGGCCCACTTTTGAGCGTTTGACACCACGAGCCGACATGAAACGTCTCTTATGTCGGGAATACCTCACGCTGGAGCCAGTGAGTCTGGTGATCTTTCCGGACGATCAGCTTTTGCCTGTGCAGGACATCATCTGCTGGACCGATTTGAGCGGTCCCAACAACATCCTGCGCCATCGGAGTCAATCCGGATCAACGGGCAGGCCCAGGCAGAATGGACAGAAGCGTCCCAAGGGTGCGCTGAAAGACGTTGAGCTCGCTTGCGAACCCTGGCCCGCTAATGCGGATGGATCCGGCCACAGTAAAAAGCGCCCGACCCCTTTGGGGCCGGGCGAAGTTCAGTCTGGGAGGAGCGATGCTACAAAACATCGCACCAGCTTCCGTCGGCAGATGGAGGGCTGCCGGCGGTTCATGTACGGCGAGGGCATTCGCCGTTAACTTTGGCGACGAGCAGGCCGATATCCATTACGAATACAAAGCGCTGTCGCTTCCGACCTTTCCATTGATGGCGCGAGTCGAACAATTCTTCCGAACACTCGCGCGTAGACAAGTCGACACCGACGTTCATGAGACCTTCAACACGTCAAAATGAAGGCCATTGCCGAATGGCGCCCGCCGCAAAGATGCATGATAAGCCAATCAAGAACCGACAATCGGCATCTGAGACGGCCCTCACATGAAACGAGGCAACCCGGCCTGATGATCTATTTCTCCAACTGAGCTTTTCTATCTGCCATTCCGCACAATTGGTAAAATCGATTCTGTCGATGGCGCACATCCAGGCAATGAATAGAGAGAACCGCTCCAGGGTCTCGGTCTTGAAATGGAGTTGATCTTGATCTCCTCATCTCATAACAAACGGCCTTCAAGCACGGGAGTGAGGTGGTCATTCCAGATGCGATCTGTTCCCATCTCTCTGCGTTCTCAACCGTTGCGCTGGCGGGATACGGAAACGAAAGCTGCACGTCCGCAAGGAACGCGGCCTGGATGACTTTCGAGAAGCCCGCGCGAATATTCGCGCGTGCTTTCTGTTCACCGTGACGGACCCTGGGAGCGGCCCATGCGCTATGGCAAGCTAGATTATCGAAACGGCGACTTGCCGCGCGGGGACCCGCAGTTGGTTAAAATGAACGCACAAGAGATCACCAAACCACAGACTCGCACGCTGCCGCGGCACCTGCGGCGGCTCGAGGCCGAGTCCATTGAGATTATGCGCGAAGTCGTTGCCGCATTTCGAAAGCCCGTAATGCTTTATTCGAGCGGCAAGGATTCGAGCGTCATGCTGCACCTGGCGCAGAAGGCCTTCTATCCGGCGAAGGTCCCGTTTCCGCTGTTGCATGTCGACACAACCTGGAAGTTTCGCGAGATGATCAGCTTTCGCGACGAGACGGCCCAACGTCTCGGCATCGACCTGATCGTTCATGTGAACCGGGACGGGATCAAGCGCGGCATCAACCCGATCGATTCCGGATCGACGCTGCATACCCAGGTGATGAAGACAGACGCACTCAAGCAGGCGCTCGACCTCTACGGCTTCGACGCAGCGTTCGGTGGCGCCCGGCGCGACGAGGAAAGGAGCCGGGCGAAGGAGCGCATCTTCTCCTTCCCTTCGCATGGACATGTCTGGGACCCGCGCAACCAGAGGCCGGAGCTGTGGAATCTCTTCAACACCCGCAGCCGCAAAGGCGAGACAATGCGCGTGTTTGCCATTTCAAATTGGACGGAGCTCGATGTCTGGGAATACATCATGCTGGAAAACATTCCCGTAGTTCCGCTTTATTTCGCAAAAATGCGCTGGGTGGTCCATCGCAATGGCGCGCTGATCATGGTGGATGACGAGCGCCTGCCTTTGGCTCCGAACGAGACACCGGAGCTTAAGATGATGCGTTTCCGCACACTTGGTTGCTATCCGCTGAGCGGCGCCATCGAGTCTGACGCCGCCACCATCAAAGACATCGTTGCGGAAATGCGGGTTGCGACACGTTCCGAGCGTCAGGGGCGGCTGATCGATACCGATGAAGCGGCCTCGATGGAGAAAAAGAAGCGGGAAGGCTACTTCTGAATGGATACTGATGCGCTGCGAGAGCTCACCTTCACCGGCAGCAAGGATCAGCTGTATTTCATCACCTGCGGGTCGGTGAACGATGGAAAGTCGACGCTAATCGGCCGGCTTCTGCACGACAGCAGGGGGATCTACGAGGATCAGCTGCAGGCGCTTGCGCGCGACAGCGTCAAGCACGGCACAACTGGGGATGCTATCGACTTGGCCCTGCTGGTCGATGGACTTGAGGCTGAACGCGAACAGGGCATCACCATCGATGTCGCCTATCGCTTCTTCACCACGCTGCGCCGATCCTTCATGGTGGCCGATACACCCGGTCACGAACGATATACGCGTAACATGGCGACCGGCGCTTCCAACGCCCAGCTCGCGGTCATTCTCATCGATGCGCGCAAAGGCGTCCTGGTGCAGACAAAGCGCCACTCCTACATTTGCGCGCTCTTGGGCATCCGGCACGTGGTCGTGGCCCTGAACAAGATGGATCTGGTCGATTACCGCAAGGAGGTTTTTGATCGCATCGTGGCCGACTATGTCAGGTTCGCTTCGAACCTTGGCTTTACGTCGATCGCGGCTGTCCCGATCTCCGCGCGATACGGCGACAACATCATCAACCGGTCCCGCAATACCGACTGGTTTCACGGCCCTTGCCTATTGGACTATCTCGAAAGCATCGACATCCAGTCCGAGACGGCTGGCTTGCCGTTCCGTTTCCCGGTACAATGGGTGAGCCGGCCGCATTTGGATTTTCGCGGCTGCGCTGGAACCGTGGTCTCTGGCAGCATTGCGGTTGGCGACGAAATCGTCGTTCCGGCATCGGGACGCAATTCGCGCGTCAAGCAGATCGTGACGTACGATGGCGAGCTTGTGCGCGCCGAAGCCGGCGATGCGGTGACCATTACGCTGACCGACGAGATCGACATCGGCCGCGGAGATGTCATCGCCAAACCGACGGAACGACCGGAGGTCGCTGATCAGTTTGCCGCCCACGTGATCTGGATGGACCAGGAGGACATGGTCCCAGGCCGGTCCTACGCCTTCCGGATCGGCACGCAATCAATTGCGTCCGGCAGCATCACCGCGATGAAATACAGGATCGACGTCAACACGGGCGCGCATGTGGCGGCCCGAACTTTGCGCCTCAATGAAATCGGCTTCTGCAAGATTGCAACCGTACTGCCGGCAACCTTCGACGCCTATGAAGCGAACCGGCGTACCGGCTCCTTCATCGTGATCGATCGCGACACCAACAGGACCGTCGGCGCCGGCATGATTGCGTTTCCCTTGCGGCGTGCCGCAAAGGCCTGCCAGCCGCTCTCACTCGGGAAGAAGGAGCGCGCCGCTCTCAAGCACCAAAGACCCTGCATCATCTGGTTTACCGGGCTTCCCGGCGCGGGCAAGTCGACCATCGCCAACGTCGTCGACCAGAAGTTATTTGCGATGTCATATCACACCATGCTCTTGGACGGCGACAATCTCAGGCACGGTGTCAATCGAGATCTCGGCTTCACCGAATCCGATCGGATTGAAAACATCCCCCGCGCCGGCGAGGTTGCCAAACTGATGGTCGATAGTGGCTTGCTCGTGATCTGCTCATTCATCTCGCCCTACAAGGCTGAACGAGACATGGTGCGCGATCTCGTGGGCGACGGCGAATTCATCGAGGTCTTTGTCGATACGCCGATCGGCGAATGCGTGCGGCGCGATCCGAAGGGGCTCTACGCCAAGGCGAAATCAGGCATGATCAAGAATTTCACCGGCATCGACGCCCCATACGAGGCGCCGGGCGCGCCCGAAATCCATTTGACAACACTGAACCAGCAGCCGGAACGGTTGGCCGATACGGTGCTAAACTGCCTGGCCACACGAGGGATCATCGTGCCGACCAACCGAACGGCGAATTAGCCGGCTCGGCTGTCAGAGCTGTTGCCGACGGGCTGACATTTCTCACCTCCAACCTAATATGGCTGCGGACCAAACACCACGCCGTCACATAATGCCAAACTCCTGCACCATCCGCCGACGTCGAGCTTTGCGGGCTTTACATCGCTAGCGAGCCTGGATCGCTCTAGGCTGGCCCGACATTCTCCAGCATGAAAGGCGCGGTCGGACGCGGCGCGCTCGCTCTGGCTTCTCTGGTAACGTCATGCCTTCCTGCGTCAGTCGGGGCATTGACCAACAGCTGACTACGGTCGCTCTTGTAAAGGGCGCCTTGGCTGTTGTGGTAGAGCTCGTCTCCGGCAGTTACCCACACATGCTCGTGTCTCCGGTTCAGACGGCGTTGTGGATCAAATGCGCGGCTTGCGGGCCCGGCTCGCCACATCGCGCCGCGTGGGATAGGTACGCCCTGGCCTTTGCTGCTGAAGTGCGACAAGGTTCTGAGCAGTTCTTGGAAAACGACTCTGCTGCCGAATTGAGCGTCCGCGTGATGTCGCTCCTACCCAAACAAGCTGCTTGCATTCGGCGTTACTCCGCCGGTTCGGGGTAATTTACGCGGAACAATGTCGCCGCAGAAAGGTTCATTGATCACCTCTACCACGCGCTCTTGAACGGAGCTGCAGGCCCCACGATCTACGGGGACTCGGTCGGTCGTTACACAACTCCTCTCGACTTCGTTCTGGACAACGCGAACCCACCAAAGAAATCGCATTCCAAACTTCAGTGTCACCTCCGCTAAACATGTTTCCTGTATGTGTCGGGCGTGACGGCAAGCAAGCCGATTGCACCAATCACTAGACGACACGGGATTTATCGAACGGTGGGCTTCGCCGGATCTTCTCAGGAACACTGGGTGAGAGCCGAAGCCAACGCGCACAGATTTGATCCGTTGGATGAGCCTCATGACAGCTGCGAATTCAGAAACTCACTTGCGTGCCGTGTTGCGACGCGTCCTGGACGATGCTGTCCAAATGGTGCCGGAACCTGCGCGGACGTCTTCCTTAAAAGCATGCCTTGCCGAGAAGATTTTAAATCTTGCCGCGGGCGGCGAAACAAATCCAAAAAGTCTGACCCGGCTCGCCGTCCAGCTGATTCAGGACTCATGTCCGAGCTGTTCGGGATGTGAAGGTTGGCGACCGGCCCTTACGGCGAGGAAGCGCACCGATCACCCACATGCCGCACATCCACTGTCGTCAGACTAGCGCGACCCGAGGCGAACGACTTATGCGCGCCGTGGTCTTCATAAATGCCGTCGTCTTTCCTGAGTCAGCCGAAACATTGTGCTGCAACATCGGAAGACAGGCCGCAATTGACAGAGTGGCCCTCAGGATGATCAACCGGCCGGCCGCGCAACTAGAAGTGAAGCTCGAAGTGAAGATCGCGACGTGCACATCGCTGCACCAGATAGCTGTCGCATTTTGAGGACGGCAGACGGCCGCTTGGCCAGGCCAGCTCATGCTGTGGCGGCCCAATGGGTCGCGATCACATGGGCGGCTGTGTTGAGCGCAACGGAAACTGTCCCAAGGATGACGAAGTGCCGGGCGACATCGGCGGCTGGGTCAATAAATGCGGGGTGAAGACTAGAAAATTGCATCCGTCTTCGGGTTCAGCACCTCGACAATAATGCCTCGCCAAAATGCCCGTCCCACACCGACTATCTCCACCCCGACCGGATCGACGATCTTGCCTTTCGTCCATGTCTTGACCCAAGCCAGATCGGATAGACGGCTCCGGCTCGCTTGAGCAGAGTGAAGGCTTCCGCACTCGCCATGACGAGCGCAAAGATCCCGACCGCCCCGGCGAATAACATGCACAAACTGCCAACACGGGTGCCCAAGCCGATGCCAGACCAGGCGGACGGCCGTCTGCAAACGGTCGTGCCGCAACGTAGAACATCCCGGCTCCTGGTGTGATCGCCGCCAGGAGCGCAGCTCCCAAGAACAGCAGGAACACCTGAAACTCGACCATCATTCACCCCATCCCGGCACCGTCCAGCGTCATCCTCTCGGTATCAGAGCGGCTACGATATGATCTTCAGGGCGATCGCTCCTCGACAATCCATCGATGATGCCGGTGCGATCCGCTGCGCTGCGGTTCTGGCTCACCTTCCGTTTGGCGTCGCACCTTGTGATCGGCATGCGCAGGCCGACGATCGATTTGAGCTGCGTTTGGATGAAGTCAGCCGGAGCGTCCGCGACAGCCCAGCGGTCCTTTTGCGATTGCTCGTGCAGATCCGTCAGTCGTCTCACGACGTCGAGTAACCGGTCCGCATCGTCGAAAAACTCGACCGGGCCGTAGGCATGTACCGCAACGTAGTTCCACGTTGGCACGACCTTGTGCGTCTCCTGCTTCGTCACGTACCAGGACGGGGTGACATAGGCTTCAGGCCCCGCAAAGATGGCCATCGCCTCGCAGGAAGGCTGCAGCTTCCACTGTGGATTGGATCTTGCCACGTGCGCGTAAAGCGTGCCATTCGCACCGTCCGTCTCGTCGAGAAGCATCGGGACCGGCGTGCCGATCAGCCCCTCTTCAGTTGCAGTGACAAGGGTTGCCGAGCGGGCCTCGCGCATGGTCCGGTGAATCTCTGCGATGTCCTCGACGCGAAAGGCTGGCGGTATATACATTGCTAGAACTCCCCCGCATCCGAACACCTCGATCGGATCTTGGTGCCTGATCATCTAGGCGATACGCAGGCCACTTTGAAGGGCCAGTTTGGAGCGATATTGGTGGGCCAATCAGAGACAGGAAAGCGCTGTCATAAGCCGAATGGGGCTATGAAGCACTGAAGGCGCAGATCGATGATGGCGTCGACAGACCGCGCCACCAGCTTCCTTCGACCCGCGGCGTCGCGGCCGCGTTTGGAGCCTCTCGAATCACGATTACCGCAGCATACGAGTAGCTCCTGGCGGAAGGCTTCATCGAGACGCGCAGGGACGCCGGACCTTTGTTTCGCCTGCGCTTCGACCGGGGCGCCTGTCACGGCGCGGCGGCAAGCAGGCGTCAAGAACGGCTCGTCTATCGGCGCTCGGGCGACCGCTCCTCGAGTTGTCCGGACCGCCGATCGCGACCGAGGCCCTGCAGATCGACTTTCGCCGCGGCGATATTGCAGCTGTCCATTTCCAGAGCCTGGCCTGGCGGCGCGCTCTGACGACAGTCCTGACGGCGCCTGGTCAGCGCAGCCTGCGCTATCAGGCCCCCCGCCTCACCAGTGCACTGAGGCAACGATAGCACTTCCGCATCAGGCCCCATGCTGCTCCAAAACCTTCCCTGTCACGCGAGGAAAACTCGGCGCAGGGCGCGGACTCTGGGCGCGGATAATGATTGCGTTATCATGTGCCGCCGCGTGTCCCGCCTCGGAACATGTATGTTGGCACAACTCGTGCTAGTCTAGCGTCTACCGGGACTTTGCATCATCCTCCCGGGGCTGGAGCGACGCCGCTCGCACTCATTTCAAGCGAGCGGCGTTGTTATTTCCTGAGGGGCTCATTGCCTGAAGCACTCCCCGAGGAAAGCTCGGCCCCCTGTTTTCTGGTCGTTGCGTCAGAGCGTCGGAAGATGCTCAGCTAGGCAAATGGCTCTGTCCCAATTTGACTTGCGAGTGTCCTCATTGAGGACGGCGTCTGGCCTGTACGACTGGCGTTGATCGCGGGGCGGCGGCGATCTCGATGGCGCCTGATGCAAGAGATCGCCTTTTTGCATGCGGACGCAAGCCGCACTCTAATGAATCTGAGGGCCCGAAGCGGAACTCAAATCCGGTCGCGCGCCCTCAATGAGGAGCTCCGTCGGCGTGCTTCTGGAGGGGGGCAGCAGCCGGTACCAAGTGTACGATCCGATAGCCCTGATCGTGCAGGTAGCGCAGGAACGCGGGCATCATAGCTGCCGTCCTCCGCGCCCGCGGATCATGCAGCAGAATGATTCCCTTTGGGTGATCTCGGGTTGCTCGATCACCTTCTTCGATTCCTGCTCCGGGGTCATGTTTCCCAGTCGGCCGCCCAAAGATCGGCGCCAAAGAGGAGGATGCCACGTGACTGCAGAAGATCGAGCGCCGCAGGCGTCGAGACGAAATAGGGAACGCGAAAAAACGGCGCCGAGGGTGTTTTTGTCGATGCGCCGTTGAGCGACCGGCTTCATGGCAAAGACACACAACTGACGACCAATTCGACCAGAAAGACGCCCAAGAGGGTTTCGAAGCTGCGCTGTGTGGCGCACTGAAAACGTCGCGGTGCCTTAAGGAAAAGCCGAAGGTGAAGAAGGCCAAAGCTACAAATCGAAAAAAGAATACGATATGAGCTTCATCCAGCGAGAACTGGACCGCATCGACGCCGTCATGCGGGACGGTTTTAACCATCCCAACGCGCGGAGCTTTATGCGGCCCAGCAGGCTTTGTTTTGGGATCAGGAGCCGAACGGATTCGCTTCGCCCCTAGCTTAGATCACGGGCATTCAGGGAGCGAAAGAAGATTGTCGGGTTGAATACCGTCAGCAGTTGTCTTGATGTACTTATTCCCGTTGTGTGTGGCGACGATAACATCAACGGTGCGGCCACCTTCAGTGACAAAGAACTCCCATTCACGGGATTCGATTTCTCGAACGGTCTGATCGACCGATTGCTTCCACCGACCGCCGTCAGCGTTCTGGCCACCGACATTTTTGATCCGCTCATGCGGATTCATTCTGTCAGTTTTGTTGATGCAACGAATGCGTACGCGGTTGGCCATTCTGGCTCCTTTCAAAAATGGGTCCGACTTGACGACATGGTCGAGTCAGGAGTTATTGTCCTGCTTGTTACCGACCAACGCCTGCCGTCAGTCCCTAGCTGAATTTTGGCAGGATCGGGGGTGGCTCTTCACGGGGCGCCCCCGACTCGGTTGCAATTTGACAGTGATTCGCGCGGGAGTGCGATTGCTGCGGCTGTACCTGAGACACCGTGGTTGTTTGGGTTAGGACCCGTCCGAGGTATTGCGCTGGCATCGCACCAACGGACCACGTCAACAAACAGGCTGCAAACATCGATTTAATCATTTTCTCTCAGCCGTATACATCCAACGAACTTGTTGTCCCGTTCCAACCATAGTCATTGGTATCTGACCGGCCGGGTTCACCGGCAGCTTCGGATTGAGAGACTCTCGATCATGAAGCCGCACGCGCTCGGCACGACCAAACCAGCGCACTGGCTTCAGATCAAGGTCAACGCAAGCAGGCTCGAGCAGAGCAGCGTAATTCCGCCAGCGGTCAGTGCCAGGAGACCACCCGAGACGACGTCGTGATTTGCCATACATCGCTTTCAGTTGCGGCGAAGAACGTGAGCCCCATGATGCCTTCGGTTCGACCGGCGAACGCATAAATGATTATTCGAATCATGTGCACTATTCCTGCTGTTGTCAGCAAGACATGATTTTTTCCAGCGCGCCGAGGTGACCACGCGCGGTTTTGCAACGAAGTGGGCGTTGAGGATCTACAAGGGCGAGCTTAAGCCGGTCTGACTCTGCGGCCCGACGTGCTCGTGTGATTTAGAGGTCACGGGGTTTGCATGCCGCTTCTCAAACACTCCGGCGTGCGAGATGTTTCATAAATCCGATACTGCTACCGGAGTACGCTTTTTGCCATGCGTGGACTCATCATTCTCCTTGTGACCTGTGCAATTGCGCTGGCGGTCCATGGCCGTCACTAGGATGGTTTCGTGCCGGGACCGACCGCGCCCATGCCACTCGTCAACGGGCCCTAGCCAGCAAAATGGCGCGGGCGCATATTGCGCTGTCGGCATGCTTGAGATCTGCGACTGCTGTCCGAGTCCGCGCACGAGTGCCGTTGGGTCAACTCAGCAAACGTGCGGTATGAGTGAGCGTAGATCGGTCAAGGGACGATGACAGAGCGGGAATTATCGCTTTTGGAGAAGCAAGCTGCGGATGCTCTTCGTCGCGCACGGCGACTGCCCGCTGGTGCGAGCCGAAACGATCTTCGTCAGCTCGCTAGGGCGCTTCTTTGGCTGCATCGAAATGGCATGGAAGCTCTGGAGCAGGAGCGATCAAACATGAAACATGCACCAAGATGAGAGGAGCTACGGGTCATCCCCTGTGCAGGCGGGTACTCGAAGGATAGGAGGTGCGACGGCTTGGGTCATGCACGTGAAGCCGCTTTCGTCCGCTCCATTGCCTTAAAGCAGCTGGAGTAGTCTTCGAAAACGCATCGATGTTCCGGCTCCGGCGGCTCGTGACGTTGAGATACCAGCTTAAGCCGCTTGGACCCTCCCGAGGAAGCTGCCGAGCTCGCGCCTCAGCCGACCGCTTTCCCCTGACAGAAGTTCGGCAGACCTCAGCACCTGCATCGAAGCCCCTCCTGTCTCCTTTGCGCCGTTTGTCACTTCAATGGCGCTCGCCGCCACCTGGCTGGTTCTGGCCGCCGCTTCCTGCAAATTGGACGCGATATTCTTGCTCGTTGCTCCCTGCTCCGCGATGGAGTTGACCACGGTCACGGCGATTTCCGAAATGCGACCAACAATGACGCTGATATCGGCAATTGCGCCGACCGAGTCAGTCGTTGCCGTCTGAATGCCATGAATGTGCTCGCTGATCTCGGCGGTCGCATGCGCCGTTTGCGTTGCGAGAGACTTCACTTCGTCAGCGACAACGGCGAAACCTTTGCCGAGATCGCCGGCGCGCACAGCTTCAATTGTCGCGTTCAGCGCGAGCAAATTGGTCTGCCGCGCAATCGCGGCGATCAGCTGGACCACGCTGCCGATCCGGTCCGCCGCAGCCGCCAAACCGGCCATGCGCTGATCGCTGAGTTCGGCCCTGCGAACCGCTTCGCGCGCGATATCGGCGGCCTCTTCGACCTGCCGGCCAATGTTGGCGATCGTTGCTGCCATTTCTCCCGTCGCTGTCGCGACGAGCTGAACATTGGCAGACGCTTGCTCCGATGAGCTGGCGACTTCGACCGAGAGTTGCCGGCCGTGATCGGCGGTGCAGGTAAGGCTCCGGGCGGAGGCTTCAAGGTCTGAGGAGGCAGAGGAGACCGTATCGATAACCTTGCCCACTGCGGTTTCGAATTCGCCGGCGAGCCGAGCGATATCGGCCTGCCGCTGCTCGGCGGCGGTACGATCCTGTTCGGCCTTTGCATCGATTTCGGCTTGCGCTTTCTCGCGCGCTTTCAGCTTGAACAGTTCGACCGCTGCGGCCATCTCGCCAAGTTCATCGTTACGGCCAAGGCCTGGCAGAACGACGTCGAACCGGCCCTCGCCGAGCTGGCGCATGGCCGCCGTCATCCAAGCGACTGTCTTTGCAACGCGCCGTCCGAACAGCAACGCAAGCAGGCCAACGAGCAACGTTGCCAACCCGATCAGCCAGATCAACTTCCGCTGAATTTGTTCAGCTTGCATTTCCGCAGCCCGCGAGTGCATGTCAGCAGCGGCCATGATCTTTGCCAGCGCCGGCCTGATGCGGTCGTAGATTTGCCCGAGATCCTCGGCCTGATCGCTCAGCGCCTGCTGCGTCACCATGAACGACACAAAGCTCGACTTATATGCGCGGATCAGTTCGAGGAGCTGGGATCTCGTTTCCGCAGGTAGGCTCGCCTGAGCAAGCGCGGTTTCGAATTCCGCTTCCCGGTCAGCCAGTTGATCGCCATCCTTGTCTTCGCCACGAAGCATGAAGTCTTTCTCGTGCTGGCGCATCGTCAGCATCAAGATCGTCAGGCGTGGCTGGTTCAGGTCGGCTAGACGTTGCTCGTTGGCATGCACGGCCTTACGCAGCTTGCCCTGAAATCCATCGTCTTCGTTGAAGCCGAGATTGCGTTGCGCCGACACCACGTTTCGAAAGCGGGTCGCATAGAGATTGATCACGGACCGCAACGCGGTCGCTTCCTTGCGTGGGTCGTCGTCGGGCAGGGCCGACACAAATGCCTCGACCCGGCTCAGGTCTGCGAGCTGCTCCTCATGACTCTTCGCATGCTTCGCGATTGCCATTTCGCTCGGCTTGCGCAGGAAGTCGCTCGTGACTTGTCGTGACTCCAGGAAGCTTTGTGACAAGGATGCGACATGATCTTTGAACCTGCTGCTGTCATTCGCATCCCTCTGGACCAGGCTCGCGTAGTTCAGGGCGGCGGCGCAGAGCACACCTGTGACAACAACTCCCGAAATCCCGAGCAGTGCCATTTGGCCGCGCAACCCAATGCGGAAGGCCCGGCAACTCCGCAAGTGCCCGATAAGTCTACTCGCTACTCCGGTCATTGTACCCCGTGATGAGTTTTAAGCCCCTGGTGCGCGCTGGTTGTCGCGGGTCCCACGGGCGTGATCAGTATCGAGCAGAACGGGAGCTGGCCTGCTCTGCTCGCCGATGAGTGGCTTGCTAAGTTAGATTGATTTCGGAATTCTGAATTCGCGTTTATTGGCGCAACTTTCCTTCAGCCAAGAAGCACGCAGCCGTTCGCGTTACAAATCTCTGCATGATCGTTTTGCATCGGAGAACATGGAGACGTTGCGGTTTCGCCCATTGGACAGCCGACCGCGATGTTCAGAGAACCAAACTGGCTATCCTTCACGCCTGCCGCCACATGGTGGGCGCTTGGGAAAATGCTTCGCGCCCGATTTGTTTCAGGTCGTCGAGCGTCGTCTCACCTCTACTGGCGATTTTGGGCGCGCCGTGTCCATGCCGAACCGGCTGGTCCGCCGCGATGGACCAGTGCGCGGATCGGATGACCTCATTCCCGAGCCGCATCAAATTGCACTGCAGCCAGACCATTTGCAGCTTCTCGCGCTTGTTGCACCGAAACAATGTCTCAGCGTACGCGCCCATACGGAGTCGATAGAAATGGCTGGCCATGTCCTGCTCCTATGCCGTGCCAACAAACTGAGACGGATTTGACCACGTTATTCTTGCCACCCCGCCCAACGGTCGGCTCGTGAAACAGGGCTACGCTTTAGCCCTGCATCGTAAGAGCATCTTGATATTGATTAACGCAATTTATGCCGACAGGGCGCTTAAATTCCGCGTTCACGCAACTTTGCCGACGGATTTCACCGCACTGAATCCGCTCGAGCTGGTGCTAGGAAGTCGGTAACGCCAGTATCATATTGTCGATCAGCCGGGTCGAGCCGACGTAGGCTGCGGCACACAGGGCCGCCGGGTGGCTCAGCGGACTTTCGGCGGCCTTGAGCGTATCATGGTCGACAAGCTCAAGGTATTGCAGCCGATCGACCTCGTTCAAATGCCCTTTGGCGATTGCAAGCAGCCTTTCGACGTCGCGTTCTCCTGAGCGGAACTTGTCCGCGGCGGCGAACAGTCCACGGCTGATGGCACCAGCCCGCCGACGTTCGTCCTCGCTGAGATAGCGGTTGCGACTGCTCATCGCGAGCCCATCCGCCTCCCGGACCGTTGGCACGGTCACGATCTCGATCGGAAGATCGAGATCACGTACCATGTGACGCACGACCGCGCATTGCTGAAAATCCTTCTGTCCGAAGAACGCGATATCCGGCTGCACCACGTTGAACAGTTTGCAGACGACCGTCGCGACACCGCGAAAGTGCCCGGGCCTGAACGCTCCGCACAGCGGCTTTGCCAGGTCCCCCGGCTCGACGGAGGTCTCAAATTGTGCCGGATAGACTTCGCTGGCATCCGGCGCAAAGACGATGGCAACATCCGCATCGCGGCACAGTTTCTCATCGCGCGTGAAGTCGCGCGGATAGGTGCTGAGATCCTCGTTTGGCCCGAACTGAGTGGGGTTCACGAAGATACTGAGGACGGTGAGGTCAGATTGCGCCCGGCTGGCTTCGACCAGCGCCAAGTGACCTTCGTGCAAATAGCCCATGGTCGGCACGAATCCGACGCGTTGACCGGTCCTGCGGGCGTTTGAAAGAGCGCGACGAAGTTCGGCGACTGTCGTGATTGTCTGCATTTGTTGGCTGTACATCAGGTTAGCTGGGGGCCCAGGTTGCGATCGTCTCTGCAAGGCCCTCTGGAAGCAGATAGGACTCCTTCGGTCCCGGGAATGCGCCGCTGCGGACATCTGCGGCCCAGCGCGACAGCGCCTCCTGCAGCAGCTGAAAACCATCTGCATAGGCGCGAACGAATTTCGGCCGATGACCTTCAGTCAATCCCAGCACATCATGGAATACGAGCACCTGGCCCGAGCAATTGGGACCCGCGCCAATTCCAATGGTCGGTATCGTCAGGAATTCGGTCGCGCGCGCGGCGAGCTCCGCCGGAACGCCCTCCAGGACCAGAGCGAAGCATCCAGCCTCCTGCAGACGGTGGGCGTCATCGAGCAGGCGCAGAGCGTCATCGGCTTTCCGGCCCTGCACTTTGAATCCCCCCATGACATTGACACTCTGCGGAGTGAGACCGAGATGACCCATCACGGGAATTTCGCAATCGACCAGAGCGCGGACCATTTCGACGCGCTTCGCGCCCCCCTCGAGCTTAACCGCTGCCGCGCCACGCTGCAGAAAGCCCCCGGCGTTGCGTATCGTCTCCTCAATGCCGAGATGAAAGCTGAGAAATGGCATATCGGCAACGAGCAAGGCACGACCTCTTGTGCGCGCAACGGCATCCAGATGATGGTTCATCATGGCCATACTAACCGGCAGCGTGTTGTCGAATCCGAGGCAGACATTGCCAACACTGTCTCCGATCAGGATGACATCGACAGTGGAATCGGCGATGCGCGCGGTGACCGCGTCGTAAGCCGTGGTCATTACAATACGGCGCCCCTCCTCCTTGCACCGCTGCAGAACTGGAATCGTGACACGTTCAACAGGCTGCTCTGAAATGTGGCTCATCTTAGATCCCGACCGCTCCACTGCCCGCATCCCGGACTCGGGGTACCTACGGAAGCTGAGACAAGACTGTCAATGGCGGAGGCCAAACGGAACGGCACGTTTCCAAAACCAGCGGCGGACAGATAGAAACATCTGATGATTGCGCAATCATCAAAAGGAAAACTTTGCAGCCACCATGTCGTCACGCCGACCAGCTTTGCAGGCGCCGGGCACCGCCACGCCGGCAAGCTACCGCTCTCCGCACATCTTGTGAGTTTGCGCCGGGGTACAGCGTCGGGGACATCTGCGACAGCGGCTCGGGTCCTTGCCAAAGCCTGCGACTGGTTCAGGTTCGGCCAGCATATTCACTTTACGGCCGCAGCTGGGTTCCGTTAGACGCGCTCGAGCCGCACCCTCAACCCAGCGCATCGGCAGCATCCCTGATACCGGCATAGATTTGATCAAGATCTGCCGCCGTGACGCAATAAGGCGGCATCACGTAGATCGTGTTACCGAGTGGGCGCAGCAAGAGATTTCGGCTCTCGAAGAAGGCCAGAAGCTTCGGACCGATGCCTGCCAGATAGCCCGGATCGCTGGTTTTCAGATCGAGCGCTGTAATGGTGCCGGTCCGCCGGACGTTTGCAAAGCGCGGGTCGGCACGGAATGGCTCGATTGCATGCTCTTGCATCGTGGCGACAGACGCGACGCGCTGGCGTGCTTCCTGATCTTGCCAGATATCCAGATTCGCTTTTGCGGCAGCGCAGGCCACTGGATTCGCGGTATATGAACTCGAATGAAAGAACGTGCGGGTACGATCTTTTGAGTAATGCGCGTCGAATATCTCCGCGCGGCAGAGCGTCACTGCCAGTGGGAGCGCCCCGCCGGTGAGGCCTTTCGAATAGCAGGCGA
This sequence comes from Bradyrhizobium diazoefficiens, assembly GCF_016616235.1. Classification (NCBI taxonomy): domain Bacteria; kingdom Pseudomonadati; phylum Pseudomonadota; class Alphaproteobacteria; order Hyphomicrobiales; family Nitrobacteraceae; genus Bradyrhizobium; species Bradyrhizobium diazoefficiens. The sequence goes on from NZ_CP067100.1 coordinate 6,822,957, forward strand.
TATCTGGACTGACATTGGCCTGCTCGCAGGCGAATAGCGTTCCGGTCCGGCCCCAGCCCGTCATCACCTCATCGGCGATGAACAGGACGTCAGAGGCCTCGCAGATCCGCTTCATGTCCCTTAGCACCCAAGCGGGGTACATCAGCATCCCGCCCGCCCCCAAAATCAGAGGCTCCACAATAAAGGCTGCGGGACTTTCGTTTCGGCATGCCGACTCGAGCGCATCGAGGGTTGCCTGCTCACGGCCTTCCGCAGGGAACGGAATTGCGGTCACGTCAAACAGCAAGGGCCCGTATGCGTCATTGAACACGCCCCTAGCCCCCACCGACATCGCCCCAATTGTATCGCCGTGATAGGAATGTTGCATCACGACAATGCGTGTCCGCGGCTCGCCGACATTATTCCAATAGCCGATCGCCATTTTTAACGAGACTTCCACGCTCATGGAGCCGCTGTCCGAGAAGAAGACATGGTCAAGCCCACGGGGTGTGAGCTTCAAGAGTTGCGCCGCAACCTCCTCAGCCGGATCGTGGGTATAGCCGGCAAAGATGATCTGGTTGAGCTTGCCCGCCTGTTCCTGAATCGCCCTGACGATGTGCGGGTGGCAATGACCGTGGGTCACGACCCACCAGGATGAGATTGCATCGATGATGCGGCGGTCGTCCGCGGTGTAGAGATAAGCACCATCGCCACGCAGAACCTTTGTCATCTCGCCCTGAAGCGCGTGTTGCGTGTACGGATGCCAGATCGCGGGTCTCTTCTCTGACGTCATGGCTTGAACTCACCAGCACGGAATGAGGCCTTGAACGCGGCCTGCGGCGTGTTTGCAGCAAGAGGAAACGGCCAGGGCATTCGCCCTAGCCAGCGGACAGCCGATCGTCCTCGCAACTCGTGCTCATTGTTTCCTCCCAGGATGAAGGCATTAGCCTGGTCGACGCAGAAGCGGCGCATTGTTGCCCCTTTTACCTGCTTCGCAGATATGCCTTGCGATGCTAGCGCTGATAGTCCACATCCATCTGGCTGCCGCGAACCCATGCTCGCTTGCATCGTCGAAACACCGGCCTTGCCGCCGAAGTGAAGATCAAAAAGAACTCATCCAGCGTTGGCGGAATATTCTCAAGCAGAGCGCCATACTCGCCCGTGTTCAGAACGAGGCAGTTACCTGCGAAACAGCCGTCAACGGACATGTATCTTGCTTCGAGCGGCGGATTGAAGGGGACGCGACGAGCTTCACCATTTGCAGGGTCTATGACCATGAGCCGAGACTCAAACGAGCATTTTTGAACCCATAACGTTGGTGATGTCATCCAGAAGCGCGTGTTGCATGAACCGACGCCAGATCTGGGTTTTCTTGTTCGGCATCATGACTTGAACGTATCAGCACGAAACGACGCCTTGAATGCGATCTGCAGCGTGTCTGGCGTGAGGGGAGCAAGCCAGGGCAATCGCCCTAACCAACGCACGCGGCCAATCTCGCAAACCGCGCTCTCAGCCTCAGCATTCCGCTCCCCAATGAATGCAATCCCGAGGATGTCGATATGGCGCCTCCGCAGAGCTTCTATCGACAGCAGCGAGTGATTAATGGTGCCCAGCGCCGTCCGAGCGCAGAGCACTGCTGGAAGGCGCCATCGCTCAAAAACGTCAGCATAAACTGTGCCGAGACTCAGCGGCACCATCAGCCCGCCGGCGCCCTCGATAACCAACGGTCGCCCGCCGGTGTCTGGCACAGCGAGCGAGTCCGCATCGATGCGAACACCGTCAATTTCCGCGGAGTGATAGGGCGAAGCCGGCGTTCGAAGGCGGTGAACCTCCGGCACGATGCGATCGCCTGAAAGACTACCCAGCCGCGCGACGACTTCGGTGTCGGTTTCTCCTTCGAGGCCCGCCTGAATCGGTTTCCAATAGTTCGCGCCGAGGAGATTAGCGAGCCCTGCGGAAAAGACCGTCTTTCCGATCCCGGTATCTGTGCCTGTCACGACGATCTGCTGTCTCATCGGGCTTCACCTCTCGTCTCCTCGAACAGCGCATCGAGCATTGCACGCACGTCCTCCTCCCCGATGTTGAGGGTCAGTGAAATTCGCAAGCGGGCCGTACCCACGGGAACGGTTGGCGGTCGGATTCCGCGGATATCGAAGCCGCGAGCCTGCAATCGCGATGCGAGCCGCATCGCACGCCCATTGTCGCCGACGATATAGGGCACGATCTGCGAGGCCGAAGGACTTCGCCCGCCGCGCATGCCGATCTCCCGATGCGTGAACGCGACCAGCTTGGCCAAACGCTGCTGCCGCTCGGGTTCCTGCTGCAGGATAAGCAGGGCCTCCCGCACGGCAACGGCCATCAATGGTGAGGGTGCTGTGGCGAAGATAAACGGGCGACAGCGATTGACCATGAAGTCGCGCATGTCCGTTGAGGCAGTGACAAGCGCGCCTGCGGCGCCCAGCGCCTTGCCGCAGGTATGAACAACCAGCAGATTTCCTTGCCCCTCATAGGAGGCGGCAAGTCCTCGTCCCAGCTCCCCGTAGACGCCTGTGGCGTGGGCCTCATCGACCATCAGGAACCCGTCGTGCCGGCCGGCGATAGCGACGAGGTCTTCGAGCGGCGCGAAGTCGCCATCCATGCTATAGAGACTTTCAACCACGATCCAGACGCGGCCCATTCCGCCCTGGGTACGCCAGTCGCGGATTGTGTTTTCGACCGACTGAGGATCGTTGTGGGCGCTTATGCGAAAGTCAGCCCGGCTAGCTCGCGCACCTTCATGGATGCTCGCGTGCACGAGAGCATCGAGAACGAGTAGATCGCCGCGCTGCGGCAATGTTGTCAGAAGAGCGAAATTTGCGACATAACCGCCGCCAAAGAAGAGCGCCGTCTCCGCCCCAAAAAACTGAGCCGCTTCTGCTTCGAGACGTTCGTGCTCCTCGCAATTGCCGCGCAGAAGCCGCGACCCACCGGCTCCGATCGGGGTGCCGGCCTCGAGCGCCGCAAAAACTGCCTTTTTCATGCGCGGTGCGCTCGCAAGCGCAAGATAGTCGTTCGATACAAAATCGATGCCTTCGCGCGGCCTAAGGCGGCGCAGCCGGTCATCCTCTTTCAGGGCATGCAACGCCGCGACATAATCGGCGACCTTGGCCGTATGGATCGAGCTCATTCACCCCTCCCAGGGTCGCCATCAATCATGCAAATTCAATTGGCCGCCAGGACAATGGCTCCAGCATCGGCCTGTCGGCTTTCAACCCGGTAGGATGCGGTTCTCCCGGTCAACCCGCACAACGCGTGGCCTGAACGCTTTTGCTTCCATCTCATCAAAGACGGCATACGCAACGATGATGACCTTATCGCCAGGCATCGCTAGTCGCGCGGCCGCACCATTGAGGCCTATCATGCCGGACCCCTTGGGTGCCTCGATCACATAGGTGGCAAAGCGTGCGCCGGTGTCGATGTTAAAGATTTCGACGCGCTCGTTGATCAGGAGTCCCGCAGCGTCCAACAGCAACCGATCAATCGAAATCGAGCCTTCATAGTGCAGATCGGCTTCAGTGACCGACGCGCGATGGATTTTGCCTTTCATCAACGTAATCTGCATTTTTTACCTACATTGAAGTTTGCGCGCAGCGCTCGCGACCCTGTTTCGCTGAAGACAGCCCGGACGTGATGCCGAGCCGGTGCAGCAAATTCGTGTCGCGATCGGCATTCGGATTCTTCGTCGTCAACAGCACGTCGCCGAGGAAGATTGAATTTGCGCCAGCCAAAAAGCACAGCGCCTGCAGTTCATCGCTCATGTATTGACGTCCAGCGGACAACCGCACCACGCTCTTCGGCATCATGATGCGGGTCGTCGCGACCAGACGCACCACCGCGATCGGATCGGGACGCTCTGCAGTGTCATTGACCGGCACGCCCTTTACCTGGTTCCACAGGTTGATTGGCACGCTTTCCGGATGGCTGGGGAGATTGGCGAGCAGGATGAGCATGGCGAGGCGATCCTCGACGAGCTCACCCATACCGATAATGCCGCCACAGCAGACCTTGATGCCCGCCTCGCGCACATGTGCCAGCGTGTCGATCCGGTCCTGTAAGGTGCGCGTGGTGATGATCTTGCCGTAGAACCGCGCGGAGGTATCGACGTTGTGATTATAGAAGTCGAGACCGGCCTCTGAGAGCTGTGCCGCCTGCTTCGGCATCAGCATCCCGAGCGTGACGCAGGTCTCCATGCCGAGACCCTTGACCGCACTGACCATCTCGCAGACCTGATCAAGATCGCGGTCTTTTGGACTGCGCCACGCCGCGGCCATGCAGAAGCGGGTCGCTCCCGCATCCTTGGCACGCTGCGCGGTCGCGACCACATCGGCGCGATTCATCAGGCGGGTGGCTTTCAGCCCAGTGTCGTAGTGCGCGCTCTGCGAGCAGTAGCCGCAGTCCTCCGGACAGCCGCCGGTCTTGATGCTGAGCAGGCTTGCGGTTTCAACGTAGTTTGGATCGAAGTTGGCGCGATGAACGCTCTGCGCCTGAAGCATCAACTCGGCAAACGGCAGTCCATAGAGTGCTTCAGCCTCGGCGCGGTTCCAGCTTCTGCAGGCCTGCGCGCTGTTGTTTCCGTCGTTTCGCTTCACGTCCATAGCAGCAACCATAAGAGCCGCGCTCCCATCCGCGGTTAATCATAGATAATGCGAGCGATTATCTATGATAACGAGTCTCGACCAATGCTAGAGGATGTCCTAAGTGAACGCATTCGTTTTTCTGGTAGATAATCTATGGTGATGAACGAGAACACGACGGTTGCCGGCCGCATCGCCGACTCGATCGGTGAGCGCATTATCACCGGCGCGCTGCAGCCAGACGCTCCGCTCCGGCAGGATCATGTCGCGCGGCAATTCAATTCCAGTCACGTTCCTGTCCGCGAGGCCTTTCGGCAGCTGGAAGCCCAACACCTCGTCGTAGCTCGGCCCCGTCGCGGCGTGCGGGTTGCTCCTCTCGACACCAAGTCGGTGAAGGAGATCGCCGAGATGCGCGCCGCACTCGAGGTGGTCGCATTGCGCAATGCCGTTCCAAAGCTGACGTCGGCCCATTTGGCACGGATCGAGCTCGCTCTCATTGAAGGAGACAATGCCGAGACAATCGAGGATTTTGAAATGGCCAACCGCGCCTTTCACCGCGCGCTGGTTTCGCCCTGTGCGATGCCGCGCCTCCTCGCCAACCTCGATGGACTGCAGCTTGCAAATTCGCGCTTGGTGTTCGCAATGGCGCGAAGTGCCGGCTGGCGACCGCGGTCCAACCAGGATCACCGGCTGATTCTGCAGGCATTGCGATCCCGCAACGTCGATCAAGCCTGCAACCTGCTCGCGCGTCACATTCAAACCATTGAGCGCCTTGCCCTTCCCGCCTCCTGACTGGAACAGCCTTCCGGTCCGTCTACGAAGTTGTCTACGTTGACGCCGATCGTCATCATCACCACGCGATGAAGACGCGATCGCGTCCGGCGTAAGCATCGCGCACCCGCCATCGTCGACCCCTAGAGGGAGAGACCCGCTGACGCGCCTCACCTCAGTTTGTCATCTTCGGGAGATGAATTTGCCGGCCGAGGGCCTGCTCGACGAGATCAAAGGTGTCGACGAGCACACGCATGCTGATGAGCCGGCCGGCCTTGAACTGGGCGAACTGCGCCACGCGCAGCGAGATGGACTTGTCGGATTGGCGCACCGTCAGGGAACAGCGCAGCATGGAGGCTGCGGAATCGACGCCGAGCATGGTGGTGTCGCGTTCGAAACGGCGAATCTGGACATTGTCAGAGATCTCCCGGATGACGTCGAGCACGGCGCGCTTGCCGTACCGAGTGCCGAGAAATGGAAACATGTCGATCGGACCGTAGATCGTCCAGTCGACCTCCTCGTCGAGGAGGGCCTCGATGTCCTCAAGATGCCGGTCGTTGATCGCGCAATGCAACGTTCGCGAGAAGCGCCAGAAGCTATGCTCCGCCATTTCGGTTGTTCCTGACACCAGCTTGCAATAACGGAGCTGCTTCTCTGTCGTCTGTATCGACCTATGAAGCTCGGCGGATCTCATTGCGATGGGCTGGGGCCACCTCCGTAGCGTCGCCACAGGGGCGAGCCAAACGTCCATGTTCCCGCGCGGACAGTGTTGGACAGCTCTACGGCCATGAGCTCCCCCATCCGCAAGGCTGCAAGTGACATCGAATACCAGTAGGATGGTGCAAACGACGTCATGAATTCGAGCGGCAAAGCGTGAAGCGTCGGGGCATCCACTTCGGCACATGACGTTTTGAGCCAAGGCATCAACAGGCTCCTGGCTTCGTAGCGTAGGTAGCAATCGTAACCACAGTACGGCCTCTGCGTCGACACGTCCCGCAGGTACCCGGTGCCGAGAACTTTCGCGCATGCGGTGCAGATCGCCCTGTTAAGCGGGGCCCTGTGATTGACCAATACGAACTTCATAATGGAGATCCACGCCTTCCCTGCGGTCGGTGCGCAGTTCGCGAGATTGTCGCGCGCTAGTCGACGTCAATGATTTCGGCGCCGCAGTAAACGTGCGGCACTCCGGGCCGCAGCAGGAGGCGCGTTCTCAGCCGCCGCTGACCGCTCAGGCGGCGGGTAATCGCCGTAACCAATTGCTGTCCGCTTCGCAACGGGACTTGAAGTGCTCAACGCACCTCTTTGAGCAGAGGGCGGTTCGCGAAGAGTAGTAACGAATAAGGCCAAACTTTCCGGCGCAAATGGCGCACCGTTTGACGGTGTTGCGCTGAAGTTTTTGATGGTCTTTGGACATGTCAGTCTCCAATTCCTGCATCTCCCATTGCGCGTTGGAGGGCTCAGGCTTGCGACGCGTGGCGGGGCGGGACGGGACGGGACGGGACGGGACGCGACGTAGCTCAATCCCGCGTCGCGCTTCGGTATCCATTTCCGCTTGCACTCGTTGCTTTGACCTTGACCTGCGCCCCTTCTGATTGGGCACCGTGGATAAGCGCAAAGTTTATCTCTTTGTTTTAGAATAAATTCGTCAATCTCCTTCCCGCCGGCGCATACGTCATGCGATGTTTCTGTATTTGGCGCAGAAATTCATCGTCGAAATCGACTATTGGGTTGGGCATCAGGGCCGTACTGCAGACGATCGGTTGACATCCGACCAGCTGAGGCCGGTCGTAAGCTGTTTCTGGAACCTCTAGAGTGGCTGCGCGCGACGGCTTATCGAGGACGACGTCTCGAGCGTGTCGCCCAGGCCGCGGCCGCCCCGATCGCGATTGGTCTCGACAAAGCTGGAGCGCTCACGTGCCGCGCCATCAACCGCCTCAAAAGACCATGTGGGTTGCACCTCATGAGCGGCTATTGCGTCCCGGAGAATCGGGTTGTGCTCGTGACTACCGCGAAGCGCATGGACGAAGGATGAATTCACGCTGCAGCTTCGTCCACGCAGACCCCAACAAGAGGAACTGCAAGGCTGATGGCGTGTGTGGGCTGGCTTGAGACGGCTTCACCCTGACACCGAGGCAAGCATGACCGCGTGAGTGCCGGCGACTCACGTCGTGGGATCTGGAGCGCGCGCGCTGGCCGCTGGGCCTGGACTGCGGTCACGTGCCGCAAATGGAGCCCGCTTGACCACGGGCAGAAGCTCCCGCAGTGAAACCATGGCGGCGATTGCGACGCGCTGCGGTAATGTTGCAGCGGGCTCAATGCCAAGATAATTATGCGCCGACTTGCGATATCAACACAGGGCCATTCATGATTCGTCACATCGTTTTGTTTACCGCCAAGGATAAGGCCCGGATCGACGAAATGATCGAAGGCCTGTCGGTTCTCACCACAATCCCACATGCACGCCTGCTGGAGGTTGGTCGCAATCGCAAGACCGACCAGTTCGGCAACGATATCGACGTTGTGGTCTACGGTGAGTTCGACAACGAGAGGGAACTCGCAGCCTACAAGGCTCATGAGCTATACCAGGAATCGATTAGCCGGGTGCGACCGCTCCGTGAGCTGCGGTTTGCCGCCGATTACACCGTATCAACGGATGCGCGCTTCGCCTCAACGGCAGCAACAGGTCAGGTCGCTCGGCGCCTCGAGCCGACTGGCGGCGGCTAACCTGACAATCGGCCTCGATGGTCTTCGGGTCCCAGACGAGCGCCTCTCGGTTGAGTCGGGATCACAATCTGAGCACATCTCACAGCACGCAAGTCATCGGTGATTGACAACCCAGTGCATGTCCGCGAGCTGCAGTGGATCGAGCCCGTCACGGCGATGCGACGTCTGGCGCATCGACCGCAGCTGACGTTTCTCGATAGCGCGGCAACGCATGAATTGCTCGGCCGTTATTCATATCTGAGCTGCGACCCGTTCGGTACCTTTATGGTCGCGGACGGACAGGCGAGTTGGAACGGAGAGGCTCTTGAGGGCGACCCGTGGGAAGCTCTTCGTGCCCTTCTCGCCAACTATTCGCAAGAGCATCGCCCCGATCTCCCCCCGTTCCAGGGAGGCGCGGCCGGCTTCCTTGCTTACGATCTAAACAGGACGTTAGAGCACTTGCCGACGTCCGTAATTCCCGGCCAGGGATTGCCCCAATCGCTCCTGCATTTCTATGACGTAGTCGTGAGCTACGACCACCGGCACAAAAAATGCTGGATCGTTTCGACCGGATGGCCGGAGCAGGATCCTATACGCCGCGCAGAGCGTGCACACCGCCGAGCTGACGAATTTGCATCTCTCCTTGCCCGCGCAGAGACGCCGCGGGATGCATCCTCCGGCAGCGTGGGCGTGTGGCATTCGAACTTCAGCCGCGATGACTATATTGCTGCGGTCAATCGCGTCATCGGCTTGATTCTGGCCGGAGACGTCTTCCAAGCCAACATTGCGCAGCGCTTCAGCGCCAGGGTATCGACTTCCTTCGACCCTCTCACCTTTTACTGCCAACTACGATCATCAAACCCCGCGCCCTTTGGAGCGCTCCTGCGCTATGGCAAGCTGACCGTCGCATCGAGCTCACCGGAGCGTTTCCTAAAGCTTGGCGGAGGTCGGGTCGAGACGCGCCCCATCAAGGGCACGATCGCGCGTTCCGCTGACTGGAAGGAAGACAGATGTCGAGCTGAAATCCTCATTACGTCTGAAAAGGACCGCGCCGAGAACGTTATGATCGTCGACCTCCTGCGCAATGATCTGTCTCGCGTTTGCACTGCGCCTTCGGTCGAGGTTCCGGCATTGTGCAACCTCGAATCATATGCCTCGGTGCACCACCTCGTGTCGGTCGTTACGGGTGAACTTGCAGGCGACCAGGACGCCGTTACCTTACTTCGCGCTTGCTTTCCCGGCGGCTCCATTACCGGAGCACCAAAGGTGCGCTCGATGGAAATTATAGCGGAAATCGAGCGTGTGGCACGCGAGCTCTATTGCGGAGCGATCGGCTTCATCGGCTTTAACGGCCGCATGGATACAAACATTGCGATTCGCACTGTAACGATCGATGGCGATGCGGCTGTCTTTCATGCAGGCAGCGGCATAACGGCGATGTCGGATCCAGAGGCCGAATACGAGGAGACGCTCGCCAAGGCGGAGCGCATCTTCGATGCGTTTCGTGCCGAACGAACGGGTGCATTTTGATTGTCATCATCGACAATTACGACTCCTTCGTCTTCAACATTGCCCGCTATTTCCGCAACCTTGGTGAGGAGGCGGAGGTGGTCCGGAACGACGCGATCAGCGTCACTGACCTTGTTGGCCTGAAGCCGCGCGCAGTGGTCATCTCGCCCGGTCCCTGCACTCCCCTTGAGGCCGGCATATCCACCGCCGTCGTTCGCGAGCTTTCAGGTCGCGTACCACTTCTCGGCATTTGCCTCGGACACCAGTGTATTGGGAGTGTTTTCGGCGGAGGCGTGGCGCGTGCACGTCGCCCTATGCACGGTCGGCCCTCGTATGTCACGCATGATGGCCGAGGGCTGTTCGAGGAGCTCCCATCCCCCCTTCGCGTCGGGCGCTACCATTCTCTTGTTGTTGAGTTCGATGAGGCTTGCGCGCCGCATCTCACAGTGACAGCGCGTTCGGACGAAGGCGAGGTCATGGCACTCGCGCATCGATATCAACCAACGTTTGGTCTGCAGTTCCACCCGGAATCGATACTCACTGAACAAGGCCACGTGCTGCTTATGAACTTCCTACGCCTGACGGAGGCTTCCTGGGCGAGCATCGAGCCGGCTGTCGAATTGCTATGAGGGCCTCGGTCGCGAGTCGATCTCGCCGCAACCGATGACGCTCGGGCGCGAAGTAGTACACATCTTCAGGCCTGATGCCGATGCACGGTGGGGTGCAGCAAAGATTCGTGCGGGACGCTACTCAGGGCTGTGACCAGCTTGGCACGAAGCGAGTTAGTGCGCCATCCATGAACCATCAGAACGGCTCGGCAAACGTCTTATTTGCCTGTGTCTGTACCGGCATCCATTAAGGCGATGGTGATCTCGCGCCATCGTGAGAGCCCGATGAAGGCGTACACCGACGGGAGTGACGGTCTAGCGCCTCGCTCGGCTCCTGTCGGTCGGCCGTGCCAAGTTGGCTCAGATAGCGCGCGACGCTCTCCTCCAACTGAGCACGCCGCCGCTCCACCTTCGCGCGCGTAAAGTTCCTGTCCTGGTTGTTCACGACCTTGAACTTGCTCCCATCGCTGGCGACGCTCGCCGTCGTGAAAAGGCCCGTCCTGTGGCTAAGCTCGACAAAGCGCGCACAGACCTTACGCAGGCCCAGGCTGTTGTCTTTGCGGAAGTCCGCGATCGTCTTGTGATCGGGAGCAAGCCGACCCAGCAGCCACATGACGTGAATGTTGCGTTCGGCCTCTCGTTCCAGCCGCGGGCTTGACTGCACCCGGTTCAGATAGCCGTAGATGTAAAGCTTCAGGAGAACCGAGGGTGATACGACGGCCGGCCAGTTGCCGCCGGCGCAACTCCGCCGAAGCACCTCTCGGCCAGATCAAGCGCATCGGCAAACTCGTCGATAGCGTGAATAGGGTTGTTCTCGTCAGTGAAATCATCGAAGCATTCAGGCAGCAGCTTCCGTTGCCCACGATCCGCCCCTCAACGAAACGCCTCATCAATTCCCCCTCAGAATGAGGGGAGAATCATAACAGCGGCACTCTGTTTTCACACAGCCAGGGTCACAAGCGGTCATTTTTCATTTTTTCATTGTCCGGGTTGTCGGATGCGAGGGATGCAGCCGTAGTTTCATCTGTGATGGGAGATCCGGCCCCATCGTACAAGATGCCGTTCACTTGCTTCTTACGGCGTCCAGAATCCACCAGTTGTGTAATCGCTCGTTGAACCCTATAGCCGGACACCTCCAGCTTAGCGGCCACTTCAAGGTGAATGTTCTTGAACCACGGCTGGGTAGGCAATAAAGTGTCTACTTGATCGACAAATTCATGCGATAGCCGGGAAGTGTCATTCCGCTGTGCTTCTCTGAAGCTCCAGCTCGACTCATCGTGTTTTAGAGCCTCGATGCCCGGCAGCGAATGCAGAGCTCCGAACTCTTTGCAAACATCCTTGCAGAACGCTGCACTCGGCTCCTGACGAAGCGAGCTTAATCGTCGTTGCTCGACAAAGCGGAAGCATACGTCCATCAGGCCGTTATCGATTTTGTCCAGATCGATTTTTTTGCAGAACTCAGATGCAGAGAAACTGAACCGACCAATTATCTTGGAGACGTACAACAATGCGATGAGCCCGCGCCAACTTCTTAGCGCGCGTTCGCCCCAGCCTTCTCGCGCCCCGAGCATCTCACGTTCGGCAGCTTTCAAAACTAGCACGAGACGAGGCCACATTTCGATTGGCGCGCTCTCCGAAAAAACCTGTTCGTAGCGTTCTTGATTTCGCATGAAGCGTGATTTAAGCCGTGCCGCTCGTGCAGGCTGCTTCATGATGATCGCCACGTATCCTGCGGCAACGTACATTGGAGTTACAAATCTCTCCGGCGGCTTTCCGATGTTCCTGTAGTAGTTTTTGCGACGCTCATAGTAGAAGTCGTGGCGTTCGAGAATTTGTTCAATGTCTCTTTGAATCTTGTCCGTCGCGTGCAGGGCGGCCTGTTCGATGGCGCTTTGATTATTCGTCGCGCGGATGATTTGATCGCGCAACTGCTCCTCGCCGGAGACGATTATCTTTATAGACACGGTCCTGTCAGCTGATCGGCTCGAGCCAGAGCGAAAGTGTCGATATATCGACTCGGTCGTCTGCAGACCGTTAACAACCTGGATGTCTTGCATCATCATGTTCTTGCCCCCACGTATGACCGCATTGGTGGCGAGGATGGTCACCCCATTGTTCAGCCAGAGAAAGTCAGGTCCATTCTCGTCGTCGAGCGAGGCCGCGATGTCGAGGTTGACCTTGTTCTCTCCCAAATAGTCGCGGACATTGGAATCGAACAAATACCGTCTGAGATTACCCTGCGCATCACAGATGAAATTGTAGTAATCGATAAGCTTGGCAATCAAGATATAACCACCGGCCGGCCCCGCCAGATGATCTTGAAATGGCAGCTCTAATGTGAATTGTTTGACTTGTCGGTATCGCTCTATCAGTTCAGTCGAACCCATGAACGTGAAGGTTGCGACGGTGTCGCTGAAGAAGCTGGCCGCGAGGTGACGTATTTGCTCCGCGCGAGCGCTGACACTTTCGCCGATCTTGCCGGTGTCACCTCGCGAACCATATACAAAATTGAGAGTGATTTTGGGATTCGTTATTGCGAGCTTCTCATAGGTGCGAGCCAACAAGCTGCGCGCCTTCAATAGCTCGGCCGAATATTTACCCTTGAAGTTTGTTGCACCAATCGAAAGATCGAACAGCTCCTGGATGGTCGCCAGCATGTTGTTCAAGGTCTGCTCTTTGAATGTATCGTGATGCTTGCAGCTAATCACGACGACATCGACTTGCGCGTTGGACCGGGGCCACGCTGCGGTCGTATCGGAGACCAGATGGCCATTGACGAAAATGAAAAAGCCGTCGATGCCGCCATCATGCTGGCCGTCCACCCAGCCCGCTTCCAGCTCTTCGTCTGATAAGTCGTATTGCTTCAGGATTTGCTCAAAGCTGAAATACTCAAAAACCTCGCCTACATCGTTCGAGGGCTTCTTGTCTGCCAATCTCTGGGCGATGATGCCGTCAATGAGGATGCTATCGTTCTTTGCCATGGGTTCCGCAGTATGGTGGTGTTGTAGCAATCAACCGCGACTCGTGGTTGAAAGCAATAGCCAACGTCCGCATGGGGTCACAACCTGCCCTATTGACGGCCCGTCCACCTATGTCCGCTATCTGCATAAGCGGGGCGCGTTCGTGGCGCTGCTACCGAACAAGATTAGTGCGGCCAATCCGGCCTCAGTGTGGTGGCCGGTAGGGGGGTGAGGAATAGGACGTTAGGAGAGTCTTATGACGGACAAGGATCAAGCTTGCCTATCTGCGATCACTCCACAGCGTGCTTGCAGCAACTCTTCCCGATAGAGCCAATGTGGTTGCGGAAATGGCCAAACTGCGCGGAATGGCGCCAGCGACCGTCGCATTCGCGAAAATCGCTTATCTGTCACTTCGTCATTCGCCAATTGAACATCCACATGCAAAGTGTGCCCGGGATTGGTGCAGATGTAAGCCAGTCGGCGGTCGCCATAATTGTGCGAGCACCCCGTCTTCGATCTTCCTGCCGCGCTTCTTAGGCGTTACTTCCTTGCGGTAGCGCGTAATAAAGTCGGCCAATCTGATGGTCTTGAGAACGGCGCTATCGGCCGGCAATTCGGAGCGGTCCGCCCGAATCTCCATTTCCTGGCCCAAGCGTCCGCATCCTTCCTTCGAAGGAAGGATTTTCACATGGCGCCTGGGCCTGTCCGCCTGACTTGAATCTACCATTTCTTGCCTCGTTGCCTGATCGTGGCCAGGTTTTTTCTCGCTGTGACACGGTGAGGGCCTAAGTCGCTGATGCCTTCTATTCCGGCTTTCCAGATGGCGCACCCGACACGATTCGAACGTGTGACCTTTGCCTTCGGAGGACATGTCACACCGTCTTGCGCAGACTTGTGCCATTCCGCCCTCAAAAAAGGGCCACTCCCGAAGGAGTGGCCAAAGTCAGGGAGGAAAACGCCCCCTAAGGAGCCTCTGGGGATCAGGCCGCGGCCTGTTCGATCGGTGAGAAGGGCAGCCCGAGACTCTCGGCCACGGCCTTATAAGTTAGCCGGCCCCGATAGACATTCAGGCCTGCGCGCAGATGCGGATTCTCAAGCACGGCTGCAAATCCCTTGTTGGCGAGAGCCAAACCAAAGGGCAGCGTGGCATTGTTTAATGCCTGGCTTGAGGTGAGCGGGACAGCTCCGGGCATATTGGCGACGCAGTAATGAATGACGCCATCCACCTCGTAGGTTGGATCCGCATGCGTCGTCGGACGCGAGGTCTCGAAGCATCCGCCCTGATCGATAGCTACGTCCACGATGACGGAGCCCTTGCGCATCGAGCTCAACATGCCGCGACTGACCAGCTTCGGCGCGCTGGCGCCGGGAACGAGCACCGCACCGATGACAACGTCCGCTGCAAAGACTTCCTCCTCAACGGCGTCTATGGTCGAGAACCTAGTGCGAACGCGCCCCTCGAATAGTTCGTCCAGTTCGCGAAGCCGGGGAATCGAACGATCGAGGATCGTGACCTCGGCACCCAGTCCCACTGCCATCCGTGCGGCATGTGCACCAACAACCCCGCCTCCGATCACAACGATACGGGCCGGCTGCACACCGGGCACACCGCCGATCAATAGCCCCCGCCCACCTGAGTAGCGCCTCAGCGCCGCGCCCGCTGCTTCGATCGCAAGTCTGCCCGCAACCTCGCTCATTGGCGCAAGCAGCGGAAGCCCGCCAGCCGGACCAGTCACGGTCTCGTAGGCAATGGCGGTACATCCGGACTTTATGAGGCCCTTAGCCTGCTCCGGGTCCGGCGCCAAATGCAGATATGTGAAGAGAATCTGGTTCTCTCGCAGCTGGGTCCATTCCGAAGGCTGGGGCTCCTTGACCTTTACGATCATCTCGCTCGACGCAAAGACCTCCCGAGCGGAGTCCAAGATCGTTGCGCCAGCCTTGCGATACTGATCGTCTGTTGCGCCGATGCCAGCGCCAGCCGCCGTCTCGATCAGCACGCTATGGCCTGCAGCCACGTACTCGCGGACAGCCCCAGGGGTCAGGCCCACGCGGTATTCGTGCGTCTTGATCTCCTTGGGAACACCGACTTTCATTTGAATCTCCTCTTTGACGGCCCCTTCTAGTGGGAATCGCGGTGCAAACTTGCGAAAGTGGAGCCAAGTCGCGCGGAAATTCCGCGATTCTTTGCGCGATCGCGCAGGATTTCAAAGAAGCAAACGAGACGGACACGGCGACCGCCGATGCGCCGCTGCAAGCGGCGGATTACTGGAGCACATTCTCGTGGCGAGCGAAAACCATTTGCCACTGCGATCGCGCGGCTATAGGACGCTGCATCAAAACAATCACAAGATGTCGAGCACGACTTGACCCGAGCCGACTTGATCTCATCATTGGAGGCAGGCGATCAGATTTCGCCGCGTTCGCGCATGATCCTGAAAGACGTCACAGGACTTGTCCGTGCGCGACGAAGTGACTTGAACCCGCCATGTGAATTTGTTGATCGAGGCGAAAGTCATTCGAGTGTCTACAGCGAGAAGGACAATGCGCTACATTTTTCAGGCTTTCGTCGATCAACTCATCGAAAGTAATGACGTTGATGACCTTAGGCTCGGAATGGCCGAAACTGCCGCCGCGCTTGAGCTGTCTTCTTTCGCCTACCTCGGTTTGCCTTCCAGACCAGGTGCGCAGCCGCTTCTGATTTCGACTTATCCATCAAGCTGGACCTCGCATTACGTCCAGCAGCGGTATCATCGGTTCGATCCTGTGATTATGCAATCTGTTCGCCGGGACAAGGCCTTTGAGTGGGGCCTTGGTCTCGGACCAGAAGCACATTCGGAGCCTGCGCGTCAGCTTTTCGAGGAGGCCGCCCGATTTGGGATTCGCTGCGGCTTCACCGTTCCGATTCATGAGAGCGGCGTCGCGGTTGCCGCGATCACATTTGCTGCCAGTGAACGAGATGCGTCCTTTGGACGTTCCGTACGCCGGCATGCTCGAATACTTCCCTTTATAGCAACGACTTTCCATGCACACGCGCAACGTAAGCTGCGCGACCGCGATCAGATTGATGGTGTCACGTTTTCTCGGCGGCAAATCCAATGTCTGGATTGGGCCGCTCAGGGCAAGTCGTCCTGGGAAATTGGCCGGATCATGGGCATCTCTCACCATACGGTCGCGTTTCACCTGGACAACGCCAAGGCCAAGCTGGGCGTTCGATCGACGACCCAAGCGGTCGCGCGTTATATTGCGGCTGGTCGAAAACTCTAGCTACCGCTTTGGCCGATTGTTGGATTGGGCGCTTCAGGAGGCTTCCCCAATCGATTTTCCAATGATGCTTTTGGAGGACTGGCCATAGTGGAATGGAGACGAATTCTGACGCTGACTCAAGCTCTTGGGATGGCTTGGGTCATAAGACCCGGCAATTGTGATCGCAAGAGCGTTCAGCCGATTGCAGAATGCTTTGCTACAGGCAACTGGGATCTGTTGCTGGCCTCGGCTCAACCAACGATGCCTTCCGTACGTCACGCCATCGCTGGTCTCAGCGTTCCGGCATCGTCTTAGCGGCGTCCATACTCAGAAAACAAATCCTGGAGGCGAACCTGGCGCAAATCCATTCTGCGACCTACTTGGCGCGCCCTGATTCCTTTGGACCCGAGGTGATTCAGCACACACCAGCAGAGGACAGGAAGATCTCAGTAGCGGGCCGCAATTCTAGGTCGCGGGCAAGATCGCGCCGACCCGTTCTGCTCCTTCTAACAAGGCAGCGTTCCCGCCTAAATTGAGCGCGCGTGGCCGTAGCGAGGTCTTCCCTATGGAGAGACCCAGGGCACATCGTGCGGCGGATGAGCAGCCGCGCTCGAGGCGCGCACTGCCGTCTCCGCGTATGGTTTGCGAGCTCTTCGAGGATCGAAAAACAGAGGAGATCGATCAGTTTCTCAATCCGCGGCGGTTTCGATCGCTCTCCGATCACATGTAGTCATCTTCATACTCGTACCCCGAGCTTGCTACAGTGGCATCATCGCGCTCGCCGTCCTCCGCTTTAGCCAGATAGAGTTCAGGCTTGTTTGCGCGCTGCCACTCACCTGCGCTGTTCGTTGTCCACTTGTCGGGATGCTGCGTAGGATCAAGGACCATGTTGCAGTCGTCGACCTCGACGAAGCCCAGCTTCGCCGCGCGGGCTTTCGATTCTTCACTGAGTGGAAACCATTTGAGCAACGGTTCTTCGCCCTCGCCCGCATCCCGCCGAAGTTGATGCTCGAGCAGAATGTCCCCTGCGTTCTCAACCAGGGGGTGGGCAAGCTGCAGATCGACGACGGAGGTGATGTGAGTTCGCCCGGGAAACAAGTCCCTCCACCTGTCGTCGTGGAGCTCGGTCATACTGAATCCGCCTTCCGTTCGTAGCAGCGCGGCAGTTGTGTCTCCAAGTTTGTAGCTGTAGTACCGCGCGTCCTCCGAATCTCTCGTCGTGCCGTAGTCCTTTGCAGCCTCTCTGACGTTTTCAGCCCGCTTGGACACGAAACGCGAGTACTCTTGAGGATTCCTGGCGATCCGCCTTATTTCCTCATCATTTTGGAAGACCTTTGCTTCTCTCCGAAATGTCGCCTTGTCGATCGCCACAATCGGAGGTTCGCTCACAAGGGAATAAGACTGCGCTGCAGAAGAGGAGTTGGACGCCGATGCGCCCAGGTCCATTTTCGCGAACCTGTCCGCGAAATCTTCTGAATCCGATTGATCCTCGTAGGATGTCCACGAGTGTGTTGCGTCATATCCAGCAGTTCGACCGTACATGAGGATTCGCCCTCCTAAAGGCGCAGAGAGTCTTGTGTTGATTCAGGCTGATTGGGCCCCACAGAAGTCGATAATCAGGCTTTCTGACCGCAAGCTGACGGGGATGGGTCCTGGAACTGCAGCGAGAATATCAGCTGGTTGACGTGCTGGAGACAATCGAACTCAGCTCCGGGATACAACGCGTGATTATTCACACTCGAAGAATTGGTTTTGAAGAGTCGGGCGATCAGTGACCAAACGGCAATCGCTTCGCGCATGACGGATCGGGAGACCTGTCCGAAATAGCCGTTCTGTTGCCGAGTTGGACGAGCAAAAAGACCCTCGGATGTAAACCGATGGAGTAAGGCAACCTCAGCTGACGGCTTTTCATCTTGGCATATCCTCGGAACCGGAATACCAGCACCACGGTGCGCTCATCGTGGACGGCCATGCGCCTCCGGCGCCTTAGGCCATCCGAACGTGGTCTCACGACTCCACCCGAACGGATCCAGCAGATGCTTCAATCGGCAGAAGAACTGGAACAGGCGATGATCGCCGCTACGAGCTCGAACGGGTGGCGCTATGCAGCCAAAAGGTTCTGACCTAGCCAGTCGGATCTCGTTATCACACCCTCCTTAACTGAGGAGGCTGCACATCCCCAGCAATTCGCCTTCAATGCCCGCCCTGCGGCTTTGGAGGCACGATTATGATGCAGATCATTACACAGGAATTCTATGGAGCCTTTGCTGAAGACCTTTGTGAGATGCACAAACTTAGATACCGGGTTTTCAAAGAACGACTCGCATGGGACGTTCAGACCAGCGGAGACATGGAGATCGACGAATTCGACGCACTCGGTCCCGTCTACCTGATTCAGCGATCGAGCAATTACAGCGTTCAGGGGTGCGTGCGACTGCTTCCATCGACTGGACCAACCATGTTGCGTGATACGTTTCCTGTACTGCTCGATGGGCAGCTCTTCGAAGCGAATCCTTCAGTCTGGGAAAGCAGCCGCTTCGCGCTGGATGTTGACGCTGAAGCGCGGGGAACGATGCGCGGGCTGACCAGCGCGACCTATGAGCTCTTCGCCGGCATGATCGAATTCGGCCTTTCGAGGCAGCTCACCGAAATCATCACGGTGACCGACGCCCGGATGGAGCGCATCTTGCGTCGCGCCGGGTGGCCTCTGCGGCGGGTCGGCCAGGCAAGGACATTGGGAAACACCCAAGCAGTTGCTGGCTATCTCGAAATTTCAGCGGCCGCACTATCCCGGGTCCGCGACACCGGAACACTCCGCTCACCTGTGCTCTGGGAGCCGGCGCTGAAAGCTGCGTAGAGGGTACCGTATGTCAGCCCGCTCAACCTCCCAACCATTAGCGATCGCTATTTCAAGAGACATGTCTCACCCTGCCCAATCGACCAATATCAGTCTACATCACTTGCGAGCCGCGGTTGCTGCGGCCGACTGCGGAAGCTTTCGACAGGCGGCCGAATTCCTGTCCGTGCAGCATTCAGTGCTCAGTCGCTCGATCAGTCAATTTGAGCACCTGGTCGGAGTGGCTCTTTTTGACCGTTCGACTGGCGGGGTCGTGCCAACGCGGGCCGGTCGAACGATCCTGCAGATGTCGCGAATGATCCTTGAGCAGCTCGACACGCTGGTCGCAACGGGACGTTCGAGCGGCCGCGGCGAGGCGGGCCACCTTTCCGTGGGTTTCTGCACCTCGATATCTGCGGGCAATCTTCGTGCCACTCTCGCCGAATTCAGGAAGCGAGCTCCCATGGTCGCGCTCACCACGGCCGAACAGTCGCGCACGCGCCTGATGGATTCTGTTCGCATTGGCACGACCGATGTCGCCGTTGTGCCTGGAGGACGTACGCTGGCCGGTCAGAAGAGTCTGCCGGTTTGGAGCGAACGCATTCTCGTTGTGCTTCCAAAGGATCATGCTCTGCTCACCCGCACCGTTATCTACTGGACCGATCTTTTCAACGAGACGGTCCTTCTAAGTCAACGCGATCCGGGAAGCGATATGGAAGAGCTGCTGGTTTCAAAGCTGGTTGCCAATGAGAGGCGACCAAAGATCGAGCGGCATGATGTCAGCCGAGGTATCATCAAGAGTCTCGTCAGCCTGGGGCTTGGAATAAGTCTGGTGCTCGAAGCTGACGTCGGAGCCAACTTCACCGGCGTGGTCTATCGCGAAATCCAGGACGGCTCTGGACCAAGCCGTATGGGCTTCAACGCGTACTGGCGAAAGGACAATGAGAACCCGGCGCTTATGCGCTTCCTGGATCTCCTGGCCGAACGTTATCCCTCGCCGCCTTCAACGGCAGAGGGGTGACTTGAACGCCTGAGCTTTCTGAAACCGCGATCGGTGCCCATGAACCGTGCCAGCATCGGCGCAATCAGCTTGGTGGGATCCACTGACTGGTTCGATTCACGCGAGAGGGTCTCGGCATAGGCGACAAGATCTCGATGCACGGACGCCGGCAGATCAACACTGATCTTGACGGGTTTTTCATCTGGGATCGCTCCGATTTTGAGTTTTGGCATGTGCATCACCCTTTATATGGCTCCAGAA
This sequence comes from Bradyrhizobium diazoefficiens, assembly GCF_016616235.1. Classification (NCBI taxonomy): domain Bacteria; kingdom Pseudomonadati; phylum Pseudomonadota; class Alphaproteobacteria; order Hyphomicrobiales; family Nitrobacteraceae; genus Bradyrhizobium; species Bradyrhizobium diazoefficiens. Next base: position 6,843,440 of record NZ_CP067100.1, read on the forward strand.
CGAGATCACGGTTGATATTGACGCGGATCGGAAACCCGGGCCGGACAGTGAGTGTGGGCTGGATGTTGAGACTGCGCCGAACCACTTGCTGTCCGGTTTGGTTGAGCGAATCCGCCGCGCCATGCCGCAACGCCTGAATGATCGCACTATCGTTGCCGTTGGTATCGGAGCCAGCTCCCAATTCTGTGCCGACGGCCAGGAAGGTCGAAAGTGCCGCCGCCTTGAAGAGTTCACCCCAGTGGTTGTCGACCTCGTCTTCAAGCCCTGCATACCCTGATGGGTCCGCGCCGGGTTGCCGCTCGAGGACGATGGAGCGCCCGTTCGGCATGATCAGCCGGGTCCAGACCAGCAACACACGTGACTGGCCGAAGCTGATCTGGCTGTCATAGATACCGATGAGACGCGCGCCCTGCGGGATCAGCAGAAAGCGGCCCGTCGGCGTGTCATACACGTGCTCCGTGACTTGAGCCGTGATTTGTCCCGGCAGATCGGAGCGGATCCCCGTGATCAAGGCTCCGGGAATGACCGTTCCTGCCTGCACCACATAGGGTGAAGCAGCTTTCGTAATCCGATCCGGACTCGTGGTCCGCCTGTCCACAGCAGCATTCACGAATGCAAGCTTGCGGTCCTGCGCATTCTGCCCAGATCCCTCCTCGCCGCTGAACGCTGGCGCAGCCACGTTCGCGCGATCGACTGCTTGACCGGTGCCAACCGGATTTGAGGCCTCTCGCGCATTCATGGTGGCAAACAAACGGCTGATGCGCGCCGCCTCTGCCTCCTGGTTCTCTCGCTGCCGCTCCTGATCGGGCGAACCTTGCGCGGTACCGGCTGGCTGCCCTTGAGCAGAGAGGATCGGGCGGCCAAGATCGCCTGGAAGCGGCGGGCCCAACTGCGGCACCTGGCGTGGCACCTTCGCGTAATCCTGCGGAAGCGCAGTGATACTCTCCGCAAGGTTGTGATGATCCGTGCTGTAGAGCTCTTCTGGCCTGGGACCGCGTGGCTGGTTTTTCTGCAGTGCCCAGAAGGTCGCCCCAGCCACAAGGAATACTGCGAGGGAGCTTCCGGTCAACAGGACCTTGCGCGAAAGGCGGGTCACGCGCGGGTATTCCGGCCGGAGCCGAAACAGCTCTGCCTGATCCTGAGACGTCCGCTGCGTGCCGGCCGGTTGTTCTTCATCCTGACGGTCGGTCATGTCGAGCTCCCGTCGGTCCGAATAATTCTGACCTTCTGCTGGTGCTCTCCGCCCAGGCGAAGTTCGGCGGCTGCGAACAGCCGATCGACAATCAGCAGATTGCCATAGGCCCGATAGTTGACGATCTCGGTCTTGCCGTCAGGGCCGAGGGCAAACAGGGGAGGCATTTCGCCCTGTACGATGCCTTGTGGAAATTCGATGTAGACCTTGCGACCATCATCATAGGCCGCAATGGGACGCCACGGAGCGTTGTCACCTTCGATACGGTAACGGAACCGGCGCTGCGCGATGTCGGGCAAAGCAGGTGTCAAAGGTGCTGATTGCCTTTTGCCCTGCCGATCTTGCGGGTAGTACCACGCAACCAAGGGCATGTAGGGCTTTTCGCGTGAGCGAAGCTCAATGAGATAGGTGCGCCGATCCGTGTTGATGACGAGGTTCGTTTCGATCGAGGCGCGCGTCGGCTTCACCAAGACATGGACGCGGCGGGTGTCCCCGCTTCCGTTCTCGGTATCACCGACGACCCAGCGCACCGTGTCACCGGCCGCAATCGGGCCGGACCCGACCAGCTGCTCGCCCTCTTCCAGCGCGATGTCCGTGATTTGACCCGGCGCTGCGTAGACCTGGTACAGGGCACCGGGACTGAAGCTGTAGATCTGCGCGGCGTTGAAATACCCGCGTTTGCGTGGCTGGACGCGAGCTGCGCTATTGGCCGCTTCGACCCTCTCGACCGGCTCGGCTTCCTCCTTTGCCCCCGATTTGCCGCCGAGCGCCGGGTTCCAGGCGGGCGGGACGTGAAGTGGCCGGCTCCGATCATCGACATCGGCCGGTAGCGGCGGCAGTGGCGGCACGTCGGAGTCATAGGTGATCTGGGGCGGAATATAGGTCGAGCAGGCGGCAAGGATGCACGCGAGCACCGCGAGCACTGAAACGGCCGCCCTACCCGATGACCCTGGAGAGATGCCGGTCGCCACTTGAGAGGATTGCGGCTTCATTGCCCGAGCTCCTTCGACCAGCTGATTGCATTGACGTAGACGCCGAGAGGATTCTTCCGCAACCGATCGGCATCGCGAGGGGGTTGAATGACGATCGTCAGAATGGCGGTCCAGCGCTCGGTTGAACCAAGCGATCCGTTCTCGTAGCCGCGCTCGACCCAGGCGACACGGAAGCTTTCCGTTGAGGCGCGGATCACGCTCGAGACCTCGACTGAGACTTGCGTCTTCCCGAGCCTTGCGAAGGGATCATTGCTCCTGGCGTATTCGTTGAGCGCAGCGGCCCCGCGGTCAGTGGTGAAGTCGTACGCCCTCAGCCAGTTCTGGCGCAGGACAATGCCGTCTGCAGGCAGACCGCGGACGTCCTCGATAAAGCGAGCCAAGTGATAGGCAATCTGCGCATCACTGGGTTCGAAATCGGTTGTCGCGGGAGCCACTCTTTGCGCCTGGCCGAGACGATCGACTTCGACGACCCACGGCGTGATCGTTCCTTGCGTGGATTGCCAGACCAGCCCTGCCGCGAGGCCACACGAGAGCGTCAGGCAGCTGAATGCCATCAGCCGCCAATTTTTGGCCTGCACACGTGCCGAACCGATGCGCTCGTCCCACGCTTGCGCCGCCTTCTGGTAGGGCGTCACCGGCGCGGGCGTTCGCCCGTAGTGAACCGAAGACCTCTTGAACATCAGTGATTTCCCCAAGGAACGGAATTGCGAGTTGCGTTTTGCTCGATGGCCAAGCGACGGGTGCGGAGGGGCGCGATCACGTCGCTTGCTCGACGCGCACGACGTGTCTGAACACGCAAAGGCAGCGCGAGACACGGCAGGCCCTGCACTGCCGTCGGCGAACGCTTGAGCACAAACCGCGGAGGTCAGGCAGCAAATGCCCGAGCGGCAGCGTAACGAGGGCGTCCCGCCGATCCTGCATGGTCGGCATCTCGAACACTTGTTGCCTCTCGTGCAGTGGCGCTCTCATTGATGTGGACTGCTCATGCATGGCCTGCCAGAGAAGCGCGGGCGTAAGGCTCAACGAGAGTGCTTGAGAAGCCAGCACCAGAGCTTGCCACGCCGGGCCATGCCAGGCGCGCCGCCCAGGGCGCGCGCTTGAACTTGGCTGGTCAGTCCTGTGGTCGTGTTCGTGCGGCTTCTCAGCAAACGGGCACTTTGACATCTAGCGCCCTCCGTCGGACAGATCGATCGAGCTGCCACTTCCCCCATGGTCTCCCGACCGAACGGCATGACTTGCCGCCGAAACTCCATGGCTGATTGTCTGCGCGCGCTTCATGCGCCGCGCCCAATCCGGCGGACCTTCCCCCGAACTGGCAGAGGTCGTGCCGGTCGACTGGCTGCCGCGATGGATCGCCGTGGAGGCTCTGCGGAGCGGACTGACAGAAGCGGAAGCAGCAGCCTCGGCAACACCACCGATGCCGCCGCTCCGGTAGGCGGCCGCCGCGCCGCTTGCGATCGCGCTGCCGCCCCGCGCCGCACCTGCGATCGCTCCGCCGGCGAGGCCGACACCGCCGGCAGCCAGACCGGCTCCTGCTGCAGCCATCCCGCCGGCCGCAAATCCGGTACCGACCGCGCTGCCCGCTCCGAGCTGGGGACCACCGGATACCAGTCCGTTCGCGATTCCGGGTCCAAAGATTCCAAGACCCAAAAGCGACAATGCGGCCAAAACCAGAGTCATGGCATCTTCGATCGTCGGCTGACCGCCATGGAAGCCGGAGGTGAACTGGGAAAACAAGGTCGAGCCGATACCGACGATCACGGCCAGCACGAGCACCTTGATGCCGGACGACACGACATTGCCGAGGACGCGTTCGGCCGCAAACGCCGTCTTGCCGAACAGGCCGAACGGAAGCAGCACGAAACCTGCCAGGGTCGTCAGCTTGAACTCGATCAGGGTGACGAAAAGCTGGATTGCCAGAACGAAGAAGGCGAGCAGGACGACGGCCCAGGCGAACAGCAGGACAACGATCTGGACAAAGTTCTCAAAAAAACTGATGTAACCCATCAGGTTTGAGATCGAATCCAGGATCGGCCGGCCGGCATCGAGTCCGACTTGTGCGATTTTTCCAGGGTGAACGAAATCGCCTGCCGAAAGGCCTGTTCCTGAGGCCTTCAATCCGAGACCGGCGAAGCTTTCGAAGACGATACGGGCGAGATGATTCCAATTACCGATCAGGTAGGCGAAGACAGCGACGAACAGGGTTTTCTTGACGAGCCGCGCGACGATGTCCTCATCCGTGCCCCAGCTCCAGAACAGGGCGGCCAGGGTGATGTCGATCGCAGCCAGCGTTGTCGCAAGATAACCCACCTCGCCGCCAAGAAGCCCAAAGCCATTGTCGATGTAGCGGGTGAAGGTCTCGAGGAACTGATCGATAATTCCCGTGCCCGTCATTGATTACCTCCCTCAGGCGACGCGACGGAGGGATCGCCTTGGGGCATTCGGCTCTGATCTTTCGGCGCTGACAGCACCGGGGAGCCGGCTCGATCGTTGGCTGCGGGACTAATCGAGCTCACGCCTGGACGGAAGAACCGGCGCCGGTTCTCCGCCCAGATCCTCTGGCAATCCCGATACGCCGGAGAATGCTCTGACGTCACGGTACGGCAGCGGGTGAGATCGGATTCCATGGGCCGGGTGGCCGTTATGCTCGATGGCGTCGAACCGATGACTTTGTCCGGGCCGCGTAGCTGGATCGTGCATGCGACGATGAGTGCCGCTCCGCCAATCACCGTGACAGCGAGCGACACTGCCTGGAATGCCTTTTGATCGCTCATCAATGAAACATCTGCACGCTGGAGGATTGATAACCCTGGCCGCTCGTCAGAAAGCGCCGAAGCTGCTCGCGCGCTTGGTCCTGAGCCGCGGCGCGCCGGGCGGATTCGAGCGATTGAGCTCTGCCCTGCGCCGCCACGGTCGCGGTCAAGTCGGCGAGCTGCGCTGCCTGTAGTGCCAGGATCTGGTTGCCGGCTTGCGTGGCCTGCAGGGCCCCGCTTGCACCCTGGCTTGAGCTCACCAGTGCTGAGGTCTGAACACGGTTTGTGTCGAGATTTCCGACAACGCCGGCTTGCACACGAAGCGCGTCCTGAAACGCCGCGACCGAATTCTGCCAGCGCGATTGCGCACCTGCGATTAACGCTGAATCGGATTGGCTGCTGGTTGCCGGTCCGTAGCTCGTGGCAAAGGCCCGATCGATCTGCTGCACGTCATAGGCGATGCGCTGGGCCTGGTTGAGAAGCTGCTGGGTGCGCTGAATGGAGCTCTGGAGCTGCTGCAGCGAGGTATATGGCAGGCTTGCGAGGTTCTTCGCCTGGTTGATCAACATTTGCGCCTCGTTCTGCAACGAGGTGATCTGATTGTTGATCTGCTGCAGCTCTCGTGCTGCGGTCAGGACATTCTGGACGTAGTTGTTGGGATCAAAGACGATCCATTGCGCCCCGCTGGGCGCGGTTGCCAGCAGCGAGACAGCAACGATGCTGATCGCCAGAGCGAGACGACGAGGGCTCATTGCGATTTCTCCAGATTGCCAAGATTGGGAATAAGGTCCACGGCCCAACCGGCTCCGCGGTGCTGGAGCCAAGCAGGCACAAAGGCCTCGCGCCCGTGCTCTGTGACCAATCGATCGATCGCGGCCTGGTCCGTCTTGGAGGATGCAGCCGCAAAGGCGAGCGCGACTTCACCGAGCCCGAGCTCGAACATGCGGTTGCCGCGGCGGGACTGGCAGTAATAGTCCCGTTTCGGCGTCGCGCGGCTCAAGAGCTCGATCTGGCGATCGTTGAGCCCAAAGCGGCGGTAGATCGCGGTGATCTGAGGCTCGATCGCCCGCTCATTCGGCAGAAGCAATCGAGTCGGGCAGCTCTCAATGATGGCAGGAGCGATGTCAGATCCATCGATGTCCGACAAAGACTGTGTGGCGAACACCACAGACGCGTTCTTCTTGCGCAGCGTCTTCAACCATTCGCGCAGCTGGCCGGCAAAATCCGCATCATCAAGCGCAAGCCAGCCTTCGTCGACGATCATGAGCGTCGGCCTGCCGTCGAGGCGGTCGCCAATGCGGTGGAACAGATAGGCCAGCACCGCGGGTGCCGCGCCCGTTCCAATCAGTCCTTCGGTTTCGAACGCCTGAACCGACGCCTCGCCAATTCGCTCGAATTCTGCATCGAGCAGCCGGCCATAGGGTCCACCGAGGCAATAGGGTTGCAAAGCGCGTTTCAGGGTCGTCGACTGGAGCAGAACGGACAGCCCTGTCAGGGTCCGCTCCGGCAGGCGCGCTGAAGCAAGGGAGGTCAGCGCCGACCATAGATGATCCTTTGCCTCCGGCGTGATTTCGATCTTCTCGCGGGCAAGGATCGAGGCGACCCAGTCCGTGGCCCAGGCCCGTTCCGCCGTATCGTCGATCCAGGCCAATGGCTGCAACGCGACCGGCTCGGACGCATCTTGCGACAGCGCGCCGCCGAGGTCGTGCCAATCGCCACCCATCGCGAGGGCTGCCGCTCGGATTGAGCCTCCAAAATCAAAGGCGAACACCTGAGACTGGGGATACCGGCGGAACTGGAGCGCCATCAGCGCCAGCAGGACCGACTTGCCGGCCCCGGTCGGACCAACCACAAGCGTGTGTCCGACGTCCCCGACATGAAGCGCGAAACGGAAGGGAGTTGACCCTTCTGTCTTGCCAAAAAGCAGGGGCGGAGCCTTGAAATGATGATCTCGCGCCTCGCCGGACCAGACGGCCGACAGCGGAATCATGTGCGCAAGGTTGAGGGTCGAAATGGGCGGTTGCCGGATGTTGGCGTAGACGTGTCCAGGCAGGCTGCCGAGCCACGCTTCGACGGCATTCACCGTCTCGATCATGCAGGTGAAGTCGCGCCCCTGAATGACCTTCTCGACGAGCCGCAATCTCTCGTCGGCCGAGCGCGCATCTCGTCCCCAAACGGTAACGCTCGCCGTCACGAACGCCTCTCCGATCTGGTCCGAACCTAGCTCCAGGAGCGCCGCGTCCGCATCCATCGCCTTGTTGTGGGCGTCGGTATCGAGAAGCGAGGAGGCCTCGTTGGTCATCACCTCCTTCAGGATCGCAGCAATCGACTTCCGCTTGGCGAACCACTGGCGCCGGATTTTCGTCAGGAGCTTTGTCGCATCCGTCTTGTCGAGCATGATCGCCCGGGTCGACCAGCGGTACGGGAAAGCGAGACGATTGAGGTCATCGAGAATTCCGGGCGTGGTCGCTGTCGGAAACCCGACGATGGTCAGAACGCGCAGATGTGCCGCGCCCAACATCGGCTCGAGACCACCGGTCAAGGGCTGGTCGGCGAGCAATGCGTCGAGATACATGGGAATCTCGGGCACACGAACCCGATGCCGTTTGATTGAGATCGTCGAATGCAGGTAGGTCAGCGTCGCCTCGTCGCCGAGCCAGGCGCATTCGGGCATAAAGCCCTCGATAAGCTGCAGCACGCGGTCGGTTCGGTCGGCAAAGCCGCTGAGAACTTCGCGCGCGTCGGCACTTGGCGTGCGACTGCCGCCTTCATAAAGAAGCCGCTCCGCCCTCGCCGCATCCTCCGCCGGCGGCAGGTAGACGAAAGTCAGGTAATAGCTCGAGTCGTAATGGGCGCCCTCTTCTTCAAACTGCGCGCGGCGCTCGGCATCAACCAGCGCCGATGCAACGTCCGGAAATGTGTCCGGCGGATACGCTCCTGCGGAATGGCGCTGCGCCTCCACGAAGACGGCCCAGCCGGATCCCAGGCGGCGCAGAGCGTTGTTGAGACGACCGGCCACGGCCACGAGTTCGGCCGGGACCGCGCTGTCCAGATCCGGTCCGCGGAATCTGGCCGTTCGCTGAAACGAGCCGTCCTTGTTCAGGATGATGCCCGCGTCGACCAGAGCCGCCCACGGCAGGAAATCGGCAAGCCGCGTGCTCGATCGGCGGTATTCCGCGAGATTCATCATGGGGGAGCTCTAGATGTTGAGATGGGCTGGGACGCGCAGGTGACGGCGCACCACTTCGACGAATGTGGGGTCTCGCTTGGCAGCCCAGACAGCTGCCGCGTGACCAATGGCCCAGAGCAGGAGACCGGCGATCCACAAGCGCAGTCCGAGCCCAAGGGCTGCGGCGAGCGTGCCGTTAACGATGGCGACCGACCGGGGTGCTCCGCCCATCAGGATCGGCTCCGTCAGCGCCCGATGCACCGGCGCGATAAATCCTGCGACAGGCTCGTCCATCACACCACCACCCCGCCGCCGAATGAGAAAAACGACAAGAAGAAGCTCGAGGCTGCAAACGCAATCGAAAGCCCGAACACGATCTGAATCAGCCTGCGAAAGCCGCCCGAGCTATCGCCGAATGCGAGCGTCAGGCCCGTGACGACGATGATGATGACTGCGATGATTTTGGCGACCGGTCCTTCAACCGACTGCAGGATCTGATTGAGCGGCTGCTCCCAGGGCATGTTGGAGCCGGCGGCCCAGGCGGGCGGACTCATGAACAGGACCGCACCGAGTAGCGCGATGGAAACGCTCCAATACGGCACTCGGTTTCGATGGCTCATGTTTCGGTTGCTCATGTGAAGTCTCCTGCTGGTGAAAGGCTGTAATCCCCCGCCGCTCCGAGGCCGTTGACGCGCGCGAGTGCGGCAAGCCGGCGCTCGGCACCGCGCCCGGACAGGACCGCAACGACGTTGATGGTTTCGGCGATCAGGGCGCGCGGCACGGTCATCACGGCTTCCTGGATAAGCTGCTCGAGCCGGCGTAGAGCGCCGAGTGCAGTGCCCGCATGGATGGTGCCGATCCCGCCGGGGTGACCGGTGCCCCACGCCTTGAGCAGATCAAGAGCCTCAGCGCCCCGCACCTCGCCAATGGGAATGCGGTCCGGACGCAGCCGAAGTGAGGAGCGCACGAGATCCGAGAGCGAGACCACGCCATCCTTGGTACGCAGCGCGACCAGATTCGGCGCTTTGCATTGCAACTCGCGGGTGTCCTCGATCAGCACGACCCGGTCACTGGTCTTCGCGACCTCAGCAAGCAATGCATTTGTGAGCGTGGTCTTGCCCGTTGATGTACCGCCAGCGACCAGGATGTTTTTGCGCGAGGCCACGGCCTGGCGCAGTGCCGTGGCGTGATCGGCCGTCATGATGCCTACCCTGGCATAGTCGTCGAGCGTGAAGACCGCGACGGCGGGCTTGCGAATGGCGAATGCTGGTGCCGTGACGACAGGCGGCAACAGGCCTTCAAACCGCTCTCCGGTCTCGGGTAGTTCGGCAGAAATACGGGGCGCGGCGGCGTGGACCTCGGCCCCGACATGATGCGCCACCAGGCGAATGATGCGCTCGCCATCGGCGGCCGATAATTGTTCACCTGTGTCAGTCAATCCGCTGGAGAGCCGGTCGACCCACAATCGGCCGTCAGGGTTCAGCATCACCTCGACGATCGCATCGTCTTCGAGGTAGCGCGCGATAGCGAGCCCCAGCGCGCTGCGGAGCATCCGCGCGCCGCGCGAGATCGCCTCCGACTGAAGAGAATGGATTGCCACTGCTTGCCCCCACCGATCGAGGGCTAAAACAGCGCCCTCGGATGGGGATCATTAGAAAAACCACCAATGACCTTCCTGCAACCAGGCGATCATCTCCATCGTAGTCTGGCGTAGAAAGAGAAAGGCCGGAGCAGCCAGCAAGGCCGGCGCAATCAGTTGCTGGACTCCTCGGGCGCTTCACGAACGATATCGTCCGGAATCTCCCGCAAGAAGCTTTGGCCCTTTTGCAGCCGGCGGCCCAATGTCTCGACGAAGCCTTCAAAGCGCTCACGTCCTTTGATCTGAGCGGCGGCCTGGGCTTCGTTCGGCAAGGGAGGCGTGATCGTCAGCCAAAACCGAACAAACAGAGCCAACGTCTCGGCCGTCAGCCCGACATCCCGCTCAAGCCGCTGCACTTGCCGGGACAACCGGTCGAGACGGCGGGCGAACGCCGCCTCTTTGCGATCGACTCCATCCGGCGACAGAAACGAGATGACGGCCGCCTCGACGATGGCCGATCGCGAGATGTTTTTGCGATCGGCAAGGTCGGAGATCTGCTTCAGAAGCTCCGGCGGGAAATACACGTTCATGCGGTTGCGCATGGGACCTCAGAGATCAATGCCGTCGTTCGGGTCAAGCGCCGCCTGGCGGGCCACGCCCCGCATCTGCTGGCGAAGAAGCCGGGCTTGACGCACGGCGTCATCGTCGTCGTCTAGCACGGCGAACTCTTCTGCCGGCGTCACATCGGTTGTCTCTTTGACGATCGCGACGTGGTCAGGAAGCTCGGGTTCGCGGCGCAGACCGCTGTTGGCGGCATCGGTTTCGGCCCCTCCGGTCTGGACCGTTGAATCATTCCGCACGGGGAGCTTGAGGTTTGACCAACTATCTTCGCGGGAAGACCGCCCCAGTCTGGCCGGCTCTGGCGGTGAGAGAATGCGCTCGGCAAAGCGCCTGTCGTCGTAGTAGCGCACCTTCTTGGCTCGGATTGGCGCCGTCCCGGCCACCATCACGATTTCGTCGGCGGGAGGAAGCTGCATCACCTCGCCGGGTGTGAGCAAGGCGCGTGCGGTCTCCTGCCGCGAGACCATCAGATGGCCAAGCCACGGGTTCAGCCGATGACCGGCATAGTTCTTCATGGCTCGCATCTCGGTCGCAGTCCCAAGCGCGTCCGAAACGCGTCTTGCGGTCCGCTCGTCGTTTGTTGCGAAGCTCACGCGGACATGGCAATTGTCCAAAATCGCATTGTTGGGCCCGTACGCCTTCTCGATCTGGTTCAACGACTGCGCGATCAGGAAGGCCTTGATCCCGTATCCGGCCATGAACGCGAGCGCCGACTCGAAAAAATCCAGACGCCCCAGAGCCGGGAACTCGTCCAGCATCATCAGGACACGGTGGCGGCGGTTCTTGGCTTGGAGATCTTCGGTGATGCGACGGCCGATTTGATTGAGCACGAGACGTATGAGCGGCTTCGTCCGGGAGATGTCGGACGGAGGCACGACAAGATAGAGCGTCGTCGGGCGAGCATCGGCAATCAGGTCCGAGATCCGCCAGTCGCATCGGCTCGTGACCTGCGCCACCACCGGATCCCGATAGAGTCCAAGAAACGACATCGCGGTCGAGAGCACGCCAGAACGCTCGTTTTCCGACTTGTTCAACAGTTCTCGCGCGGTTGAGGCGACAACCGGATGTGGGCCCTGCTCACCAAGGTGCGAGCTTGTCATCATTGCCTTCAGCGTGACCTCGATCGGGCGCTTCGGGTCCGACAAAAAGGCCGCGACCCCGGCGAGCGTCTTGTCGGGTTCTGCATAGAGGACGTGCAGGATGGCACCAACAAGCAGCGAGTGGCTGGTCTTCTCCCAGTGATTCCGCTTGTCGAGCGACCCTTCCGGATCGACCAGCACGTCCGCAACATTCTGGACGTCCCGAACCTCCCATTCGCCGCGGCGTACCTCGAGAAAGGGGTTGTAGGCAGACGATTTTGGATTGGTCGGATCGAACAGCAACACCCGGCCATGTCGGGACCGAAACCCGGCCGTGAGCTGCCAGTTCTCGCCCTTGATGTCGTGCACGATGGCCGAGTCTGGCCACGTCAGGAGGGAAGGAACAACAAGGCCAACGCCCTTGCCGGACCGGGTCGGCGCAAAGCAGAGCACATGCTCCGGTCCGTTGTGGCGCAGGTAATCCTGCGCCAACCTGCCAAGCACGACCCCGTCCCCACCCAAAAGTCCGGCCGCCTGCACCTCCCGCGCATCGGCCCACCGCGCCGAGCCGTAGGTCTGGACATTCTTGGCCTCGCGCGCCCGCCACACCGACATGCCGATCGCGACCGCGATTGAAACGAAGGTCCCCGAGGCCACGATGAATGCACCCTCGACAAAGACCTGAGGGGCATAGGCGTCGTAGACGAACCACCACCAGAAGAAGACGGGCGGGTAATAGATCTTGATGCCCGACAGCTCGAACCATGGCCGTCCTAGCTCCGGCTGATAGGCGAGCCGCCAGGCCGTCCACTCGGTCGCTCCCCAGATCGCCAGCAAGACGATCAGGCCGACGACAATCACCTGTCCCCACAGGATTTTGGTTCCGGACATCCCGAGCACCTTTCGAAAATTGACGATCGGAGTTCGACGATTCTGCCGGCGGAAGGGGCAGGTTCGAACGCCCTCGATTCCACGGAAGCGAAGCTGTTGCGCGCGACTGTCCATCGCGTCGATCAGGGCGTACGCCTCGCCAGCGTCATGTAGTCCAAGATCGACTCCTCGCCCAACGATGCTGTTTCTTCCTGTGCCGCGAGGATGCCTCTTCTGGGGGGCAGGGGAAAAGGCGCGGGCACAGCCGTTGCGGTAAGGCGATCGAGGCCTTTGGTCGTCCCTCGCCTCTGATCAGCCCATTCGAGTAGGGACGCGAGCCATCAACGAACTGACCGAGAGAATCATTGCCAGCGACGCCTACGCGACACAAGGACGCAACTCCATCGATCGGACATATGGTGACGGAAGAGCATCATTGATGAGGAAAGCGCAGGTTGGCAAACGGGAGCGACCCCAATCGCATTCCGGCGCACGGGATCGGGCTTTGTGTTCGCCCGCGGGTGGGAGCACTCTGCGGTATCCTTAAGATCACAAGATCAATCATTATCTCACGCTCAGTCCAATGCTGGAGCGTACGATCACCGTGATCCCGGCTTCGATCGGGTATACTGAATGAAATGCTGATACGCTGTTCGAACGCGTGAAGCACCTCGCTGCTCTTCAGGAAGCCAAGCAATGAATCACAAGAGATTCATCCATTGCAAGGTTTTCGATCGAGAGCGTGGAATTGTGAAGCGCACTTGTGAGCAATTGAAAGCTAGGGAAGTGCGGGGAGCATCTCTCACATAAATGCGCTTACGCGGCGGCGACGCGCCTGCACTAGCTTCCCATGCTGGCGCTGATGCGCCGCGGGGGGCCTATCATTGAATCACGAGCCGTTTCGTCGTCTTTATCCGGCCGCAAATCCGACGGAGTCGGATCAAGTCAGTTCTGTTCATGCAGCCATCGTCGAGTCGAGTACCCCGCGCAAGGTGGGGTACGTAAACAACCAGAGCAGGGTCGAGCCTCGCCGGCGTCTCCCAAAGAGCCCGCTTCACAGCGCGAGGCCGCGGTCTGCGAGCACCTGATGCATGAGCGCGCCCTTGATCTCGCAGGCGATTTCCTTGCTGATCTGGGCGCCGAGCATCCGCTCGGCATCGGCGTCGCCGGTCAAGCCATTCTCGGCAAGCCGTTGCGCCAGGCGGCTGTCGAACTCCGTGCCCATCGCATCGAGGAGCCGCTCCTGCATTGCTGCATAGGCCTGGGGCGCGATGCGGCTCACCACCGTCTCCCAGGGTTGCCAGCGGGTCGCCAGATAGTCCGCGAATCCCGTCGCCTCCTGGTTTCGCACCGAAGTCTCGGCCGCGGCAATGTCGCGCTCGGTGACGTGGGAGACGGCGAAATAGCGCATGTCCGGAGCGATGTGCCGCAGCTGAAGCGGCTCGCGCAGCTTGACCTGATAGGCGAGATAGACCTCGATCTCGTCGACGAAGCGGAGCGATCTGACCTTGTCGCGGGCAATCTCCTGCAACGCGTCCAGGCGGAACATGACGCGGCCCTGCTGCAGCAGCTTGTCGAGCCGCTCATCATAGGCCCCGTCCTCCACGTCAGCATTCAGGCGTGCGGTCTGCATGTCGTTCCAGGTCAAAGTGATGCGATCCTCGCAGCTCTCACTCGCTCCGATGGCCAGCTGAAAGTACTGCTCGCGCAACCGCGGCCTGGTCGCCGTTTGCCGCAGATCCTCTGCTACCGTCTGCCGGAACACGTCATTGCCATAGCTCACAGTGTCCCGCAGCCGGTCGAGGAAGCGTGAGTATTCCTGGGCACCCGGCTCAGCAGCGAAGCTCTGCCACGCGGCCACGGCGGCCGGTTCATCGTCAAGCCAGTCCGCGACGGCCTCGGCCAGGGGCCGCGCCTGACCGTGCGCCACTCCTTGGCCCATAGAGAAGTAGACCTGGGGGCCGTCATAGTCCGCAGCATTGATGACTGCGGCCAGATTGGTCCGGACCCGATCGGGCAGCGGATTCTCGTCCAGATCAATGGTGCCCTCAGAGCGGAACTGTGTCAGCAGTGTCTCAGGCAGGCTGGTCAGCTGGTTGTGGTCGGCGTAGAGAGTCACAAGTCCAGCCGGGAAGGTGTTGGGCAGACTGGTCAGCTCGTTAGCGCTGACGCTAAGGAAACTGAGCTCGCTTGGGAGGCGGGCGGGCAGCGCGGTTAGCCGATTGCGGGCAGCATCGAGCTGCCGGAGTCCAGCCGGGAGGGTCTCGGGCAAACTACTCAGCCGGTTGCTGCGGGCGTTGAGTTCTTCAAGCGTCGCCGGAAGGTTATCGGGCAGGCTGTCCAGCTGATTGTCATCGACGTTCAGGCGCCGAATCCCGGCCGGGAGGTCGGGCAAGCTGCTAAGACGGTTGTCGCTGGCGTCGAGCTCCCGAAGCGTTGGCGGAAGTGAGTTGGGCAAACTGGTCAGCCGGTTGCCGTTGGCATTGAGCTCTCGAAGCGTCGCCGGAAGGTTATCGGGCAGACTGTCCAGCCGATTGAATCCGACGTGTAGACCCCGGAGACAGAGTCCGGTGGGGAGCACAGCGGGCAAGCTAGTCAAAGACAGCACCGAAATCTCCAGCGACTGCGGCACCCCCGCATTGGCTGTCGCCTCCTGCAAAGCTCTCATTCGTCTGACTGCCTCTTGCCGGTCTTCGTGTTCGCGCTGGCCCGCTTCGGCAGCCCAGCCCTCCAGGAGTTGGTCCGACGACGGCTCTCCGGCATCAGAGGCCCGCGCTCTGGTCAATGCTCCGACCCACTCCGCTGCGGTCCGAGCGAGACCGCACAGGCAACCTTGCCGGTGGGGGCGCTCGGAAGCTTCGGGAGTGATGCCAATGTCCCGTTGGGTCCGCCCTGCGTCCATTAATGTCGCCTCTTTCGCCAAATCAGGAAAATGCGCCGGAACAGCCGATAGCTGTCAGCGTGGAGGGTGATTATCGTCGAATGGTGTTGCGGGTGATCAAGAAGCGGCTTGCCACCAGATGCCGAACACGATGCACATTCGTTCGGCGGGCAGTTGCAGCCAGGCACAGTACGCCCGCACGGGGTCGCTGACTCGTTTGGTATTGTAAAGGAATCCATTCCATTATCCGCCACCAGATCAAGGAGAGATCAAGCAAACCGCGTTAGTATGAACAGATGCGTGCTGACTTATGAGGCTTGGCTGTCGATAAGCTGACGAGGCTCGGAAAAATTCCTTGGCCGAACAGCCACGCTTATGTCGAGGGATTCGTGGATGGAAGCTGCCGCGATGGGGGGTGCCCCCAGTGCACATTGAGGAAGCAATGGCTCGTTGCCGAGAGCTGCGGCGGGCCATGATTGGTGTCTATAGCGGCGCGACGCAACGCGCGCGAAACGCGTCGTTGAGACGCTTCGCTAACATTTGATGCCACCACGGAGTCGCCCCCTGATCAACGCGGACGTGGATGCATGGAGCGACCTCACGTCATCACCTCAGTCGCCGGTGAAGCGCCGTAGATTGTGCTCGCTTCATCAACACGGAATCGTTGGCTTGCGGATGGGGTCGAGCGTTCCAGGCGGTAACGCTCCTCCAGCAGACGAAGCTGCATTTTTCGAACAGGCTCAAAGGGCGCCGCGTTGAAACCATAGGAGATCACCAGCCAGGCTGGTCCGTGATCTTGAGATGGCGTGCAAACCGCAATCAGCCTCGCGGTGGCGGCGACAAGATCGCTACAGGCCGAGGTCGCGCTTCCGGCCGAAGCTCCATTCGATCCCGCCGCCCTCCTTCATGGTGCCGGCAACGTGCTGGCCCAACCTTTTCTCGAGCTCGCGCGACCAGGGCACCAGCTGAAATCCGAGCCCGTCGTCGATCATGGCAAAACGCCCCGAGGCGAGCGTCAAGCGCTGACGATACGTCCCCGCCACGTGCTCGCCGGTGGCGCCCTTCACGTGAGGCAGGCCGGTCGCCGCCGAGATTCTTGCTGCCACCTCGTCCAGCTCGTGTCGACGCAACGTATTCAGGAGATCACGCTGGAAGGTGATGCGCTGGCCCTGCCGTACCGCCAGACCCTCCCGTACCGCCAGACCCTCCCGTACCAGATGCTCGGTGCGAGCTTCGAGAGCGTCGCGCGTCTGGCGACCAAAGCCGCCCATGGCGAGCGGCATGGGGTTGGATTCAACAAGCCGGTGGTCGAGCCAGGTGGCGCCTTTCGCGGTGACCTGCTCACCAAGATCGAGATCCGAACGGGTCGCAAGGACCAATGTCGGGCGCGGATCATCGGCTGGACCGAAGCGCCGGACCTCGACAATACCGCCGACGGATGGCGCAGGTTCGAACGCTTCGATCCCGCGGAAGCGGACATGATGCGCGCGCCCGTCTGTTCCGTCGATCACGGCGTAGGCCTCGCCGGTCAGCTCGTCATGCAATCCTCGATCGACCAGGCGCCCGATGATCTGGGAGCTTGGCTGTCCACCTTCGATGACGTAGTCGGACACGCCGCGCGCCTCCCCACGCTCGGTAAAGGCGCGATGCATAGTCTTGATGATGTCGCCGCGCATGCCGAGGTCGCGGAGATGACGTTCCGCCTCGAGCCCGACCATCCACTCCCCTGGCGCAGCTGACGCAGCAAGGCCCATCTTCTCCAGATGCTGAAGGCGGCCGACCATCAGGCGCCGGATTTCGGGATCGGAGCTGCGCGGATTCTCAGGGCGAAGATCGACATAGCCGGTTTCGTCGGCTGACAGCCGAATCTCCCGATCGAGCCGCGTCCACCGCTCTGCGGTGACTTCCCTCTCCAGTGCACTTCGAATCTCATGCTCCGGTTTCGGACCCAGCTCGATAGCAGCCAGCTCTTCGGCGCGTGAGCGCAGACCCCGACTGATGTAGTCGCGCGAGATCACGAGATCGGCTCCTTCCTTATCGACGCCCCGAACGAGAAGATGGACGTGAGGATTGTCCGTGTTCCAGTGATCGACGGCCACCCAATCGAGCTGCGTGCCAAGATCGGTCTCCATCTGTTTGGCGAGGTCGCGGGTGAAGGCCCTGAGGTCGGTCATGTCGCCGGCGTCCTCGGGCGAGACGATGAACCGGAAATGATGACGGTCGTCGTGGCACCGTTCCGCGAAGGCCGCGCCATCAGCACGATCGCTGGCGGCATCGAACATCTCGGCTCGCTCGCCGCTCCGCGTCACGCCGTCGCGCTTCAGGTATGAAAGATGCGCGGTCAGCGCCGCCGAGCGGAATGAACGTCCCTTGTGACGTACGACGCGCGCCTTCACCACGACGCGCCGTGTCGGGCTGAACAGCCGGCTGCGGCCAAAAGCGAGCCGGCCGCGGCCAAACGTCGAGCGCCCATAGCCCGCGGAAGAACGCCTGCCACCAACGTGAGCCGAGGAGTGTCCGGCTTTCTTCGCGGCCCGCAGCAATTGATTGATGAAGCTCTTCGGCTTGGGAGCCCGGGTGCTGCGTATGCGCCCGGGCCGAATCCGCAGATCGCTGTCGCCATTGCTCACTGCCAGGCCTCCGAGCCATCGAAAGCAGCCACAGTGCCGACATTGTTATTGATTGCATTCATGAAAACGCACGGCGCGGCACGCGCCCCGACCGACCGGCACGCCAGGACCCAAGCCATGCCAATGGCTTGCGGTTCGACCGGCGAGCCCCTTTTATCTCGCCGTCCTGCCGTCGTTGTCGTAAGCGTCCGAATCCTGCACATCTTTCCGATATTTTGTTCTCGTTCCATTTCAGGTTCTCTGCTGCGTGGAGAATCTCCGATGGCGCCTCGCCGTTCCTGGGCAAAAGCGAACAATCCGTATTGGTCGACACACGTTGCGACCTGGTATCGCGGCCATCAGGACGCGGAGGAATATTGCCGCCGGCGCAAGCTTTCGATCACGACATTCGAACGGTGGATGCGCCATCTGGTGAGCGCGGAGGATCTGCGCAAACGCGTGGAATACTTGCGGAAATTGCGCAGCAAAGAGCTTGAACGGCAGGGCAAGAAAGGTCCGTCGAAGCGACGCAAAAGGCCGCCGCGCTATCGCTACAGCGTGCGCACGGACAGCAAACCGATTGCCCTTCGGGCGTTCTGGGGCATGCATGTCGAGGCGATGAACTGGAGCGGCATGGGACATGCCGAGTACGCCGCGGCACTCGGTCTTTCGCCTCACGCGTTGCGCATTTGGCGCGATCGGCTGGAAGAATCCGGCGGCGAAATGGACTGGCGATCGTTGCTTCATCCGAGTGCCCGGGCTCAATTAAGCAGCGCTGCTAATTGCGCACGGCGCAAATACCGCTTGACACCGCAGGCGGTGGATGGGCGGTCGAGCCGGCGCCGCTTCAGCGACGAGCAGAAGCGGGCGATGGTGCAGGAGACGGAGAAGCCGGGGGTTGCCGTGGCGGAGGTCTGCCGCCGCCATGGCATCGCCACCAGCCTGCTCTTCCGCTGGCGGGTCGAGTTCGGTTTGACCGCTCGCAAGGCACCGCAACTCGCAACGGTGACGCTCGCCGATGGCGCGGCGAATGAGCCGGCGGCACTCACGGCCTTGCGCGATCTCGTCAAGCCGCCGGACGGGATGACGGCGATCGCACTGGATGACGGACGGCGCGTCTTTGCGCAAGCGGGCAGCAGTCCGGCGGAGGTGAAGCGGCAGTTCGCCGAGAGGGAGAAGGCATCATGATCGCAGTTCCGGCAGGTGTGAAGGTGCATCTCGCGCTTGGCCATACCGACATGCGCAAGGGTCTCGACGGACTTGCGACGTTGATCCAGGAACACCTCAAGAAGGATCCCTTCTCGGGCCATCTGTTCGTCTTCCGCGGGAAGAATGCCTCGCTCCTGAAGATTCTGTTTTGGGATGGTACTGGGCTGTGTCTGTTCACCAAACGTATCGACCGTGCGACGTTCATGTGGCCACGCGCGGCGGAGCCTGGCGGCACAGTGACGCTGACACCGGCACAACTCGCGATGTTGATCGAGGGCATCGACTGGCGCGCACCCGAGCGTTTCTGGCGCCCGCTTCTTGCAGGCTGAATCGCAAAAACCAGCGTAAAATAAGACGAAGTTGCTTCTTCGAATCAGCGTGTTCGAGTAGATTCGGACATGCAGCTCGATCTCAATAATCTCCCGACAGATACAGAGCTTCTGCATCGCTTGGTTCGCGATATCGCGGCTAAGATCGGGAATCGCGACAGCGAGATCGAGCGTCTGAAATCGATCATCAAGAAGTTGCAGCGCGCGCAGTTCGGCCGCCGTTCCGAGCGCCTCGATCCCGACCAGCTTGCGCTCGGGCTTGAAGATCTCGACGGCGATCTCGCGCGCGAAGAGGGCCGTTCTCGGGTCGAGAAGCAACACACTGAACGATCTTCCCATCGCAAGCCGCTGCCCGATCATCTGCCGCGCGAGGATGTGCGGCTCGATATCGACAACGCGACCTGCGTCTGCTGCGGGGGCGCGCTGCATATCATCGGTGAAAGCGTCAGCGAGATGCTGGACTGGATACCAGCGCAGCTGCGCGTCATCCGCACCAGCCGTCCCAAGTACGCCTGCCGGACCTGCGAGACGGTCGTGCAAGCGCCAGCTCCAGACCGACTGATTGCCGGCGGCGTGGCGACGCCGGCGCTGCTTGCCCAGGTGCTGGTCAGCAAATATTGCGATCACACGCCGCTGTATCGGCAGTCGCAGATCTTCGCCCGCCACGGCATCGATCTGCCTCGTTCGACGCTCGCTGGATGGGTTGGCGGCGCCTGCTGGTGGCTCGAGGTGTTGCACGAACGCCTGGCCAGCAACGTGTTCGCGTCGGACCATCTCTTTGCCGATGACACGACGGTGCCGGTCCTCGATCCAGGCCGCGGACGCACCAAGACAGGACGGCTGTGGGTCTACGCCCGCGAGCAACGCCCCTGGGGTGGACCGGAGCCGCCGGCTGCGGTCTATTTGTTCGCGCCGGACCGCAAAGCCGAGCGTCCGGCCTCGCATCTTGAGCACTTCAGCGGCGTTCTGCATGTCGACGGCTATCCCGGCTTCGAGAAGCTGGCCGCGCGCAAGGATGTTATCCTCGCTGGCTGCTGGGCACATGCAAGGCGCTATTTTTATGATGTGCTGATCAACACAGGATCTCCTATTGCCCAAGACGGGCTGCGTCGGATCGGCGAACTTTACGCAATCGAAAAGGAAATCCGCGGCCAGTCGCCACCCTTTCGGCTGGCGGCACGGCGGCAACGATCGAAACGGATTGTCGATGATCTGCGGATATGGCTCGATCGACAATTTGCGCTTGTGCCTGAGCGTTCCACGATCGCGGATGCCATACGCTACACCGTCGCCCGTTGGCCAGCCCTTACCCGCTTCCTCGACGATGGCCGCGTAGAACTTGATACGAACCCGGTCGAACGGGCGATCCGACCGGTTGTTCTCGGAAGAAAAAATCATCTCTTCGCGGGCAGCGACGGCGGAGGTCATCGATGGGCAGTTCTCTGTTCCTTGATTGAGACCTGCAAACTTAACGACGTCGAGCCCTACGCCTATCTCCATGACGTGCTGTCCCGCATGGTCGATGGCCATCCGATCAACCGCCTCGATGAATTGCTGCCGTGGGCGTGGAAAGCCAGAGATTCTGTCAAGAGCTGACCGAAGTGCAGCGGCCGGACGCTTACTCGTGTTCTCCCGGTCGCTGCTTCCAAGCCAACAGACTCTCGGTACTCGCGGCGATTTGCGACAAAATGCAGTTCGGGTCATTGAGGTAGATCCTCGAATAGCGCCGGCCCGAACACGTCGGCTGGTGGCCGATTGATTGCGAAAGAGCCGCCGCGGCTTGGCAGTTGACCTGCGAAGCCCCCACTGTTTCCGAGCGTTTGCGATAGCGATCGTTACCCGAAGGGCCGAGACACCCGTAGGGTGGCTCGGTGAGGAGCGAAGCGACGAGGAGAGCGCGGGCCGAAGGCATCGCCCATATGGCATCTGCCCGTCATTATCGCACTCCTTCGCGAACTCTTGCCCGCGTGAGCGAGGGTCCTTTAGTAGCAAACCCTGGTCCACGCTGAGACGTTGAAGACACGTGCGGAATTGCGTCGTGAGGAACGTCGGGAGCGGCTCCGCAAGAAGCGGACTCCAGTGTCGAAGGACCTCTGCTGCAGAGCCGTTCAAGCGTTCTGGGCGATGCACGTTGAAGCGACAAGTCGTGCGGTCTGAGCATGCAAGCCTATGCCCGCGCACATGGCATATCGCAGCACACCCTGAGGCGATGGCGCGATTTGATCGACGCCAACGAGGTCGAAATCGACTGGCGGACGCACCTTCATCCGGGTGCCCGCCCGCTAGTGCTAAGACTAGTGCTAAGGACGGCGCAGCTGAATCCCGCTTGACAGCGATGACGAGCGGGCAATTGCAACTGTCGTCGTTTGTAACGATACTGCATGGCGGTCCAAAATTGCGATGTGATGGGGTTATAGAGGTGACGCAGTCTTCCCGAAACGGAGCGGACGCCAAGCTGTTCGCCGAGGCCATTGCGGCGCTTCGTGAGTTGGTCTCGCGTGCGCAAGACGCCACAGACGAGTCGTTCGACGACGGCCATTCGGTCGATACTTGGAAGAGCGAGGAATTCCGCGCCGCGATAGAGCGCGCCGAAGCAGTGATCGCGAAGGCGGAAGCGGCCATAGCTGAGCGCCGCAAAGAGTAGAAGCTCGCCGACTCGGCCCATTGCCTCCCGGGGCCGCTAGGCTCGTCAAGGCCCGACGTCATGTGCAGCCCACGGACGCATACGTCGTGCCTTCCCCCTGCCCTCGCCCTACCGTCCATTCTTCTCCAGGGTACGCCAATGTATGAGAGCTAACGCGTTCGCTCATCGCCGAACTTCCGCATCAGATCTCGTGACGAACAGCCCCATCGCCGTGGGCGCAATGGCCGAAATGGCGTGGCCGAAGACTGCGATCGGTCCGCGATCTGGCACACGGCGGGGCGGCGACGAGGCGAAGTTTTCTGAGGTTTCGGAGAGCACGGCAAAGAGCGTCGCTGCCGACGGCCGCAAGTTGGCGATGGCCCTGGAAACCGACATGTCGCCGCCGATCCTTGGCGCGAGCTTGTCCAAGTAGGCGAGAGTTTCAATCGGCAATGGCCGGCCAGCGAGATGCTCTTCGTAGCGAGCAGGTCCGGCATTGTAGGCCGCCAGGAAACCCGGCGAACCGTAACGGTCGTGCAGCTCGCGCAGATACCCCGAACCAGCAAGAATGTTGTCGTGAGGATCGTAGGGATCATTGCCAAGACCGTATCGCAGACGTAGTTCGGCCCACGTTTCCGGCATGATCTGCATCAGCCCCATGGCACCTTTCGGGGACTTGGCCCGCACACCTCCAGCGCTTTCGAGCTCCAAGACTGCGCGTATCCAGTACGCCGGTACGCCGAAGCGACGCGAGGCCTCGTCAATGAACTCCGCAAACCGGTCGTGAGTACGAAATCCCGCCATGTGCTCTGCGGATCGTGTCGCGGCGGAGGCAGCGG
The DNA here is from genome assembly GCF_016616235.1 of Bradyrhizobium diazoefficiens. NCBI lineage: Bacteria > Pseudomonadati > Pseudomonadota > Alphaproteobacteria > Hyphomicrobiales > Nitrobacteraceae > Bradyrhizobium > Bradyrhizobium diazoefficiens. Next base: position 6,866,185 of record NZ_CP067100.1, read on the forward strand.
CGTCACCCACCGTCAGCGCCAAGAACCACACGACAACAACGCAAATGCCGGTCCCGACCGAACGCCAGCATGCCGCCGTGTTCGTGCTCCTCCCGGGTAAGGTCGCGTGGCGCCGGCCCATCGGCCGCCCGCGGACAACGTCCGGGGCAGGCTTTGGACCGGCCCTGCGCGCGACGGTTCCGCGATGGTTGGCCGGGACGGAGGAATGATGCAACATTCGGCCGAACAGCGGAATGGAAGATCGGAGTCCTAACACGTGCACGTCAGTCCTCCCAGGTCCACACGGGGAGCGCTCGCCCAAGGACGGCGGATGCCGGCAGAAAGCCGAAATATCTTCCGTCCAGCGAGTCGGCGGACTGCCAGTTCATGACAAAGAGTTCGTCCTCGCCAACGACGCGGCACCCTTGCCATTTCGGCAGGGGACGGCCGCGGCCATCGCGATCTCGTGCCTCGCCCATTTCGATCGCGTCGACGGTCACTGCGAGCCCGGTTCTGCAGACGGTCTGCCCCGGAAGCGCCAGGACGCGTTTGAGCATCGGTATCCCGGCCGGCAGATAGCCGCCCACGTCGAGGAAGGTTGCAAGCGGCTCCGGCGGCTGAATGGCGAGCAATTCGGTCACGAACAGCTTTTCCGCAGGCTGCAAACGATACAGCCCGATCGGCACGCTCTCAGATGCATTCCAGACGAAGAGTGGTGTCAGGTCGAGAACCGTCGGTGCGAGAAGGGCAGCAGCGCTGGCGAACATCATTGCCAAGGTCTTCCACGGACTTGTCATCGCATGGTCCTTTGCCGCTGAAGCCACGCCTGGTGTCTCGCTTTCGTATATGGACGCGGGTTTTCGTTGACGGACAAACGGTTATGAACGTGATGCCAATGATCCGGCGCGACGTCGGCAGGATCGATGCCGAGTGCCTCAACGGCATCGGTCATTTGCAGCACTCGCTCGACCTTCGGCCAGCCGGACAGACGCAGCAGAATCTCTCCGCCGGGTGTCACATAAGGGACGGTCGAGCAGCGCTGTCCAGGCGCGACCGCGCGCAGGATGTCGATCCGGGAAATGACCGTTCCAAAGTCATTGGACGTCCAGCGAACGAAACCAAAGATGCTGCCTGGCGCGAATGACAGGACGCGCCGGTGGCGATCAAGCTTCCGTTCCTTGACGATGCGACCGAACCGAATGCGGTTTTCGATGCGCTTCTCGAGCCACAGCACTTCCACTTCGGTGAGATCGCTCATGCCGCCGCTCCTGGAGACCGGAATGAGGAGCCGTAAGCTTGGGCGACGGTGAAGCGCCTGTACGGCTTCTGCCGACAAGGAGGATTGACGGCCTGCGGTTGCCAGTAGCCTCCGATGCGGTTTCCAGCTCGGTCCGTTAGAAGAAATCCGAGGGATTTCTGGTTAGTAAAGTTAGAGCAGCCGGAAATCGCGAAGAAACAAGCTCTTAAGCGCGATTCCGGTCCCCGATAGCACGAGGATCGGGTCCCCGATAGCACGAGGGTTGCGGTCCCCGATAGCACGAGCTGATTCACAGGTTGTCCTCCGAATTTGAGACGAGACCGCGCCGGCGCAGGCGTGCCGTTAAGGGATCGGCAGGCCTCGGCGCGAAGTTCAGCCGCTGGGTGCCGTTCGGATCGCGCGTGAGCGCGAGCTGATAGCCGGGCAATGTCTGGCGCTGGACAATCTGACGTACGTCGTACGCAAAGTGCTTGAGCGGAGAGAGGATGCCGGACTTGGCATGCAGGTGCACAAGGTCAAAGCTCCAGCCGCCGTCCTGACGACCACCGTGCTTGCGCACGAGCCGGTAGAGCCAGCGCTCAAGTCCGCCCGTCAGATCGAAATACGCGCGATCGATCGTGAGCACGAGCGCGTCATCGATGACGCCAGCGTAGAACCAATCCGGCAGGATTAGCTCGAGGCCAAATGGACGACCATTTGCATCGGCCGTCTCCTTCCACTCGTTGATCCAGGAGAAGCGATGCCGCCGCCGTTCTGCCGGCTGTCGGATCGACGTCAGCACGGTCGTTGACTGAAGTCTGTCGAGACCAGCTTTCAGCCGATCATAATCACGCGCGCTGGTGCCGCGGCCAACAAACGTCAAGATTTCGTAAGGCGTTGCAGCCATCAGCCGCGACGTCTTGGAGCCGGCGTCACGGGCTTCGACGATCTGCGAAGCGGCCCAGATCAAAACGTCTGCATCCCAGATAGTCGCCATGCCATGTTCCGGCACGGCTTCGACACGAATTGCGATCGCACCGGCACGGAAATCGATCGGTACGATCCGCTTCGTCTTTGCCAGCGAAAAGAACGGATAAGCCATCAGATCCTGCGCGTCGCGGGGCGCAAGATCACCGGGCAATGCCCGAAAGAGCTCAAGCTGCTCTCGCTCGGAATGGTGCTTGCGTCGCATGGTCGTTGCTCTAACGCGGCCTTCAGCGACGTTCCTGGCCCGCATACGGGCGCAGCGCGGGATGCTTCTTGGCCGGCAGCACGGTCCCCTTCCCGGGATCGGAGGTCGACGTCTTGGCGCCCCGGTCGGCCCACGCCTTCAGGTCATCGACGGCGTAGACGACACGCCCGCCAATCTTCCGATACGTCGGTCCAGTACCGTACGTGCGGTGCTTCTCGAGGGTGCGACCGGACAGGCCAAGATAGCGCGCGGCCTCAGGTGTACGCAGGAAGCGCGGGGGAAGACCGGCCATCGGATCGGGCATTTGAGAACTCCAGGAGGACAACGCACCGCGGGTGGCGGCATCGGCGTGTGTGCGGTCATCATGGAGAAGCACGATCTCGGAGGGGGATGCCGAATATTGAGGGGGTGATTTTCGGCACCCCCTGGGACGGCGCTACTCGTCCCTGCGCTTGGGTCCCAGAAGTTTGCGATAGCCCCCGCGAACGAACGCCAGACCGCTTTTTACGAGGCGGATGATTCGGCTGCGCAGATGGTCTGTTTTCCAGGCACGCTCGGGGATGCGCTTTTCGCCGAACAGAGCCTCTGCGATGCTGCGATAGGTCGCGCCGGCGAAATGCGCGGCGACTGCGCGAAGAGCCGCGCACAAGCGTTCGCGCCGCTGTTTCGAGATGCGGTGGAAGGCAGGTCCTGGCGCGCGCCCATTCATCGCGCGCCATAACCGCGTGGCCGCGTGCGCCCGCGCCTCGAAACTGCTATTGAGCGGTAACTCGGCTGCATAGCGGGCGCCTGACGTCAGCGGCTGTTTCGACCAGATGCGATGCTCCACCGAGCCGATGTGCAGCACCGCATGCCAACCGTCGGCGGCGCGGCATACCTCTCCGGCAGCAAAGTCTAGCAGCGGCTGAGATGCTGATTTGTGAGAATCGGGCGGCGCGGTTGTCAGGGGGACAACGGACGCTAGAACCTCAGGTGTCCAAAAAATGACCTGATCTTTGGAGGACTTTTGCGGGTCATGGGCGAAAGCAGATACCCCACCTCCTCCTGAATTCCTCGCTCACTTCGCCATCTGGGCTATTCGCAATCATCGCTTCGTAGTCGCGTTGATAGTCCACGTTCATACGAAGCCCTTCCCAGGCGATGTGAGTGATCTCAGCATTCTCCAGGCTCTTGAACGAATCTGGCGATCGCCAGTCGAATTCAGGCATTGCTTCCGTCCCATTGCACGCAGCCAACAAGGATTGCGGCGCAATAGTTATGAACGAAGCGGTTGTAGGAAGCCTCTAGTTTGGCACCACGTGGTGCATGAGAATGACCGCCGGTTAGCCGGAGAAAATAGCTTTGGCTGCAAGTCTCCCGTCAGCGATTTTCGTCTATTTTGAGCCGGCACCGCGTAAGAGGCGCCCCTGCTCGGTCACCCATTTGGCGCGCGCAAGATGACTCTGGTAAGCGTTCAGCGCACGGTCCGGCTCTCGCTCCGGGTCGATATGGAGGACGATACGAGCCACCTCCCGCCAGTCCGCTCCCTGACCCTCCGCCTGCAGAAGGCGAATGTACGTGACAACATGCTGTTCGTCATAGGCGGTCAGCGCCAGCTCGTTCGGCGCGACATCCGCGACGTCAGGATCTAGCTGCGGTTTTGTCATGACCACCCCAATAAACAGCGAACGATTCTAATCTCCCTAGCAGCAGAGATTGTCCCGACGTCTCATTTTAGCCCCATTGGGACTTAGCCGACCAGCGAGCCGCTCGAAATACATACTATAGGAGATAAACCTCATAGTATGTAAAGACGCAACTTGCGCTGATGGACATGCGCAAGCTGGTCGGCCGGAATTTCGCAAGACTGCGGAAGCAGAAGCGCTTCACGCAGGAGAAATTCGCCGAAATGTCCGGCTTCACTCAGCAATATATCAGTGACCTGGAGCGCGGCCGTCGTAACCCAACTGTCGTAACCCTTTTTGAGCTCGCCAGCACGTTAGGCGTCAGCCACGTTGAATTGGTAGTTCCTGACGAAGACGCGCGAAGCGACCGATCAAAGCCGTCTAAACGGAAATGATCGGGTCGGCGAAATCATTTTAAGTCATCGTAACCCATGACTCTCGCGACAGCCGGGCTGGAGGCCCGACGAGCGCGCCGGACGTGGATACGCGTCGCCGCCGCCGATCCGGCTCGCGGGATTGGCAGCGATGCATAGGGCCTTGGAAGCGAGGCCGCGCGAACGTTCCCGACCGCGCCACTTACGTCATCAAATGGGCCGTTCCATCAAGCGCTTGCTTTGCCCTCCAGTTCGAGGCAACGCATCTTGATGAGCCCTGCCGCGGGCAAATGCGGTAATGGCCTGCAAGAAATCAAAGATGCTTTCCGGCTTGCGATGTTCTTTGCCCAAAACGGTTTCGATGATGTTCGACTGTCAGACGTCAGATCGCCATCGCGATAGACCTGCATCAGTTTCGGAGAAACGCTTAGCCGTCCCCACACGGAGGTACCGACCCCTGCTGGGATAAGGAAATTTGGAGTCTTCGTGCTACATATTCGCGAGATATGTAGCATGAAGGGCGCAAATGCCTACTCTCCCACAATCCCCCTGCCGCCGTTCGGCGGGCCCTGCGCAAGCTCGGCGCAGACATCCATGACGCCCGGCGGCATCGGCGGCTGCCGATGGCCGTCGTCGCCGAGCGCGCCTTCACGTCCCGCTCGACGCTGCAGAGAGTCGAAGCCGGCGACACCAACGTCAGCATCGGCATCTATGCCGGCGTTCTCCAGGCGCTCGGCCTGATCAAGGTCGCCGACATCAGCAACGACAGCGTCGGCCAAGCGCTCGCCAGCGCCGAACTGCCCAGGCACGTCCATCTCAAACACAAGACCGGAGCCTCACGCGATGGCTGACTTCGAGGTGCATATCGATCTCGGCGGCCGCACGCGCCGCATCGGACTGGCGAGGAGCAACCGTGCTCGAGGCCAGGTGACCATCCTCTTCGAGTACGATGGCGCATGGCTTGATGACTCGGACCGGTTCTCCCTGGAACCCGCCCTCGCCCTGACGCGCGGCGCCTTTGCTCCCTGCCGGACTGGCGACTTTCGGCTCCATTGGCGACTCCGCGCCTGACACCTGGGGTCGCCGTTTCGTGCAGCGCACCGAACGCCGCCTCGCCGACCGCGAAGGCCGCGCCGTTTGCACGCTTGCAGAAAGTGACTATTTGCTCGGCGTCGCCGACGAAACGCGACTTGGCGCACTTCGCTTCCGCTGGGTCGGCGACGAAACTTTCCAGGCGCCGGCCCGCGCCGGGGTGCCGGCCCTCATCGAGCTCGGGCAGCTGCTCCAGATCACCGAGCGCATTCTCCGCGACGAGGAAACGGACGAAGATTCTCCAGCTCATCTTCGGGCCCGGCTCCTCCCCGGTGGCGGGCGGCCGAAGACCTCGGTCATCGACCAACACGGCAGTCTCTCGATCGCCAAGTTTCCAAAGGAAACCCGCTACTACAGTATTGAGACCTCGGAGGAGATTGCGCTGCGGCTCGCCAGCAAGGCTGGCCTCGCCCTCCCGCAACACGAACTGATCGAGGTCGCCGGCAAGGCCGTCATGCTGTCGCGCCGCTTCGATCGTAATGACGCCGTTCGCGTCCCGTTCCTGTCCGCCATGGGGTACTGTCCGTATTTAACCCTTAGTGTCCTAAGCTGAATTTCGCCGCGGCCCGATTTGGATTCAGTCGATGGGCTGCCCATCCGAATAAACCTCCGTATACCCTAAGTTCCGCGCCATCCCGTGCTAAAGGTGCCTCTCTGATTTCACGGGTGGCATATGAAAAAGGGTGACGTAACGTGTTCGGAGTGCGGGGCTGGCTTCCGGCGCCTAGAGCTTGAACTTCCGACGCAGCGCGGCACCGAGGGCGAGTATCATTGCTCGGCATGTGGCGAGCTCTTGGAGAGGTTCGATGGAAGCACGATGATTGCTTACCGTCTGACGATTCAGCCATCAATTAAGGGCATTCGAGATTAAGGCCGTCTCAGTGGGCGGCCTCTTTCATTTCTGATCGTCGCTCCACGGCATCTTGCTAGCAGCTTCCAAGAGACCACTATCGACTGGTTCAGGCCGTACTTGAGAGGTAGGAGCATCCTTATAAATCAGCCGAAAGCTGCCTCTAGCAGCTGTAGCCATGGCTTGCGCTCCGCAACTGGCCAGATCTCGCCCGACTTAGGGAGGCGCGCCAATACTCCTGCGATGATGGGAAAAATTGGCGGCTGCTTGCCACCCCCTCCGTTGGGTACTGAGACGGAAAAACTTGTCTACGTCGTCAATCCAAACTCGCTGGAAAGGGCTGCGTTGGGGGGCTACGGAGCCAGTTGGAGTACCGAGGGAGGATGTTTTGGAGGGGGTGGCGAGAGGCCGCCAACTGAGGGCGCCTTACTGCAAGCGCTCGATATCGAACTGGAATCGAGCCCGCATCACGGGGCCGTTCTCGTCCCGAGCCTCAATTACCAAGCCGCGCGCCGCTCCGAACGAGCGGCTCGTTCGGATGGTGTCTCGTGCCAAATCCGCAAGCGCGCGGGCGGCCTCGTTTTGCAGGGCGACCAGATCGGGAAGGTCACCCCCCCCTCTTCATCCGGGGCCAGATAGTCGCCGTCTCTCAGGTCGAAATAATAGCGTGTCATGCCGACTAAGCGCCGACTTTACTTGGTGTTTCTAACGAATTAGGACACTGCGATCCTCAACTGAGGATAAAATACGGACATCCATAGCAATCAATTTTTGAATTCTCGCGCAGTATGGGCACTGTCCTAGTTTCCTCCGCGAGTGTCTCGCCGCGGGGCATTGAACCTTGGCACGACACCTGCAGACACACCGGTATCGGGATTTTACAATCTCCCTCCCGGGGCTGGAAGCCGCCGCTCGCGCACCATTTAAGCGGGCGGCGTTTTTGCTTCTCCGCCCGTAAATTTCCCAGCGTCCTAATTCCCCTCTGCGGCGTAACGAAATGCGGGCACAGGATCTGATCTAAAAAAGAGGCCCCAGCTCGCAAGGGGGCGAGGAGCCGGGGCCGATCGGGGTTGCCCTTGGGGAAGGGCACCGGGAAAACTTGGCAAGTCCAGGAATGTTCCTGCGTTCCTGTCCTAGTTTCAAATTGCGGGTGTCCTAATTAGGACAGCACCCGCCATGTGTGGTCGGGAAAGGCGGGATGGTCGCTCTCTCCGGCTTACGATCTCAATCCGGTGCCTCGTAAGAGGCGTCCCTGCTCGGTCACCCATTTGGCGCGCGCAAGATGACTCTGGTATGCGTTCCGCGCACGGTCCGGCTCCCGCTCCGGATCGATATGCAAGACGATTCGAGCTACTTCCCGCCAGTCCGCCCCCTCACCCTGCGCCTGCAGAAGGCGAATGTACGTGACGACATGCTGTTCGTCATAGGCTGTCAGCGCTGTCTCGTTCGGCGCCACATCTGCGACATCGGGATCTACTGGCGGTTCTTTCATATGTGTGTACAGCAGCCGTTGGAGCCTATGCCTGTCTCATCGAGCAATCTAACGAAATAGGCCGGTTATAGCCAGTGGTTTGATGGCCCGCCCAATGGCTGCTTTTGCGCATGAAAGCTCGTGCGCTTGTTGCCTGGAATGTCCGCCGGATACGCGTTGATCGCGGCATTCCGCAAGAGCAATTGGCATACGATGCCGGGATCGATCGCTCATACATGGGCGGCCTTGAGCGACAATCGGAGAACCCGACGATTGATCTGCTCGATCGACTGGCCGAAACGCTAGATGTTGAACTATCAGAGTTCTTTGTTCAGCCACCCAAAGGAGCCGCGCCCCCCAAGACGCTACCTAAGGGTCGAAAGCCGGTCCGAACGAAGCGCAAGAAGCGGGAGAGGGCTTAGGCCCAGGACATCAGATATCCAATCGCCCCGGGACAACAGAGACGCTGTCCCCGCTCAACACGAGAACGATGATCTGATCCGGAAGGCTACGTTCTACTCCATTGCTTCAGTTGCGCAGTGCAGCGACATGTCTGAAGTCCGGATCGCAGTTGGAGACATCATTCTCGAGCGGACGTTCGAGTTCGGTCTGAGAGGCGACGTTATCAGTCAACATCCGCGCTGTGGTGTTCAGCTCACCGACGTTTATGTCCGGAACCAGACACTGAGCCACGAGCATTCTGTCGACGCGGCACGAATCACATGATCTTTGCTCAGTTCAAGCAAGGCTCGCACAACATCTTTGCTGGCACGTCGGTTGCTATAACACGGCCAAGTATTCGTACGATCGGGGCGATCGAACACTCATCGGCCGAGGAATTCATTGATCTGGTCCTATCGTCACAACGGAAAGCTTTGAGAAGCCATGACAAGAGACGCGCCGTTGTCCGCCGTCAGAGACGTAGTGCAGGAGAGGCGGATCGACCTGGCCGCAGCCTATCGGCTGGTACACCGGCTCGGTCTCGATGACGGCATCTACACCCACATTTCGGTCAGCCTTCCCGACGCTCATGATCGGTTTTTGATCAATCCGTTCGGTCTGCGCTTCGAAGAGGTGACCGCCTCCAATCTTGTCACGGTCGATATGGACGGCAACATTGTCGACGACCCCCTCCGGCTCGGCATCAATCCGGCCGGCTTCACCATTCACAGCGCGATCCACTCAGCGCGCAAAGATGCGATTTGCGTGCTGCACACCCACACGATCGCGGGCGTTGCAGTCTCATCGCTGAAAGAGGGTCTGCTGCCGCTCAATCAATGGTCATTGCAGTTCACCGAACGTGTCGCCTATCATGATTACGAAGGAGTCGCGCTCGATCTCGATGAGCGCGCTCGTCTGATCGCCGATCTCGGCGACAAGTTGGTGATGGTGTTGCGCAACCACGGCATGGTGACCTGCGGACGCTCGGTCGCCGAGGCCTTCAAATTGATGCACAATCTCGAGCGGTCCTGCCGCGCGCAGCTGGCGATCCAGGCTACGCGCGCCGAAATTGCGCCTGTCACCGAAGGAGTCGCCCGTCACACCGCCCAGCAATACGCCAATCTTTACGACAGCATCGAAGTGCAGGGAATGGCTGATATCGAATGGGCTGCGTTCAGACGGATGCTGGAGCGGACTGATCCTGACTTCATGAACTAGCACCAATCGAGGAAGCGGAATGCATACATAGGCCTAGGTGGGGATCTGACGAAATTCGATTTAGGCCGGATCGTTGACCGGTTAATGTTGCCCACGGTCAAATCGAGCGCGGCGTGCCATTCCGTGGGTTCCGAAGAAACCAAGGAATCTGGCTCCCTAATTGTCTTCATGAGGCCGCACCTAGACTGCGCTGAGGATGCGTGAAGGCGTGATGCGCACGGCTCGGCTCGTTAACGGCTTGGCGAAGAATTTAATGCTCGGCAGCAATGCGAAAGGTTTTCTCGAAAAGCGTCTAGCAGGCGGAGTGCCGTTATGAGCGGCCAGGAAAAAGAGCCGGATAAGCGTGCGCCGAGAAGCACGTCAGGCGGGATAACTCTGTCGAGCCTGCTTGCCGAGATCCGGGCGCGCCGGTCTGAGTTCGTCACCGCGCAGAAGATCCCAGACGACATCATACACGGCTTTAAGCGGCTTGGCGTCTATCGAGCAATGGTCGCCAAGTGTTTCGGCGGCGAGGAGCGAACGCCGGCGGCGTTTTGCCGCATGATCGAGCGCATTTCCGCGGCGGACGGCTCCGCAGGTTGGGTGGCGAGCTTCGGCGGTGCCGCTTGCTATCTCGCCGCGCTCCCCATTGAAACGCTTGGCAAGATCTATGCGAATGGACCCGACGTGGTCTACGCAGGCGGGCTTTTCCCGCTGCAGCCGGCCCGGCGCAGCACCGACGGCTTCATCGTCAACGGGGTGTAGCCGTTCGGCAGCGGCTCGCCCACAGCGGACCTGATCGGGGTCGGCATCACGGTGGAAGGCGGCGCAAGCGAGGGCCTTCCGCGTGTTGCCGTGATGCCGGCCGACAAAGTGACAATCCGCTCCAATTGGGACGTGATCGGACTGCAGGGCACCGGCAGCCACGAACTCGTCGTCAGGGATGTCGTCGTGCCCGAGGAATGGACCCTGATTCGCGGCGGCCCGGCGTCGCTCGATGCAGCGATCTACCGCTATCCGTCCGTGGCGTTCGCCGCGCAGGTGCTTGCGATCGTCGGCATCGGCATTGCTCGCTCCGCGCTGGACGATGTCATTGTCATCGCCATGGCCGGCAGCGGCCCTTGGATCACTGGCGCACCCGCAATGGCCGAGCGCGGCTACATCCAGCTGGAGATCGCCAGAGCCGAGGCCGTGCTGCGCTCCGCCCGTTCCTTCTTCTATGAGGCCACCGAAGAGCTGTGGAACCAAGCGCTCAATGGCCCGGCAAATCCGACCACGGTGATGCTGATGCGGCTCGCTGCGACGAATGCCGCACGACGCAGCGCCGAAGTCGCCAAGATCGCCTGCGGTCTCGCCGGAGCCAGATCAGTCTACGCCACGCACAATCTAGCGCGGGCGATGTGCGACAGCTTTGTGGTAGCGCAGCACGCCTTTTTCAGCGAGGGAACGCTGCAGAGCGCGGGCCGGCTCCTGCTCGGGCTTCCCGCGCAACCAGGTTTTCCATGAAGCTAATTTACGGCCCTTTCGCACGACCTCTGCAATGGGAACGTTGCGAGATGGCTAGGGCAGCCGAGGCAACTCCAGTTGTCCATCCCCTCACTCGAGTGCCTCGATTGGCGGATCTGCTTTGTAGCGCCATCTGCAGCGCTAGAGGATTACGCCGCCTGCCAACCCTTATTTGTCTTTGGTCATCCAGAAGGATCATCCTGGCCCGTGAGCCGCTTGTCGTAAAAGATCACCGCATATCCGTGTCGCATCCCTTGCTTGCGTCGAACGTAGCCAGAGCTCTCATAAAGTCTTTGCGCCCCGACTTGGATCGTTGTCGTGTCGAGCACGATCGACTTGAATTGCAGCACAACGGCTCGCGCCTCCAATGCGCCGAGTATCCTTTTTCCAAGTCCCCGTCGTTGAAGCGCGGGATCGACCCGCATACGCTTCAACTCTGCGACTTCATCATCAACAGGTCTCAGCCCACCCATGGCAACGAGACGGGAACCAATATGCGCCACTATGAAGTCACCGCCTGATGCAATGTAGACCTCCCCGATGTTGCGTAAATCATCCGCCCACCCACCTTCCGGGCCACACACACCAACATCCTCCGATGCGGTTCTATGCAGATGCCATACGTCATCCGTGTCGGCTGACACGAAGCGACGAACGACCACTTCGTCCTGGAACATTGACCAATCACCTTCCGAATAGCACGGAGGCCCTTAACTGCGGCACCCTCTGCGTCTGCCAGGACAATACAACGTCCGGCTTACGGACGCGCCGGAGTCAACAACCGCTGAGAAAGGACAGCCTCGACAGTTTCCGACGCCTCAATGCCGACAAGTGATCGGCCGGGCCCAACCGTGTATTTTAAAGCCGCACCACGGTGCATCCGGGTAAAACGATCCCACGCACAAACGCAAGACGCGCGCAACTCTCCGATTTCCCCGTGAGCCTGCTCCGTCACGGACGAAATGGTTGCCGAGGCAGGAAAGTTCATTTTCCCTTCTAGCCAACCTGGCTGGAGCCAGGTGCTCTCCTTGTCTGGCGACAGCCAACGGAATACCTCGCGAATGTATTCCTGCGGGTAATATTTGGACAGCCGATATACGTCCTTATAAAATTGGCGCTTTTCGCGGAATAGCTCTTCGCCGATCAGCAGCACCGAGACTGCCACAACGCGGGCTGAGAAACGGCCGCTTGGGCCAAGTGTATTTTTGTAAGGATTTTTTTCGTAGAACACGCGAAACTGGCCAAACAGGTCCGGCGACATATGTTGATCAAAACGCGTCAGTACACGATTTGCCGACTCAACGTGCTCTAGACATCGCGAAAGACATTGAGCTGCATCCGCATCGGCAACATCACGCAACTCAACTAGCGCCTCAATTGCCGACTGCAATTCGGTCTCGATCAGTTGATGGCCCAAGCAAAAATCGCGCTCCTCGACCCCGGCCGCGCCAAGGCAATAGACGCGAGGGTCGCTTTGCACCGGATTGGTAAGGATCATATCTTCATAGGAGAGGACGCCAATGCTGGGCTGCCGTTCACAAGTCAAGCGCGCCAGACGACTCAATGCCACACCTAGGGTCTGTTCGGCGTCCCAGGGATGGAGGCCGGCAAACGCGGACAGCTGATAAGCAGAATTGACGAGATACTGGACGTCTGTCTTGGCGACCTCGAAATCGGACTGCGGTAAACTGAGCAGCAGCGCATCATAGTCCATCTCCGCCGTCATTGCGTTTATGGTACGACCAAGGGCCTTAACCGCTTCGCTCGGTCGTTCACTGCATTTGATCTCCGCAATACGGTGGGGCAGTTGATCGACGACAAAATCACTGAACAATCCAAGCGGGCGTTTTCGCTGCTTGCGATCGATCGTATCGGTCAGATGAGAAAATATGTCCCGCGAAGCCAGGAGCGGCGGTTCTGGGGCAGCAAACGAACCAGTATCGATCATAGCCGAGGATACCTACGACTTCATTGAAAAACAGCCTTCATCTCGGCGCTTGACCCGTATCTTGCAGCCGGCGAGTAATCGTGCTTTTCGAGAGGATCGGTTCGCTTGTCCTTTATCCTGCTGTCATTGTACGCGACCTGCTCCAGCACACTGGCCGAGAAAAACCGCAACGACACTGCGCCCGAATTGACAATGCCCGAAGCAGTTAGCGAAAGCAGGCCATCATTTGAAATGCAGATGAGTCCTGCTTCATTCAAGATTCTAAGCTCGTGAGCAAAGTATTCCTCGAGGGCTACCCCAAATTCCTGCTTGAAGCGGGAGAGCAACACGCCGCTGCTGCGCAAGGCGAAGATCACCGTTCTGCGCATGAGATCGTCTCGCGACAGGACGGCACCCTTCCACACCGGTTTCTCGCCGGCCTCAACCCTGTCCAAGTAGCGATCTAAATCGACCTCGTTGTAGAACTGGCACTCACTCATATAACCAAATCCGCTCACCCCGAACGGGACCAGGTTATTGTCGTTCCAGGAATCGTATTTGCGGGCCTGTTGAACGGAGTGCGGCTGCGACCTCCTGGTCCAATAGAAAATCGGCCCATGGCGATAGCCGAGGCTCGTCAGGATGTGCTCCGCCATGAAATGCATGATGATGCGCTCCTTAGCCCCGGCGAATTGATATCGACCGTTGGCCAGATGGCGGGCTATGGGGTCCGTTGATTTGAACATCAATGGGAATACGTTGAACTTCTCTATTCCCATGCCCACAAGGCCGATGAGGGAGTCGTACCAGCTTCTGAGCGTTTGCTGCGGCAGCCCGTACATGAGATCAAGCGACAGATTCTCGACCCGCATGTCGTTCAGCAATTTTACGGTCTGCATCACCTCATCGACACCGTGCCCGCGGTTTAGGATGCGCAGGATACTTGGATCTAGAGTTTGAACTCCGAGAACCAGGCGATTTACGCCGCCTCCCAGCAAGCTCGATACGCGATCTGCCGCATCCACGTGCTTCCCAAGAGAGGGATGCAATTCGAAACTCACTTCGGACTTGGATAGATCAAAGTGCTGCCTCATCATGCCAAACAGCGTTTTGATTTGATCGTTCGTCAAAAGTGAAGGGGTGCCGCCTCCAATGAAAGCCGTCTCAACGGTTCTGCCGGCAAGCGCATTGTCCGACCAACTCATCTCCTTCTCGAGAGCCGCTAGATAGTGTTCGATGCGCCCGGGAGGCGGATTGATCTCCTTGCCGAAGTGGCAGAAGGTGCAATTTTGATGACAGAAGGGAATGTGGAAATACAGATCGATTGACGACGCAATCCGATTCAACAACTTTTCGGGATTGAGGTCCCCCATCGCCTTAAGAGGCGGATATGTACCGACGAGATAGTCGTTAAACGTGTCGAGGTGCAGATTTCGTGACCTCAACATGTCAATGTTGATGTCGTACGACCGGTCGATCGCGAACTCCAGGGCTTCGGAATAGCTTGGCGCGAGCACTTTTTGGACTCCTTGAGCGTTTGCGTGCAGCCAGGGCACGATACCGGCTGAGTTCGTTCGATGACGACAATCAGACGTCGCAGCCGAGGCGAACATTGTTCGTTTGTTGCGAAGCGGCACCCAAGAATGCTTCAAGCACGGCGCTGAAGGATTCCTCCAAAAACGATGCGCGAGCTCCCGGATGTGACGAAAGCGCAATCGCTGGGCGAACTCGGGCCGGTCCAGCGGGCTCGCGCACATCTTCTGTCCGGCCCCCCTCACCCCCGGGGAGCCATCGAAGTTCGAAACGGACATCGAGCTTCATCTGGTTTCCTCTTAATCGCGGCCGACATTGGCGCGCCGCTGCATGCTTGCGCTGCGCGACACGGCCCAACGAACTCCATCACTGTGTAGTAGCAATTGGTGTGCCACCAAAAGCGAGCGCGCCTTGCTTGGAGAGAGCCTAAAAACATATGCTGCGAGCGCCGAAGACGGAAGACTTGCGCCTCGGCGTCCGATTAGGGACATCAACGTCTTCGAGTGGACACGACCGAACACGACAACCCGAGTATTGAGTAACGGCGGCTATTTCTGAATCTAACGCGTACATGCGTTCAAGGATGATGTTCGTAATGCCGACCTTAGGGCTGCAGCGCTTTTGCCGCAGTTCTAGTTGGCTGATCCATCGATGGTCTCGACTTTGTAGCCTGTCTCCCGACAGCATGCGATGAGATGCTATCGTGATCATCGTGATTGTATTGATCGCTGCACAAGTAGCCCGATCAGGCGCGGCAGAGTGCAAGCGCTCTCGCGTCATGCATGACAGTTGATGTCGAGTTGGCCATCAGCGGATGAACCGTTGGAGCGCTCAACGAATCCTGCCGCATTGTTCCGCGACGAGAGGCGTCGGAGGAATCGAACCGGCGCGGTGCTTCCCCGCAAGACGGAAGGATGCCGACGATCCACAGACGTTCACAAAGACCGCGAAAGTCGATCAGCGCGAGGCGCTGAAGCGCAGTGGCCTCGCGACACTTCTTTGATGCCCTGAGAGAGAAACGCTCCGCCCGGCGGACCGGGCGGGGCTTCTTGATGACCTCAGTCGCCGTTCTTGCGCGGCCGGGACCAGATCAGGCTGAAGCCGTCGCCGTCTTCGTCGCTGAACAGGTTGGCGTAGATCGGTGCGTTGAACGAGGGGTCGTCGAGCTTGAGCGAGAGATAGTCGCGGCCCTGCGCTTCGACCAGGCGGCCCCGATCTCGGCCCGGCCGGCAAGGACGCGGTGGTTCGGGGCATTCTCGTTGCTGCGGCTGTAGTGTCGATGATCCCGCGCGCTCGAATCGCCGGAGTTCGGCTCTCAAGCGCGGTAAGGTAGTCGCTCCAGGGGGTGCGCTCCTGAACTTGTCCTTCAGGACAGTTCCTGGTGCGTGGATATGCGGTTGCCAGCGCTGCCAACATGCCCCTGCATCGAAAGTCCCTGCCCCGACGGCGCCGTCCGCAGTCCGGGTCCTCACAGGCGGGCCTGTGTGGAGCTCTTGCAAATTCGGCAATATGCCGCTATCTACACGGCATATTGCCGCCACGTTCGGGAGGGCCCTGTGTCCATTGTCGAAATCGTAGCAAGGAAGCTGGGTGGACGCTCGGTCCTTGGAGCGGTCATACGCTCGCAGGCGGACCTCGCCCTGGCGGTGCGAAAGCGGCTTCCCCTGACCGCGCTGCATGGGCTGGCGAAGGCGGGACTTACTGAGCAGGAAATCGAATTGTTCGTCATTCCGCAACGAACGCGCCGGCATCGCGCGGAGAAAAAGCAACCGCTAACCGTCGAAGAATCCGACCGGGCCGTGCGATTGCTGCGCGTACAGACACTTGCCGAGGAGACTTTCGGCGATGCCAACAAGGCCAATATATGGCTCCGGCGTTCGCTAGCAGAACTTCGTGGCGAGTCGCCGTTGGCGGTAGCACAAACCGAAACTGGCGCCCGCGTGGTCGAAACCATACTCGGCAAGATCGCCTGGGGCGCCGCCGCCTGATGCTGCTTTGGCGTTTGTCGGGCATACAGCATGCCAAGATGTTCGATGGTGGCTATGGCCTGCTTTTTGACGGACGCTGGAATACGGTCGGACGGCCTGTGACCTACTGCAGCACGTCGCCTGCGCTGTGCGTATTGGAAAAACTGGTCCATATCGAGGACCCGGCTCTCATGCCCGCGCTTGTGATGGTGCGCTACGATGGGCCAGATGACCTTGCCGTCGAGACGCTGGGCTTAAGCGATCTGCCCGCCGATTGGCGGCGCCAGGAAGTTTGGACGCAGCAACGAGGTGATCAATGGCACGCCTCGCTCGCGACACCCCTGCTCCGCGTTCCCTCTGCCATCGTCCCTGTAGATCAGTCCCCCGACGTCAACATCCTGATCAACCACACTCACAAGGACGCGGCGCGGATCTCCGTGATCTCTGTAGAGCCATTCGTTCTTGACCCACGTCTGTTCTGAGTCAGAGACGACCACAGATCGGTAGTCTTCCGCGACGAGAGGCGTCGGAGGAATCGAACCGGCGCGGTGCTTCCCCGCAAGACGGAAGGATGCCGACGATCCACAGACGTTCACAAAGACCGCGAAAGTCGATCAGCGTGAGGCGCTGAAGCGCAGTGGCCTCGCGACACTTCTTTGATGCCCGGAGAGAGAAAGGCCCCGCCCGGCGGACCGGACGGGGTTGGCGACCTCAGTCGCCGGTCTTGCGCGGCCGCGACCAGATCAGGCTGAAGCCGTCGCCGTCCTCGTCGCTGAACAGGTTGGCGTAGATCGGTGCGTTGAACGAGGGGTCGTCGAGCTTGAGCGAGAGATAGTCGCGGCCCTCCTCGGAGCGCTTCGACCAGGCGGCCCCGATCTCGGCCCGGCCGACGAAGACGCGGTGGCTCGGGGCGTTCTCGTTGCTGCCTTTGGCCTCGGGCACGATGCGGACGCCCTTGGTCTGCAGGCTGAGGGTGACGATCTCGCCCTGGAAGTCGCTGCCGACCTTCTTGAAAGAACCGATGGTAGCCATGTTACTTCTCCTTTGCTGTTTTGAGCCGCGACCACCGCGGCCTCGATGGCGATCTACAGGCCGAAGACGATCGACGACGCACCCGCCCGCGGGCCGCAGCGCAGCGGAGGACGCCAGCGGGGCGACTTTCTTGCCTCGCGAGGAATGGGCGTAGCCCAGGGGAAGAAAGTCGCTGCTGGCGTTGCGTTCAGGCGATCGAGGCGCAGCCGCTCTTCGGCCAGATCGAGCCATCAAGAGGCCCGGTGGTCCGTGCGCTGAACAGCATCCCCGGAAGAAGTTGTGGCGTCTCTCGGTTGGGCTGCACAAGATGTCGCTGCGGTCAGGCGTAGACAGGGAAACAAAAGCGAAGAAAGGGCGAACGCGCTTGCCGTGAGCCAGCCGCGATGAGATGCCCCTGGCTATGACCACAGGAGGAGCTGTGGCCACCAGCTTCACCGTCGGCAAGCACTACGAGAACTTCATCCAAGATCCGATTGCTAGCGGCCGATAAGCCACGGCCGGCGAAGTCATGCGGGAAGGGCTGCGGCTTGTCGAAGAAGGCGAGCAGCTTCGCGCGGCAAAACTCGAAGCGTTGCGGGACCGATCCGGAAGGTTAAAACAGGGGTCCGGCCGAGCCGTTTGAGGGCCGATGAACTGATCGATCGGGGTCAAGGGGCGCGGACGCGAGCGACTGAGAACGGGTAAGCATGGCGGGCAATCTCGCCAGACGTCCCCTGGTCGAAACCGACCTGGCGGATATCTGGTGATTCATCGCATGCGGTAAGGTCGCGGCCGGCAGATCGGGTGCTCGATCTATCGGCCAGGCCTGAAGATCAAGCGCTCGGCCGTTCGCGGAGGTATGGTTTCCACCAAAAGCAATCACCGTTAACGCGTTGATTTTCCTCATATGCGGTGAATGCCGCCGCCTTTCACCGCACATCATGCGAAGAATAACGTGGCATTGCAGCGAATAGCCGCTATATTCTCCGCAAAGGATGCGGCGAATGGCGACCTATATTCACGAACGGAAGGCTTGGCCCCATTTCAATTGGGATGCAGCGAAGATCGCCCAAAGGCTGGGATCTGTCCGCCACCGGCAGGGACGCCTCACCGGGCGCATGGAAGAGTTGGGCTTCAGGCTGAAAACACAGGCCAATCTTGAGGCGCTGACCGAGGAGGTCACCAAATCGAGCGAGATCGAGGGTGAGGTTCTCAGCCGCGACCAGGTTCGCTCGTCCTTGGCGCGCCGCCTCGGTGTCGACATCGGCGCGTTGACGCCCGCCGAACGCAATGTGGAAGGCGTGGTCGAAATGATCCTCGACGCGACGAGCAAATACAACGCCCCCCTCACCTCCGAACGGCTCTTTGGCTGGCACGCTGCTCTCTTTCCGACGGGACGAAGCGGCATGACGAAGATCAAGGTTGGAGACTGGCGGACTGAAGAGTCCGGACCCATGCAGATCGTCTTGGGGCCGATGGGACGCGAGCGCGTCCATTACGAGGCACCCAAGGCCGCGTTGGTACCCGATGACATGAAGGCCTTCATTAACTGGTACAACGGCCCGCAGGATATCGATCCGGTGCTGAAGGCAGCGATAGCACACCTGTGGTTTGTCACCATCCATCCATTTGAGGATGGCAATGGCCGTATTGCCCGCGCGATTGCCGATATGGCGCTGGCACGATCGGAAAACAGTTCACAGCGTTTCTATAGTATGTCGGCTCAGATCCGGCAGGAGCGCAACGCCTATTACGACATCCTGGAAGCGACGCAGAAAGGTGATCTCGACATAACCGAATGGCTGGCATGGTTTCTCGATTGCCTTGACCGCGCCTTCGATCGCGCCGACACCATCCTTGCGTCCGTCCTCAGGAAGGCGCGCTTCTGGAAGAAGCACGCCAACCAAAAGTTCAACGATCGCCAGCGGGCGATGGTCGAGCGCCTGCTCGAGGGTTTTGATGGCAAGCTTAACTCATCGAAATGGGCCAAGCTTACCAAAGCCTCGCAAGATACCGCCCTGCGCGACATCGAAGATCTTGTTGCCAAGTGTATACTGGCGAAAGACGCGGCTGGCGGTCGCAGCACGAGTTATTCCTTAATCGACGTGGCGACGATCACAGATCCGTAGTCCTGCGAGGAGAGGCCTCGGAACAATCGAACTCGCACATCAGCGCTCCGCCGGGCTATGTTGATCCAGGCAATCATGCGAGCTCCATCAATTGTCCTTCAACTTCCGCGCCTTTTCTGCATGCGGCATCAGGAAAGTGCCAAGCGTGGTGACAACATCGGCAAGCGGTCCAGGATCGATAGCGACGTCCTGAACGAACGCGTTCCATTGCTGAACCTTGGTCGCGTCGTCGGTGAAAGCCTTCGTGAGAGCATCCGGCCGGTCTTCGGGGATGTTGGTCTTGCGTCGCGTGAAGGTCGCTTTGATTGCGCGTGAAAGCCGGTCGTCCTTAAATTCATAGGTTCGGGTCAGCACCCAGATATCGTAGAAATCCTTCAGGCGCGTATTTGCCAACCCGAGATGCACCATTGCTTGAAACTTCTCGGCGATGACGGTTTCGGGTGGATAGGCGCGCAGCTTCGGGGCTGGCTGATCGAGCAGTGTCAGCAGTTCGATCTCATTCAGTCCAGGTTCGGTAGCGTCGCCATAGCCGATATCTATAACGATGCGCAAACGAGCCCCGTCGATCGTCGCGTAGCATTTGAGGCGCAGCCCGCCATAGCCTGACTCATCGCGGACCCTATCGACTTCAAGGCTGCCGGTATCGAACGTCACGCCGTCGACAGCCTGAGCTTCACAAATTTCCTTGAAGAAGCCACGCGTCAGCTGTGGGTCACTCTCGCCGAAGCCGAGCAGGTCGAGATCGCGGGTTGGCCGATGCGGATCATGGAGCCAGTAGCGCAGCAACATCGCACCTTTGAGTGCAAACTGTTCCTTGTACTTGCTGATGCTGAGCCGGTACAGCAACCTTTCAAGCGCGTATTGCGTAAGCAGAAGGTCGTATGGCTCGTTGCGTTCTTTCGAAAGGTTGAGGAGGCGGGCGCGGACGGAAGCGCCGACGTTCTTCAGCGGCTTACGCATCGATTGTGAGTGTCTCAAGACGCGGTTGAACGAGTTTTTGCCATATGCCCGCATCGACGGCGTATTTTGCGATTTCGGAAGGCGTCGCCTTGTGCAGTCGAAGAGCGTCTTTCATCGCTTGCGTGGCATGCGTGATGCCTGCGGGTGTGTTATAGAACGCCTTTTGGCGCTGGCCGCTCTTGAATAGATCGACGATGGTTTTTGCCGGGGTGTAGATAGGCACTGAGACACCTTCGATGGTGTGATGCTCAACGCCCCTGTCGAACTCCTTAGGACCGAAGCGCACGATTTCAATACGGGGACGTGTAATCTTGGGCCGCCAATCGCGCGGGCGGATCGCCATCCAAACAGAGCGCGGGATACGGTCTGTCAGTTCATGAAAGGCGAGTGCAGAGTCATAACAAACGACTCCAATAGGAACGAGTTTCGCGGCAACGGCGAGCGTGTGATTGCCGTCCAGGAGCGCGTCAGGAAGTTGGTAGAGGCCGCGAGCAAGTTGATTGAGTGCACCCTTTCGCTCCATCCGGGAAATGGTTGCTGCCGTGATACCTTCGTTGAGGAATTCGGAAAGGCGCATCATGCCTCGCGCCCGGAGAAGCGAAGTCGCTCTATCCTCCTGGCGTTGCGGTTCCATTCTCATGAAATTCTATATGATAGAAAACCTTGCAAATGTCAAGATATTGCGCAAGGTAATCTATCATGTAGGAGATTGAAACAATTGAACAATTTCCAAGGGCCTTAGGAACTGGAAGTGCTCCAATTGCCTCGTAATTTGCGGGGCTTCTAGGAAGGCCATGCCGGGTGCCTCGTGCTGATCGTCTGGATCTCCTCGTGCCGATATGCGGGCGAAGCGGAAGACCGTCCAACGAATTCAAACGCATCCACGCAACAGCAAAGCGGCGGGCATCGACGTCGTCAATCGACTGGCGCGCAGTTTGGGAGTTGAGATGGCGGAGCTTTGGAGCCCCGCCGTCTGGCACGGGTGCCAACAAAAGACGCGCGGCAGACTGAATAGCCAGTGGGGAACCCGAGCGGCTCGGCGGTCCGAACTAGCACTACCTCGAATTGAAAAGCCCCGCCCTGCTGAGCAGGCGGGGCTTTTCGCGACCTCAGTCGCCGTTCTTGCGGGGCCGCGACCAGATCAGGCTGAAGCCGTCGCCGTCCTCGTCGCTGAACAGGTTCGCGTAGATCGGTGCGTTGAACGAGGGGTCGTCGAGCTTGAGCGAGAGTCGCGGCCCTCCTCGGAGCGCTTCGACCAAGCGGCCCCGATCTCGGCCCGGCCGACGAAGACGCGGTGGCTCGGGGCGTTCTCGTTGGTGCGGTTGACTACCGATCAAGCATACGCCTCCAACCGTGCGCCTCCCGAAAGCTGTCGCGTCGCCAGCAATCGCTCTTCGAGAAGGCAATGTGTAAATTGGCGTGCGGTCCACAATCGGCGCACCAACGCTTGATCGAGTTAGCTTTGATGAGGGCGACGCTCGGCCGCCTTGGCCTGGGCCCGCGCGTACTCAAGTGGCAATCGGCACTGAGCCGTTAACGACTTATTAACCAGCCCAGCCTACCTTGTGATTACTTTTCGGTTAACAGCCGATTGCCTCCCAGTTCGTTCTAGGAGAACAGTCGATGCCCATTGAGGCCCAGACATATGTCGCACTTGGTGCCCGGCCGAAAATCTCACTCGAGGCCGCCCGATCGCCGCGCTCACTTTCGGATAATGGCAGAGCACTCCTGAGCGTTGATCTCGCTGAAGTCAGGCATACTCCCTGCCCACGAGGTGGTCGTCGCGCGGGCGACATCGTCCCATTCGTGGAAAACATTGATGCGTCGCAGACGGAAATTGTGCAGCTCGAAGCAAGGACGGCCGGTTACGGCGCGAATTTCGAGCGCGAACGCGAGCGCGCCGAGCGCCTGATGGTTAAAGTGCTGCAGGCGACCGCAGACGCCATGCCGCTAGAGAGGCGACGACGCGGCTTGAGGACGAGGTGGCGGCTCTACGGACCGGCGACCGAGTCGGCACGATCGACAGCCACGGACAGGCCGCACGTGGACTAGGATATCTAGCTGCGATCCTGGTGGAGACAGACCGCAAGGTTCCTCGGTAGCAATCCGGGTCCGCCATTCCAACGTGCCGAAGAAATCATGAGGTAAAAGTGACCGACATCAGCGACATTCGCGAGATGAAAGCGCGTATTATTGTGTTTGGAGTCGGTGGCGCCGGAGGCAATGCCGTCAACAACATGATCGCGGCCGGGCTGGAAGGCGTCGACTTCGTCGTCGCCAATACCGACGCACAAGCGCTCACCATGTCCAAGGCCAAGCGCCTCATCCAGTTGGGCACAAAGGTGACCGAAGGGCTTGGCGCCGGCTCGAACTCCAAAGTAGGATGCGCCGCGGCCGAAGAGGCAATTCATGCGATCCGGGATCATTTAACCGGTGCAAACATGGTGTTCGTTACCGCTGGCATGGGCGGCGGTACGGGAACTGGGGCGGCTCCTGTTATAGCCAGGATCGCGCGTGAACTTGGCATTCTCACCGTCGGCGTCGTCAGCAAGCCCTTTCACTTCGAGGGCCAGCGCCGTATGCGCGTTGCTGAAGCGGGCATCGCGGAACTGCTGAACGCGGTTGACACCCTGCTGATCATCCCAAATCAGAATCTGCTCCGCGTGGCCAACGAGAAGACCACATTCAACGATTCCTTCGCCATCGCCGATCAAGTGCTCTATTCGGGTGTGGCCTGCATCAGCGACCTTATCGTCAAAGAAGGTCTGATCAATCTCGATTTTGCCGACGTTCTCTCCGTCATGCGCGAGAAGGGCAAAGCCATGATGGGCGGGGGTGAGGCTTCTGGCGAGAAGCGCGTGCTCACCGCCGCCATGGCCGCGATCTCCAATCCCTTGATCGAGGCCCCCTCGATCAAGCGCGCCAGTGGCCTCATCATCTCGATCACCGGCGGCAAGGACCTGACGTTATTCGAGGTCGACGAAGCTGCTAGCCGCATTCGCGAAGGCGCCGACCCGGACGCCAACGTCATCGTCGGCGCCACTTTCGATGAACGCCTGGAGGGTCTCGTCCGTGTCTCGGTCGTGGCGACTGGCATCGATAATCTGGACTCGGCGAATAAGTCCATTGCTGGGACAAGCACCTTCCAACTACCAAATGATTCAAAATCGCAGTTCGATGCAGCAACGTCGAATCCAACGAGGATGCGGCAAGCGGTTCAGGCCTGAATGATTCTGACCGAGCTGTACTGCGTGAGTTTCTGCTCACGTCGACAACTGACTGCAGGAGAATTTCGGAATCAAGTTTCGATCCCATACGGAATGGTATTGCAGGGACCCCAGATGGACGCTGTATCGACAGCCGGATTGACGCCAGTTCGTCATGCACCTCAAATCGACAGACAACGAGTGCGCCGATCGCAGGGTCTTGTCCATCGCAACGTAGGCGCGCGTTCATGCGGTGTCCTTCTTCAAGATCGACCGTGTGCTGGATAGACTCGCGATGGAGCCAACCGCACGATAGCCAAAATTCCGACGACATAAGCCGGACAGACGTTCACGGAAATGACCGCGAAGGGCGACCAGCGCGAGGCGCCGAAGCGCAGTGGCCTCAACAATGCTTTGATGCGCACGTGAGAGAGAAGCCCCGCCCGGCGGACCGGGCGGGGCTTTTTGGCGACCTCAGTCGCCGTTCTTGCGGGGCCGCGACCAGATCAGGCTGAAGCCGTCGCCGTCCTCGTCGCTGAACAGGTTCGCGTAGATCGGTGCGTTGAACGAGGGGTCGTCGAGCTTGAGCGAGAGATAGTCGCGGCCCTCCTCGGAGCGCTTCGACCAGGCGGCCCCGATCTCGGCCCGGCCGACGAAGACACGGTGGCTCGGGGCGTGCTCGTTGGTGCGGTTGGCCTCGGGCACGATGCGGACGCCCTTGGTCTGGAGGCTGAGGGTGACGATCTCGCCCTGGAAGTCGCTGCCGACCTTCTTGAAAGAACCGATGGTAGCCATGTTACTTCTCCTTTGCTGTTTCGAGCCGCGACCACCGCGGCCTCGATGGCGATCTACAGGCCGAAGACGATCGACGACGCACCCGCCCGCGGGCCGCAGCGCAGCGGAGGACGCCAGCGGGGCGACTTTCTTGCCTCGCGAGGAATGGGCGTCGCCCAGGGGAAGAAAGTCGCGCTGCTGGCGTTGCGTTCAGGCGATCGAGGCGCAGCCGATCTTCGGCCAGATCGAGCCATCAAGAGGCCAGGTGGTCCGTGCGCTGAACAGCATCTCCGGAAGAAGTTGTGGCGCCTCTCGGTTGAGCTGCACAAGAGGTCGCTCCGTTCAGGCGCAGGGAGGGTCAAGTGCCAAGTGCCAGGTGCCAAGCGCCCCGAGAACGCCGCAAGGATCGCTCGCTCAAGCTCGTCGACCCAGCCAACGCTTGGACCCGAGGTGCCGCAGCCGTCGAGACCCAAGGCTCATCCTTGTCGCGTCGTGGCCGAGAGGGGCTACTGATGTTCCTCCAGCAAAGCCTCGCCCGATGCCGGAGTCCCGGCAAAGCTGGTGATCCGTCTCCAAGCCATGCCGGCGACGGCAAAGGCGCCGGTCCAGCTGAAGATAGCCTGCCAAAATGAGGATGGCATCGCGATTTGCGACAGGCCATGGGCGAGGTGATAGCCCGCGACAGCCGCCGGGGCGGTGAAAGCTGCGGCAATCACCGCGCGCACGAAGGTGGATCGCGCCCAGATCAAGGCGGTTTGACCGATGAGAACGGTCACGGCGCCGGCAAGAATTGCGAGCAGAGCGGCGGAGGCAATGCCCGCGCCACCGTGAACAGCCGCCAGACCTGCGGAAAGCGCAACGAAACAGGGCAGCGCGTAGACAGCAAGGGTGAGACCCAGCCAGCAGAACAGGCCGATGCCAAGCATATTGAGGACGAGTGCAATGATAAGCATGGTGGTGGCTCCGCGACAAAAGACATGACGCTCGCGCCTTCCAC
The DNA here is from genome assembly GCF_016616235.1 of Bradyrhizobium diazoefficiens. Taxonomy (NCBI): domain Bacteria; kingdom Pseudomonadati; phylum Pseudomonadota; class Alphaproteobacteria; order Hyphomicrobiales; family Nitrobacteraceae; genus Bradyrhizobium; species Bradyrhizobium diazoefficiens. The sequence goes on from NZ_CP067100.1 coordinate 6,891,692, forward strand.
CACCACCACGGCGCGATGAGAATCATAGCGCAGAATGCGCCGCTATGCGAGTGCGTGGCGTCGTTCGTCGAATCGGACAAGGACGAAGCGTTCTGCTCGATCGCTATATCGGTCGCGTCAGAGAATTTGCACTGATCCGCGCTGGCGAACTTGGTGCTCGATCAAGAAGCGCCGATGAACGACGGCGCTTACGCGCCGCCGAACTTCCAGACGGGAATGCCGAGCTTCCTGGCCTTGTCGGCAAGGTTGTCCTGTATGCCGCTGCCCGGAAAGTGCATGAGACCGATCGGCAGCACTGCAAGCATGGCGTCGTTACGCTTGAACGGAGCTGCCTTGCCGTGCTTGGTCCAGTCCGGCTTGAAGGCGATCTGAGGAACCTTGCGGCTGGTCGCCCATTTGGCGGCGATCAGCTCGGCGCCCTTCGGCGAGCCACCGTGCAGCAGCACCATGTCCGGGTGCTTGGCGTGGACCTTGTCGAGGCGGCCCCAGATCAGGGAGACGTCGTTACAATCGAGCCCACCGGTGAGCGCGATCTTGGGTCCAGACGGCAGCAACGCCTCGGTGTCCGCGCGACGTCTGGCAGCGAGGAAATCGCGGCTGTCGATCATCGCAGAGGTGAGCGTGCGATGATTGACGAGTGACCCGGAACGGGGGCGCCAGGGCGAGCCGGTATGAAGCTCGAATTGATCAGTCGCCAGATCGCGAAACAGCTCCATGGCATTGCGGCGTTCGATCAAAGTGACGCCTTCGGCCGTGAGCTTTTCCAGTTCGACGGATCGCACCTCCGATCCATTCTGCTCGCGCTGGCTCTTTTGCTGGGCTTTTTCGTTGTCGTCGAGTTCGCGCTCGATGCGGCCCGTGGCGCGATGGAAGAGATTGACGGTCGACCAGAGGAGATCTTCGAGGTCGGGTTCAAGCCGTGTGTCGCTCAGGCTCGCCACGAGCGCATCAAAGATGTCGGCGATCGCGCCTGTGATGGCCTTGGCGTCGGGAAGCGGCCGTGGGTCAGGCTCGTCGTGAAAGGGGCGATGGCCATAGAGCTGAAGCTCGTTGAGGATATGATCGGTCGGTGATGAGCCGTGCGGCGGTTCGAACTGCTTGTCGTCGTGTTCGGTCATCATGGCTTGGGTCCTTTGCCGTTCGGCCGCGCCCATCGCGGCCTTCGTGGCGATCATCAGACGGCGGGCGGAACGGACCAGAACCCGGAGCGATCAATCCGCCGAAGCCCGGAAGGGCGCAGGTGGAAGCGCAGGGCCGCAGCGAAGCGGAGGATGGCTGAGGTGCGGCTATTTTGTTTCGCGATGCAAAGGCGCGTGAGCGCCGGCGGAAAATAGCCGCACCGCAGCCATTGCCGGGCCGGGCCGCTTGCCGTCCGATCGCCCTCTAGAAGGCCGTGGGCGCGGCGCTGTCTGGCACAGGCACCGCACGCAATGACCCGTCATGACGATAGCGCGTTCAAATTGCCTGGCGCGTTCCCGTAGCGGCCCTCGGACGCGCTAGAAACCGGGCGATATCCTTGGGCACGAGTTGCGCACCCAAGGCTGAGTTGGATTCGACCACCTGGAGATGACTTTGACGCAGCCGAGGTCGTAAGTTGCTCTTCGGCAGCAGCAATGAGCGCCAGCCCTATCGCTTTTCCGGCGAGACTTCAGCAGGCGACCCGAAAGATCCCGCCTCGATGTCCACCGTCACCAGCCCTGACGGAATCAACGACCAGTTTCGTCGAGGGCCAGCGACAGGAGAGCCGGCTGGAAGCGGATCTTGTGCGGGGTGTCTGCGGGAGCGACATTCCAAGTCTTGTCATCAGGAATGCGTTTTTCCATAGCGCGCCAACTGCGACAGAGTGCATGTTTGGATCGCACACGACAGCCGCATTCGGTTCTCGATGGTCTTGATCCCTTCACGCAGGGTGCAAGTGCAGACTATTCCGAATAAAGCTTCACGCCGACCAGACCGACAACAACCAACACGACAGAACAGAGGCGAGCAAGGTTTGCGCTCTCACCGAAAAACGCGATACCGACAATCGCTGTCCCCACGGTCGCAATTCCGGCGAAGGCCGCATAAACCGTCGAAGCGGGCAAGCACTTTACGGATTCACCCAATAGAAGAAAAATAGGAAGAGCGAAGACCACCCCCGACAAAACTGTTGTCCATTTCGAAAGCCCGACCGAGCGCTTCAAAACGAAGGGCCATGCGATCTCGAACACGTCCGCCAGAAGTATGTATAGCCACGCCATCAGATATCCCTTTCATCAGGCGTCGCGTAGCACAAGCCGCCTGTCGATTACGACCATCAACTGATCTGCTTTGGTCAAAGGTGACCTACCAAATTCGGTAGTGCCACGGTCGCTGCAGCTTAGGTCACTGCCAAGTGCGCCGCGCATCTCGGCAGAGCTGGGCAAGGCCGGCTGGAGCGCCCTTCCAAACTCGATTGCGTCCGCAACATCATCGACAACACGAGATCATCTGCCAATTGCCGGCGGCGCCGCAGGTCGATCAGTCAAACCGTCCCGGCCTCGGCGAACAGCATAAAGCGAACGACATCCTGCGGCGCAAGTTGGATGCGCAGTGCCGCCCGCAGGGCGTCGAGCCCGAATGCATGCAGGTCCTCGTTGAAGTCGCCGGTCCGTGGGGACAGGACGAGCGCCTCGATGCCCGCGGCTTTCGCGCATTGCGTCAATGCCGCGACCGCCATGTCACCCGCGGCATCGGCGTCGCGGGCGATGTAGAGCCGACGCAGCGTCGGCGGAAGCAGAAGGGCGGCAAGGTGGTTGGCCGAGAGCGCGGCGGCCATGGGCATGGCAGGCAGCGCACAGCGCAGCGACAGCATCGTCTCGATGCCTTCGCCGGCAGCGAGGACGTCGTCGGCCGCGCCAAAGCGCACGGCATGGCCGAGGAGACCGCCCATGGCCCGTCGCGGCGTGTCGACCGGCGCCTTGCCAGAGCCGTCCGGGGCGAGCCAGGTGCGATGTGCGCCGGTGATGCGGCCGGCAAGATCCGTCACAGCGGCGATCATCGCCGGCCAGGTCTCAGTCGGCGAACCGTCGTCCGGGCGATAGTAGCTGCGCGGATGAAACCGCAGCGCGCCCGCATCGTGGACCGCCTTGATGCCGCGATTGCCGAGGTAGGTCTCGACCAGCGTTCGGCGGATCGGCCGCGACATGGCCAAGAGCCGCCGTGCCGCTTCGACCGATCCGGTGGGGACGGGTGTGCGAACGGGCTTTGGGCTGCGGCGGGGTTCGGTGCGCGGCAGACGCAGAAAGCGTCGTGCCTCGCTGGCGACATCGCGAAACTCGACGAAACCGCAGCTCTCGCGGATCACGTCGAGGAGATCGCCATGTTCGCCGGAGGCAGCATCGGTCCAATGCCCGGCGGCGCCGGGACCACACTCCGGTCCGCTGAGCCGGACGAACATCGAGCGGCCGGGCGTATTGCGGACGTCGCCGACGATCCAATAGCGGCCCTGGCGCCGTCCATTGGACAGGTAATGACGGCAGACCGCATCGGCCTCACGGGCGAGCCGCCGCGCCAGTTCAGAAGCATCGCGGGACATCACGCAACCTCCCGCACTGCGCTGGCAACAGGCCGCGGAGACGCTGTCGATCGTCTGTGAGACAGCACCCAGGCGCGAACGCGCACCATCATCCGCCGCGCACCCATTTGGCTCCACTTGCCGGCCGGTCCTTTGGGTGAGTCGGGGAGCCGTACGAACAAGGAGTGGACTGGCCGGTTGTGGACATCGCCCAGCAGCCAGTCGCGTCGCTCGCGCTTAGCGTTGGAGCGAGAGCGGCGGCACACAGCCTCGGCCTCACGCGCGAGACGGCATGCCCGTTCGAAAGCATCGCGCCGCATCAGGCGGCCTCGCGCTCGCAGATGCGCTCGACCGGGTAGCATTCGAGCACCTTGCCAAGCACGACCGCCCCGCTTGCATCCGTGGGCACGAACATGCGCAGCTTCCAGGAGATGATCTCACTGAACAGCCCATAGGCCCGCAGGCGGTCGCGCATGGTGTCGTTGAAGTCCGCGAGCTCGATGCGATGCGCACCCATGACGCGGACGCGCCGTAGTGTCAGGCCTTGCGCAAGCTCGACGAGCGCGCGGCCTTCGAGCAAGGCGGCGAAGACGTCTCCGGGTTTGAGCGCCGGCCGCTCACCCAACAGCGCGTTGGCCACCCAGGCGGACGAGACCTTCCGCCCAATGATCCGCTCGCCGGCGTCGGTCTGGAGGCGGTAGACGCGGGTCGATTCGTTTGGCAGCCGTTTCCAGATCGGCAGGAGGAGCCCGGCGACGACATGGATCGTGCTCTCGGTGAACTCCGGCACGTCTTTGAGCTCAGCTGTCCAGGCTGCACTGAATTGCTCACGGTCTGTCTCGATCCAATGGCTCTCGCCCATGGCCTTGGACGGGACAGTGTGGCTTTCCATCGGCCGGACCAATTTGACGCGCTGCTCGATCTCGCCGTCGTCCAGCATCAGGCTTGGAGCGGGGACTTGCACCGCCGCGCGGCCGGAACGTTCGTTCACCAGCAGGACCGCGCGACGGTCCGACAGAAGGGCGAGGGCATCAACGAGAGTGAGCGGCCGGTTGCGTTCGCGCTGCACGATCGTCAGCAGCCGTGTCTCAGCGCTGGTCGCGGGATGGGTGTAGATGGTGCGCCGATTCGTGACGACGAAGCTTTCGGCGCGAAGGGTCTCCAGGCCCGCATCATAGAGTCCGGACGCGATTGCGCCCTCGATCCGAGCCGTCAGCAGCTGCTCGAAGGCGGTGAACAGCACGTTTTGCAGCTCGATGGTCAGCGCCAGCAGACGGTTGAGGAAGGTCGTGATCGGCGGCAGGTCATCCCTGATGCCATTGGAATCGACGAGCTTCAGCCCGGTCGCATTCTCGAACATCTCAAGAGAGCAACCATCCACCTTGCCCCGAACCAGGAGCAGGTAGAGTTGGCGCAGAGCATCACGGCCGTAGATGCTTTCGAGATTGTCCTCGGGCCGAAACAGCCCCTGGCCCCCGGTCTGACGCTGACCGCGGGTGATGGCGCCGAGCGTGTCGAGGCGGCGCGCGATCGTGCTGAGAAAGCGCTTCTCGGCCTTCACGTCGGTCGCAATCGGGCGAAACAGCGGCGGCTGGGCCTGATTGGTCCTGTTGGTCCGGCCGAGGCCCTGGATGGCCGCATCGGCCTTCCAGCCGGGTTCGAGCAAATAGTGCACCCGCAAACGGCGATTCCGCGCCGACAGCTCGGCGTGATAACTGCGCCCGGTGCCGCCGGCATCCGAGAAGACGAGGATGCGCTTGAGATCGTCCATGAAGGCCGCGGTTTCGGCGAGGTTCGCCGAACCGGCGCGGTTCTCGACCATCAGGCGGTCGTGTTTGCGGATGATCCGGCGTGAGCGCCCGGTGACTTCGGCGACACTGTCGGTGCCAAAGCGCTGGACGATCTGGTCGAGGGCGCCGGGCACGGGCGCGAGCGAAGCAAGCTTCTCGATCAGCCGGTCGCGCCGCGCGACGGCGTCCCGGCTCTCCACGGGCTGACCATCACGGTACACAGGCCGGGACGAGAGGTTGCCTTCGCCGTCGGTGAAAGGCTCGTAAAGCTGGACCGGGAAGGAATGGGCGAGGTAGTCGAGCACGTATTCGCGCGGGGTGATGTCAACCTGGACATCCCCCCATTCCTCGGTCGGAATCTCTGCGAGCCGGCGCTCCATCAGCGCTTCGCCGGTCGACACGACCTGGATGACGGCGGCATGCCCCTCCTGGAGGTCGCGCTCGATGGCGCGGATCAAGGACGGCGTCTTCATCGATGTCAGCAAATGGCCGAAGAAGCGCTGCTTGGCGGACTCGAAGGCCGACCGGGCCGCCGACTTTGCCTGGGCGTTCAACGTCCCGGTCTCGCCGGTGATGTTGGCCGCCCGCATCGCGGCGTCGAGATTGTTGTGGATGATGCTGAACGCGGCTGCATAGGCATCATAGATGCGGATCTGTTCGGGGGTGAGCTCATGCTCGATCAGTTCATATTCGACGCCTTCGTAGGAAAGGGAACGCGCCGCATACAGACCCAGCGCCTTGAGGTCGCGTGCCAGCACCTCCATCGCCGCGACGCCGCCCGCCTCGATCGCCTCGACGAACTCGGCGCGTGTCGCGAACGGAAAGTCCTCGCCGCCCCACAAGCCGAGACGCTGGGCATAAGCGAGGTTGTGAACGGTCGTGGCGCCGGTCGCGGACACGTAGACCACCCTGGCATTGGGCAGGGCGTGCTGCAGCCGCAGACCTGCGCGTCCCTGCTGCGAGGCGGCCTGCTCGCCGCGCTCGCCCCTGCCGCCCACGGCGTTTTGCATGGCGTGGCTCTCGTCGAAAACAACCACTCCGTCGAAATCGGAGCCCAACCATTCGACGATCTGCCGGACACGCGAAAGCTTTTCGCCGCGCTCATCGCTGCGCAGCGTAGCGTAGGTGGTAAATAGGATGCCTTCCGACAGCCGGATCGGCGTGCCCTGGCGGAAGCGAGAGAGCGGCGTGACCAGGAGCCGCTCCATGCCGAGCGCCGACCAGTCGCGCTGTGCGTCCTCGATCAGCTTGTCGCTCTTGGAGATCCAGATCGCCCGGCGCCGGCCCTTCAGCCAGTTGTCGAGCAGGATGCCGGCGACCTGCCGACCCTTGCCCGCGCCGGTGCCGTCGCCCAGAAACCAGCCTCGGCGGAAGCGGACGCAATCTGAAGCGTCGTCGCGGGCAGCTGCCACAACATCGAAAGTCGCATCGACCGTCCAGGCGCCTGCAAGGAACGCCGCGTGTGCTTCGCCGGCGTAGATCACACTTTCAAGCTGGGCGTCCGACAACAGGCCGTCTGCGACAACGTTTTCCGGAAGACGGGGCCGGTATGACGGCTTCGGCGCAGCAACCGAGGCCATCGCGGCCGACTGCACCAGTTTGGTCGGATGCGGCTGCGATCCGTCAATGCGGATCGATTGCAAGGTGTAGTCCTCATAGAGGGCATCGGTCAGATGAGCTCCGTCCGGAGGGGTCCAGTCCACCGTCTGGTAGGTGAGCTCAACACTTTGCGGATCATCGAGCCGCTGTCCGGGCGACGGCCGCATGGCGAAGGCGCGAACGGGTGGCCGAACCGGCACGGTCGAGCTGACCGGAGCGAGCACAGGTGGCGTGATCGGAAGCCGCGGCTGCACATGTTCGAGGACCCATGCCAGCAGCGTGGCTGCGTCCGGGGCCACGCCCGGACATGCTGGAACGACATTTCTGACCGGAGCGAGCTGCTTGTCGATAACCGTGAGCCGCGTCTCGACCGCCGTCCCGTGCCTGGCAAAAACCGCCCCTGCAATCGCTGCCGAAAATACCACGCGGCCGCGCTCCTGGAGACGGATGAAGGCATCGGTCCACGCTGGATTGTCGGGCGCGAGATTTGCGCCGGTGATCGCGACGAGGCGACCGCCGTCGCGAAGCCTGGCCAATGCCGAGGAGAGATGGCGCAGGGCTGCGTCCGCCATCCGCCGGTCCACATTGGGCAGAGCCGAAAATGGCGGATTCATCAGCACGACGCTCGGGGCAACAGCGGCCTCGAGATGATCGTCGATCTGCGCCGCATCGTAGCGCGTGACGGTCTCGTTTGGGAACAGGAGCTCGAGCAGCCCGGCGCGCGTTTCGGCGAGCTCGTTCAGCGCGAGCGAACCGCCGGAGATCTCGGCGAGGATGGCGAGAAGACCGGTGCCCGCCGAAGGCTCCAGCACGAGGTCTGTGTTGCCAATGCCGGCCGCGGTGCAGGCGACGAAGCCAAGCGGGATCGGCGTCGAGAATTGTTGAAGCGCCTCGCTTTCTTCCGACCTGCGCGTATGGGTTGGAAGCAGGCTGGCAACCTTGGCCAGCATCGAGAGCTGCGCTGCCGGCGATGCCGCCTTGGTCCGCATGGCGGCGCCGTGCTTGCGCAGGAAAAGAACGGTTGCGGCTTCACAGGCCTCATAGGCGGCTTTCCAATGCCAGGCGCCGGCGGCATCCGAGCCGCCGAAGGCGCTTTCCATCGCGGAACGCAGAACATTCGCTGCATCGATGCGCCGCCCCTGTTCGAGATTGCTGAGGATGAGCCGTGCGGCTTGGGCGATGGAGGACGCAGCCGCGGCGGTCGCGGAGCAGGACAGATTGATCATGGGCGTCGAGCTTTCGAGGAGAGCGGGAAGGATCGGGCCGATGGGCGCTCTCTAAGGCCCGACCGGCTCAAACCTGTCCCGGCCGATCTCTCACTCTGCTCACCCCTTGCCTCCACCGCAGGAGGAGGACGCGGGCCACGCCGCGCGCAAGGCTGTGCGCCGCAGCCGCATTCCAAAATGAGAAGCCCGGCGCGATGCCGGGCTTCGGAAGCAAGTTCAAATGACGCGCACGACGCGTTTGCCGCGCTACGTCCGGACCTTCATTCAGCGGCAATGCCGTGTGGCTGAACGTCGTCTGCGGTACCGCTAGCGTCCTCATCGCCGGCGAGGAAGTCGGGAAGCGGACCCGCGACTGCGTCTTGCTCTGCCGATCGGATCGCATCCGCGAGGCGCAGTGGCTCCGGCAGCCATCCCGTGCCCTCGAGAAGGCGCTCGGCTTCGCGAGCCATATCGGACTTCTTCAGATGGTCGATCAGTTCTGCGGAGGCATCGCCCTTTGCTTGCCTCACCGCCTCCAGAATACGTGGCTTGGTGACGCGGCCGAGGTAATTATCGACGCTCGGCCTCCAGCCGGCCTGCACCATGTCGAGCCCGACCGCCCGCGCCAGCACGTCGGCCTGGCCGAGCCTGCGCGCGAGCCCATCAGCGGATACCCGCCCCTGAGCGTAGCGGTTCACCGGTTCATAGAGGGCGTTGACCGAGAACGACGCGCAATGGGCGAACAGGGCTGCTTGCGCGTTGCCGTCCAATGCGCAGAGCGTATCCCAAAGCGCCTTCGCATCGTTCGGGAGCCGCGCTTTCCAGGCTTCGTGCCTGGCGTCGATGGCCTTGGCCGGCGCGCTGTCCTTCAATCCCGGAGCCTGGGCCGGGAATGTCGGCGTGTGAACCGCGATCTCGAGGCAACTGCCGGATGATGCAAACCTGTAGAAGCTCGCCAGCACGAAATTGTGCAGCACCGCCAAAAACGCGAGCGAGGGATGCTCGGCGAGCGCGTCGCGTAGCGCCAGGGTTCGATAGGCTGTCAGCTCGGTGATCAGCCGGTCCGGCAGCGGTCTTGCAGCATCGTCCTCATCCTCTTCGGCCGGCTCGGTTGGCGCGCCACCGACGGTGATGGCGGTACGCTGCACCGGAGCAACAGCTTCCGTCCCGTCAACCGTTGCGCGGCCCTGTCCGGGGTCGGCATCGACCGTTGGTTCATCCTCCGGCCGGACATAGCCGCGATCCACCGACAGCCGTCCGTCGGAATCGATGCTGATGAAGACTCCGGCGCGGGCGATGTCGGCCGGATCGTAGATCATTGGCCGCTCCTCGAATGCGAGCAATGCCGCCTCGATCTCGCCAAGGCGCTGGTCGACCTCCTCGGGAAGTTCGTCGGCATCCTGATACTCGGCTTCGAGCCGGTCATGCTCGGCATTGAGCGCATCGATCGTGCCCTGCTCCTCGATGCTGAGCGCGGCCGGCGTTCCCTCCAATTCCCGCAAGCCGCTGGTGTGGCCGAATGGAAAATCGACGGCCACCAAGATCCACTTCCACCCTTCCGCCGCGATCACCTCGGCGTCCTGCTTGAGCTTCTCCGTGACAAGACGATCGAGCAGGGCTACGTCCTGGAGCCAGCCACCGTCGTCATGCTCGAACAGATCGTGCAGGACCGGGCCACCGGCGCGCTCATAGGCCTCGATGCCGACATATTGCGCACGGCGATCGGACCCGCGCACGGTGTTCTCGGTCAGCATGCGGCGGATCTGGTACGGCTCGTCATAGCCGGAGCGGCTGACATTGTCCCAGACCTGCTCCTGGCGGACATGATCGCCGCTCACCGAGAACGCCATCAGCTGCTCCAGCGTCATGCCGTCCTCGGCATAGACCTCATGCAGCTTCGGCGAGACCGAGGCGAGGCGCAGGCGCTGCTTGACGATCGCGGGCGCCACGAAATGTCGCGCGGCAATGTCCTCTTCGCTCATGCCGACGTCGCGGAGCGTCTGGAATGCGCGAAACTGATCGAGCGGATGCAGGCCGACCCGTTCATCGTTCTCTGCGATCGAATCGTCTTCCGCGATGCCTCCCTCGCGAATGACACAGGGCACGGGCTGCGACTTGGACATACGCTTCTGCTTGACCAGGAGCTCGAGAGCACGGTAGCGCCTCCCGCCGGCCGGCACCTCGAACATGCCTGTCTCATTGCCATCGGCGTCCACAATGGCGCGGACATTGAGACTTTGCAGCAGCGTGCGCTGGGCGATGCTCTCGGCAAGCTGCTCGATCGAGACGCCCGCCTTGACGCGCCGAACGTTGGACTGGCTCAGCACCAGCTTGTTGAAGGGAATATCGCGCGAGGGCGACAGCGTGATCTTTTGGACTGCCTTGCTCATTTTTCGTCTCCACGACGGGCGGCCGAAAGCCTCTCTCTCGACCTCAACCCGTCGTGGCGCTCGGCGCCGCCCTCTTCCTCTGTTTCGCAAGCTAGCTCCGCTCACGCCGCCTCCTGATCTGCCGCGGCAGCATCGGCCGAAGCAGTTGGATTACCTGCTGGGAGGAAGCCAAGCAGATAATCCGCGGCTTTGCTGGCCTGCGAGGCCGCCCGCACGATCGCGCGGTTGTCTTCACGCAGGACTTCCAGCCAGGAACCGATATAGTCGGCGTGCCGCACGGTCGGCACGATGCCGAGTGACGCGCAGGAAAACGCGGCACACAATTCGGCGATCAATTCCTCGAACGCGTATTTTTTCGTGCCGTAGGAACCGCCGAGATCACGGTTGAGGCGCGAAGGATGACCGCTGGCATGGCCAAGCTCGTGCAGGGCGGTCCGATGCCAATTGATCGGCTCGAAATAGGCCGCCGGCGGCGGCACCTGCACATAATCTTCTGCCGGCATGTAGAAGGCGCGATTGCCGCCGATGCGAAAGTCGATGCCTGTTGCCTTGATCAGGGCCTCGACCTGCGGTTCGATCATGCCGGGCAGCGGCATTGGCGCGGTGGTCGCGACGTCGGCAGACAGTCCGTCGCATTGATCGGTGTTGAAGACGGTGAACCGCTTCAGGAATGGAACGGCCTGCGCCTCTTCGCCCGTCTCACGCGCACGGCGCCGTTCGTCGGCCGGCACGAAGCGGTCGGCATAGACCACGGTTGTGCCGCGCTCGCCCTTGCGGACATGACCACCGAGCGCAAGCGCCTGGCGGAAGGTCAGCCAGCTTTGGCCCGAAAAACCGCGCTCGATCACCGCCCCCCAGAGGATGAGAACGTTGATGCCGCTGTAGGGCCGGGCGGACGCGGCGTTCCTTGGCATCGACAGCGGCGCCTTTGCTGCCTCCGTCCCCCAGGGTTGAACCCAGGGCACGCGGCCGGCCTCCAGCTCGGCGATGATCTTGTCGGTGATTTCGTCATAAAGGCTTGCCCGGTCCTGACCGGTGCGCGCGCGAGGATGTCTGGACATCGCGGATCTTTCGCGACGGGCGCTGCAAGCCTCTCTCGCAGCTCCAACCCGTCGCGGCCGAACCCGGCCAGCCCTCTCACTCTCAATGTTTGTTGCGGAAGCGTTGTGTCTGTTGCAGGAGCGGCGTGCCGCTGCGAGCTCGGACGAGCTCCGGCCTTCGCGTCAGGGATGGAAGCCCGGAAGGGTGAAAACCCGGCCAAAGGTCGGGGTTTCAGCGCAGCCGACAGCCCGGTCCCGCAGGGAGACGCACGGCAAATCCCATGCAGATGGAACGACCAGGCGCCTGGAAAACCAGAGCAGATCCGAAAAAAGTGTGCAGCGGTTTTCTCCCGCGCCAAACGCGAAGCACGTTTGCGCAGAGATCATGCTCAAACAAAAACGAAAGCGCGATGACGATTCGTCCCGATCAATCGGACTTTAGATCTCCTCGCGCGTTTTTGTCTCTGCGTCATAGATTCTGATGCGAAGCATTGGAAAACGCTTCTTCAGCTCTTCCGCACCGCTCTTGGCCCCATCCCTCGTCGCAAATTCGGCCTTGAGTCGGCCGTCTACTTCGAGCGCATATCCTGAAGCTGGCAATTCTCGGGCAGCTGCAACCATCTTCGTCCCTTGCTCAACGGTGAGATCGAGGACATGGCTTACCCCGAGTCGCCCAATTTGCGCCAGCTAGAGCCATTTCCCCTGCGATGGAATCGGAAGAGGCTCTAGATTCTTGTTTTGACGCGTTCTCTTGACGCGAACCGGCATCCACTTCGCTCGAAAACGCCCTAGCCAACACGTTGATTGTGCGGCCAAGCTGTGCAGGCTTTGATTCGCTCCGAGATGACTCAAGGATGTGCGTTCGCGTCATCCGAACAATTGGACGGCGTGCCGCCCGACCGAATGCACGCGCGGTACAGCCAGGGCTCCACATAGCTGCCAGCCCACATCCCTCGGCCTGAACGATCCGCATCGCGCTGCGCCGCGGAATAGCGGCCGTGGGAATAGCGCGGCCAATCGAGCGCGAGACCATTGCTGACCAGCCATTCCCCGAGGTCGGCAGTCCCGACAAGACATGTCGCGACCGTACGCCCATACTGGTCTGCGGAAACCGAGGTGCAACTCACCGGACGGCGGGCGATGAAACTATCGAGCTCGTTGGCCGCCTTCGCGCCGCAGCGGTACAAATTGCTGTCGGCACCCCGGCACAGCTGATTGCTTTCCGGGGCGTCGACACCCCAAAGCCGGATGCGGGTTCCATGTATGTCCAGCGTGTCACCATCGATGACGCTGGCCTGTCCGACAAAATCTGCAGCCGAGGCCGCCCCGGACAGGAGCAGGAACGTGAGTACGAGCGTTCTGCTTACGATCATTGGATTCCAGTGGTCAGCGCAGATTGTGCGGGTCAAATCGCGGCCAATTCCTACACGGTTTCAACGAGCCCAGATGAGCACAGCGCCCGGGCAGTCATGCGCGTGAAGCATGATCGGGAAAACTGTGCAGCGGATTTCCCGACAAACGCGGAACGCGTTTGCGCGGAGACGATCCTGAAACAACAATCTAAACCGCGATGCTGATTTCATCTTAAATCTCATCGCGCTTGAGAGTGACGAATGACCACCGCGTGAGCGCTGGCGCCCTGTTCTGTTCGATTTGCCGGGTGACCGGCCAAAAGTTCCAGGAGGCTGATTGCGGAGGTCCCCGGCACGCATCAGATGGTAACGACCTCGCCTTTTCGAGCCATTCACCGCGTCGATCCCATTGATGACGCGGTGCTCCGGGCCAACCCCAACAAGGCGAAAGAGCTGGTAGCAAACGCCGCGGACGGAGCTTCGATTGTCAGGCATTGATCCGGCTCAGCTCCACGCGGTTGCGGAGGACGATACAGCGCGAGGTTTCCAGCGCGATTGTTCCGGACTGCGCCAGCTGGCTGAGCGTCCGCGACACCGTCTCGATCGTCAAGCCGAGATAGTCGGCGATGTCCTGACGCGGCATCGGCAGTTCGATCGAAGGAGCGGCGGCATTGCGGCCCGCCATTTCCAGCAGAAACCCGGCCACCCGCTCTTCGGCGCTCTTCATCAGCACCATTGCGTGCTCGTGCATACGCTGCAGCTCGCGGACCGCAAGGGACCAGAGCTGTTTGGCAACATCCTTTTCGTACTCGGCCTGGGCCATCACGGCGCTGCGCTCGGCGACCACGACATGCGCCTCCCTGATCGCTTCCGCGGAGGCAAGATGCACCTCGCTGGCCTCGACGTCGAAGATATCGCCGGGCAGATAGAAGCTGCCGATCTGGCGACGGCCGTCATCCAGCGTGCGACAGGTTCGCACCGCGCCGGAGATGACCTGATAGAGGTATTCAGCCGGATCATCTTCGGCGTAAATTTCAGCGTTGCGCGCAAAGCGCGCCGAAGCGCCGATCAAGCCGAGCGTGCCTTCGGGCGGGGAGTTCGACCGAACCGCAGCGGCCGGACGCGCGTGGATTGTGGACCCGGCGGCTGCGGCGCTGAGCATGGCATATCTCCGGTTTCGAAGATTGATGAGGGCAGTCTGCCCGCTTCCCCGCGTTTCGAAACTCGTGTCTTTCCCCTAAGTATAAATCCGGAGGCACCTGCAATCTTGCCGGTTGTGACGGTTGATGCGCCCCTTAGGCAGCTCAAGGCGGCTCACGCATGTTTGCGCTACCATCTCCGCCATTCGTCATCATGGCGGAATGCAGCCGTGATTCGACCAAGAGCATTCTTGTCGCGCCTGCTGCGCGACGAATGGCGCGAGATCCCCAGTGCGCCGCGCGATCGTGAGATCGAGGTTGCCATGATGGACGGCTGTATCATCATGTGCGCCGGCCTCATGCCGCGTCACGGCACCGGCTGCCCCGAGAGACGCTGAGGCAGGTCGATGTAACCGCCACGCAGAGGCACTGCGGGCGGCGGATGACGCCGCCGATCAGCTCCTGTTGATCGGTCGGGCGACCATGGCTGACCGGTGGCGATCGTCCCGTCTGTCGAATCCCGCTCGGTCCGCCGCGCAGGCGTCCTAATGGACGCTGCTGGTGGCCTTCGTCCCGGTGGAGATCGTGTTAACGGTGCTGGGCGCTCGCCGGGTGCGCGGGGGTTGAGGATGTCTCAGCCGGCTCATCGTCGGCGATCGCCCGCCAAGCGGCGCCATCGAGATCGTCATATTGGCCGTTCCTGAGCGACCAGAGAAAGGCCGCAAGGCCGAGCGCGCCAAGCCCGATCGCAAGAGGCACCAGATAGAGCAGGACTTCCATCAGGCAGTTTCCCTCTGCCGGCGCGCGCGCAAGGCATTGAGCATCACGAGTAGCGACGAGGTGGACATCGCGGCCGCGGCGATCAGTGGCGTCACCAGGCCGGCCATGGCGAGCGGCACGGCGAGCGCGTTGTAGATCACCGCGAGCCAGAGGTTCTGCCGCATCAGCCGCACCGCCTGGCGCGAAATGGCGATTGCGGCTTGCACCGGTGCAAGCCGCTCGCCGAGAAACACTGCATGCGCCACCGACTGACTGAGATGCGTCGCGGTGACCGGCGACATCGAGGCGTGAGCACCGGCCAGGGCCGGGGCATCGTTCAGGCCGTCTCCGACCATCAGCACCTTGTGGCCGTGGCGCGCGAGCTCGTCGATGCGGGCGATCTTGTCGACCGGGGTCACCTCGGCACGCCAATGATGAATGCCGAGCGTCTCGGCAGCGGCCCTGACGGCCGGCTCCCGGTCGCCGGACAGCATCTCGACGCTCAAGCCGACCCGCTGCAGTGCAGAGACGGTGTTCGCCGCATCAGGACGGATCCGCTGCCGGACGGCGAAGACATGGCGCATCAAGCCATGGCGAAACGCGACGACGGATGCCTCGGGATCGTTCTGGAGAATCTGGTTCGCCACCTCATCGGCGCCGCACCAGGACGGCCGCCCCAGCCTGATGTCGACACCATCGACCACGCCGGACACGCCCTGCCCCGGCACCTCCGCGATGCCCGGCAGCGGCGCTTTTGCGCCCGCCGCGCGCGCAACCGCGGCGGCGACCGGGTGCCGGCTCGATAGCGCCAGGCGGCCGGCCAAATCGAAGACATCGGCAGGAATTGACGCGGCATTTGCGACGTCGAGCTCGGGCAGAGTCAGCGTGCCGGTCTTGTCGAAGATCACCCGATCGACCTCGGCGATCCGCTCGATCGCCTCACCTGCATTGAGCAACACGCCCGAGCCGAACAGGGCGCCGGAGGCCACCGTCTGAACGGCCGGGATGGCGAGGCCGAGCGCGCAGGGACAGGTGATGATGAGGACAGCGATGGCAATCACGATCGAATCGTGGAGCGTGGCGCCCGCGACAAGCCAGCCGATCATGGTCAAAAGCGCGGTCGCGTGGACAAGCGGCGCGTAAAGCCGCGAAGCACGTTCGGCAAGGCGCAGATAGCGCGAACGCGATTGCAGGGCATTTTCCAGCAGCCGCGAGATTTCAGACAGAAGCGTTGCTTCGCAGGCCGCCGAGACGCGCACGCGCAAGGCGCCGGATCGCACCACGGTCCCGGCGTAGACCGCACTTCCGGCGATTGCCGTCGTTGGGCGTGTCTCGCCGGTGATCAGGCTCTGGTCGATCTCGGAGCGGCCGCTGAGGACAGCGCCGTCGACGGCCGACCGCTCGCCGGGACGAAGCAGCACGATGTCACCGGGCCGGATCGCGGCGACAGGAACCGTGCGGATCTCCTCGTCAGTGATGAATTTTGTTGCCGTTTCCGCCTTCAGCGCGGCAAGATTGCTCGCAAAGGCGCGGGTGCGCCGCCGCACGTTCTGATCGAGATAGCGGCCTGCCAGCAGGAACGCGATCAGCATGATCGCCGCGTCGAAATAGGCGTGCTCGGCATGCGTGGCCGTCTCGAACAGCGACATCGCCAGCGCCAGGACGATGCCGATCGAAATCGGCACATCCATGTTGACACCGCGCGCGAGCAGCGCCGCATAGGCCGACGCAAAGAACGGCTGGGCCGAATAGGCTGCCGCCGGCAGCACGATCAGCGCGGAGAGCCAATGGAAGAAGTCGCGCTGCTCGCGCAGCATGTCGCCAACACTGCCGGACCAGACCGGCACCGACAGCATCATCACATTCATCGCCGCGAAAGCGGCAACACCCAGGCGCCGCAGCAGCGCGCCCGCGAGATCGGCTTCCCGTGTCTCTGCGCCCGCCGGCTCGAACGGATAGGCCTTGTAGCCGAGCTCGGCGAGACGAACGACGAAAAGCGCGGGATCCACCGCGCCCGCCTTCCACTCCAGCGCCAGGCGCCGATCCGTCAGATTGACCCGGGCCAGGGTGACATCCGGGATCTGCGATAAGTTGCGCTCGATCTTGGCCATGCAGCCGGCGCAACAGATGCCGTCGACCGCGAGATCGAGGCGCAGGCGATCCGGGCCGGACCTCTTCAGGAAGTGCGAAAAATCGATGGTCGATTGCATTCCTCCACCCTCAGTTCAAAACGACGCGGTTGCGCGACAGGAATAGGCGCTTTCCGTCCCGGTCGGCCTCGATCACCAGGTCCCACTGCCCCACCGCAACGCCATGCGCAATGCCGTGGTAGTTGCCGCCGCGCGCCTCGATCATCGCAAACGCCTGGTCGGCTCTGCGGTCCGTCGGCCGCTCGAGCCGGCCGAAGACCGACAGCCCGGCAAGCGGCGTGCCGTCCTGCGCGTTCGCGTCCAGAGTCAGCCGGGCCGTCCCGCCGGCCTGGCGCTCGATATGCGCATCGATTTTCCAATCGCGCCCGTTCTGCTGATGCGCAGCCTGGATTTCCTTCTGATAGGCAAGGCTCACGCCATAGGCACTGTCGACGTCGGTTCCCGGCAGCGTGGCAATGGCAAGCCGCATCATCACCGCGTTGACGCCGATCACGACGGCAAAGAAAGAGACCACGGCGATCAGGACGAAGCGCCCGGTGATCGGCCGTATGGCGGATGAAGACGTTGTCATGTCCGTTTTCCTCAGATTTCAGGGCGTCACAAAATGATCGGTGGCGGAGGCAACCTCGCCGAGCCCGATGTCGGTGATGCGGAATTTCACCGGCGCCGTCTTCTCCGATTTGTCGTCGAACGGCGCAGTCACCAGCACCCGCAACTCGGTGGTGGCATCGCGCGCAAGGACGATCATCGGCCGGTCCGGCGTGACGGAGTCGAAGCCGACGATGTGGATTTGCGCATTGGCGGGGCCGTCGACATCGACAGCAATCACGCGATCAAATCCGCGCTTGTTGAGGAAGCGCAGCGTATAGCCGTTGCGGATCGCGCCGGCGCTGAGCTTGACCGCCACGGGGTTCCGGTCGTGCAGCACGTTAAGGTCCAGCAGCGAGCGCGTCAGCAGCGCATGCAGCATCACCGCGCAAACCGTGGCGATCAGCGCGGCATAGACCACCGTCCGGGAACGGACCGGCTTGAAGGCTTCCGTCTTGCCGGATGTCCGCCGCTGCACATTGATGTCGTTGTCGTAGCCGATCAGGCGCGTCGGCCTGCCGATCCTCTTCATCACGTTATCGCAGGCGTCGATGCAGAGGCCGCACTGGATGCAGCCGAGCTGCGCGCCATTGCGGATGTCGATGCCGGTCGGGCAGACTGCGACGCACTGGTTGCAATCGACGCAATCACCGGCCGTCTCGCCCAGCGCGCGCTGGGCTCTCCCCTTCTTCACCGAACAGCGCGGCTCGCCGCGGTCGTATTTGTAGGTGACGTTGAGCGCCCACTCATCAGTAAGCGCGGCCTGGATGCGCGGCCATGGGCACATGTAGAGACAGACCTGCTCCCGTGCGTGGCCGGCCAGGAGATAGGTCGATGCGGTGAGAATGCCGATCCAGACGTAGGCGATCGCCGGCGCCTGGAACGTGGCGAGATCCTTCACCAGGGTCGGTGCATCCGAGAAATAGAGGACCCAGGCGCCGCCGGTCCACCAGGCGATGATCAGCCAGATCGCCTGCTTCAACGCGCGCCGCGCCAGCCGCGCGGCCGTCAGCGGACCGGCATCGGCCTTGATGCGCGCGCGGCGGTCGCCCTCGGTCCAGCGTTCCACCACGTAAAACAGGTCGGTCCACACCGTCTGTGGGCAGAGATAGCCGCACCAGATGCGGCCGCCGAGCGCATTCATCAGGAATAAGGTGAAGGCAGCGAGGATCAGGAGCCCCGTGAAATAGTAGAACTCCTGCGGCCACAGTTCGATGAAGAAGAAATAGAAGCGCTGGCTTTGAAAATCGATCAGCACGGCCTGGTCCGGCGCGCCGAGGCCCCGATTCCAGCGCACGAGCGGCAGCAGGTAATAGACGCCGAGGCAGAGCGCCATCAGCCCCCATTTGATCCGCCGGAAGCTGCCGGAAACCCGTTGCGGATAGATTTTCTTCTGTGGTGCATAGAGCGGCAGATCATCATCGCCACCCATCAACTCCTTCGAAGTGACGTTCTTGGTCATCGGAACGCCCATCAAAATCCCCCGATAAGGTACCGTTCCCCCAGGGCGGAACAGCTTCACCTGGGTGAACCGGTCAAACCTCGCCCGGCATTGCTATTTGCCACCGCCCAGCGCGTGGACGTAGACCGCCATCGCCTTGATGGTCGAAGGATCGAGCCGCCCTTCCCAGGCCGGCATGACGCCGGCGCGGCCATTGCTGATGGTCTCGATCAGGGTCGCCTCGTCCGAGCCGTAGAGCCAGATCTTGTCGGTCAAATTGGCGGCGCCGAGCTCCTGATTGCCCTTGCCGCGGTCCCCGTGACAGGCGACGCAATTGTCGGCAAAGATCTTCTCGCCCTTGGCGGCGTCATAACCTTTCCGGGTCGAGAGGCCCGACAGCGAGCGCACATAGTTGGCCACCGCGACGATCTCGTCCGACTTGAGCACGCCGTCCTTGCCGAAGGCGAGCATCTGGCCTTCATGCGCCTTGGCATGACCGGAGCGTGCGCCGAACTGGATGGTCTGCATGATCTGGTCGAGCGTGCCGCCCCAGAGCCAGTCGTCGTCGTTCAGATTTGGATAGCCCTTCGCGCCGGCGGCGCCACTGCCGTGACAGGGCGCGCAATTGTCGCCGAACACCGTCTTGCCCCGCGCCCGCGCCAAGGCCAGGAGGGCCGGGTCGTTCTCGATCTCGGCAAGAGACGCGGTGCCAAGCGCCTTCATCTTTTCGCCGCGCAAAGCTTCGAGTTGGGCCAGATTCGCGGTAACTGCGGCGCGATTGGTGGTGTGCAGGACCCCGGCCGTATAGCCGCTCACCAGCGGCCAGGCCGGATAGACCACCCAGTAGCCGAAGGCCCAGATGATGGTGGCGTAGAAGGTCAGCACCCACCAGCGGGGAAGCGGCGTGTTCAGCTCCTCGATGCCGTCCCATTCGTGGCCCGTGGTCGACCGGCCGGAAATGTGGTCGGTGTCGTTGTGCTGGCTCATCCGTCAATCCTCCCGCAGCGGCATTTTCGCCGCGGCATCGAACAGCGCCCTGTTGCGGGGACGCAGCGCGTAACAGACGATCGCAAGGAAGATGCCGACGAAGACCGGCGTCCAGAAGTTGAGCACGAACTGCGAGACCACGTTCTCAACGGAGACAATCACCTTCATCACAAACAGCCTTCAACGCAGATTGGCTTTTTCGTCGTAGAGCTTGAAGTCGACCAGCGTCCCCAGCATCTGCAGGTAAGCGATGAGCGCATCGAGTTCGGTGGGTTGGCCGGCCTTGCCGTCGAAGTTGCGGACAGCCGCATTCGGGTAGCGCTTCTGGAACGCTTCGGCATCCGCACCATCGGGATCGAGCTGCGCCTTGAGGTCGGCTTTGGCATGAGCGATCTGGTCGTCGGTATAGGGTACGCCGATCGCGCGGCTGGTGCGCAGATGCGCGGCGACGTCCTCAAGCTCGAGTTCGGTCGCAGCCAGCGATGGATACCCCGGCATCACCGATTGCGGCACGATCGCCCGCGGATTGATCAGGTGCCGGACATGCCAATCATCGGAATATTTGGCGCCGACCCGGGCAAGATCGGGACCCGTACGCTTCGAACCCCACTGGAAGGGGTGATCGTACATGCTCTCGGCGGCCAGCGAGTAGTGGCCGTAGCGCTCCACTTCGTCGCGCAACGGGCGGATCATCTGCGAGTGGCAGAGATAGCAGCCTTCGCGAACATAGATGTTGCGCCCGGCAAGCTCGAGCGGCGTGTAGGGACGAACGCCGTCGACCGCCTCGATCGTGCTCTGGAGGTAGAACAGCGGCGTGATTTCGACGAGGCCACCGATCGCGATGACCACGAGGATTCCACCGATCAGGATGGTCGCGTTCTTCTCGAAGATCTTGTGTCGATTCCAGAAGGACATAGCACGACCTATTCGGCAGGCTGGAGCCGGCCGGCGGCGCGTGCCTCCTCGGCTTCGCCGGCGTTGACCGTCATCCAGAGATTGAAGGCCATGATCAGCGCGCCGATCAGGAACAACGCGCCCCCGGCGGCGCGGATGATGTAGAAGGGATGCATGGCCTCGACGGTCTCGATGAAGGAATATTCAAGGAAGCCGAGCGAGGTGTAGGCGCGCCACATCAGGCCCTGCAGGATTCCGGACACCCACATGGCGGAGATGTAGAGCACGATGCCGAGGGTGGCGATCCAGAAGTGCCAGTTAACGAGCTTGAGGCTGTAGAGTCCGTTGCGATTCCACGCCCACGGCACGAGGCAATACAGCGCGCCGAACGAGACAAAGCCAACCCAGCCAAGCGCGCCGGAATGCACGTGGCCGATCGTCCAGTCGGTGTAGTGGCTGAGCGAGTTCACGACCTTGATCGCCATCATCGGGCCTTCGAACGTCGACATGCCGTAAAAGGCGACGGAGACGACGAGCATGCGCAGCACCGGGTCGGTGCGCAGCTTGTCCCAGGCGCCGGACAAGGTCATGAGCCCGTTGATCATGCCGCCCCAGGAGGGCATCCACAGCATGATCGAGAAGGTCATGCCGAGCGTCTGCACCCAGTCGGGCAGCGCGGTGTAGTGCAGATGGTGCGGGCCGGCCCAGATGTAGAGGAAGATCAGCGCCCAGAAATGGATGATGGATAGCCGGTAGGAATAGATCGGCCGCTCCGCGCGCTTCGGGATGAAATAGTACATGATCGCGAGGAAGCCGGCGGTGAGAAAGAAGCCGACCGCATTGTGGCCGTACCACCACTGGAACATGGCGTCCTGAACACCACCCCAGGCAATGTAGGACTTCGAGCCGAACACAGAGACCGGCAGCGCGGGGTTGTTGCCGAGGTGGAGCACGGCGATCGTGACGATAAACGCCAGATAGAACCAGTTGGCGACGAAGATGTGCGGTTCCTTGCGTTTGACCAGAGTCGCCAGGAACACCAGCAGATAAGTCACCCAAACGATTGTCAGCCACAGATCAGCGTACCACTCGGGCTCGGCATATTCCTTCGACTGCGTCACTCCGAGCAGATAGCCGGTGCCGGCGATCACGATGAAGAAGTTGTAGCCGAGCACGACGAACCAGGGCGCGAGATCGCCGGCAAGCCGGGTGCGGCAGGTCTTCTGCACGACGTAGAACGAGGTCGCGATCAGGACGTTGCCGCCGAACGCGAAGATCACGGCCGACGTGTGCAGCGGACGCAGGCGGCCGAAGCTGGTCCAGGGCAGATCGAGATTAAGCGCGGGCCATGCCAGTTGCGAGGCGATGATCAGCCCGACGGCAAAGCCGGCAATGCCCCAGAACATCGCCGCCACGGATGCGAACTTGATCGGTCCCAGATTGTAGTTTGGACGCCCGTTGATCTCCTGCGGGGGCAGTTTGGTCGGGCGATCATAGTAGCGATTGAGGATCGCAAACGCCGCGGCGATGCTGGCGGCGCAGCCAAGCGAGGCGTGAAAGGCGAACGGGGCGTCGTGCGCGAATCCCGCACCGATCAGGCAAAGGAATGCGAGCACCGCAAACAGCGGCCACAACGTCGCTTCTCCGACCGTCATCGATTTTGCGCCGGCGGAGACGTTCGTCATGGTGCGACATCCTCGAGGAGTGGCTCAGGGAGGCACGCGCGGCGCCCGGGTTGATCGACATCAATTGCGGGTGGCGGGGACCGGCAGATTCTGTGGGGCGCACCGCTGCACATCCTCCGCCAACGCCCGCAGCGTCTGCTCATTTTGGCAGTATTTTGCCGGCGTCGCTTGCCGCTCGTGCTTCAAGTCGCGGGCGCAGCGTGCCTTGGACGCGCATTGGCTGCACACGCGTCGCAGATCGCGGAGCACGTCACCGTGAGATGCCTCCACGTCGTCCTCGGCAAGGCCTGCATGGGAGAGGCGCCTGCTCAGGGACTGAAGCGAACCCGAAGGTTTCAAGATCAGCGCAGCGAGCTCCGTCCTGGAAAGATTCAGCTCGCGCGCGATAACCTCGATCTCCCGCTGGTCCAGCCGCTGCAACTCGTTGCTGCGATCCATGACACCTTTCAAGCGGTCACGGAGATTGCCGAAGAATGTGCTGCATGTCTTGGCGGCCGCTTCAATCAACATTTGACGATTTAGGTCCCTTTTTCGGTGATGTGTTACATCGGCCAAGGGACGTTGTCGTTGATGCAGATCAAATTGCGCTGCTAAACAGGGCGGCCCGCGCGCATCGATAGGTGTCGAAAGTTGCGGCGATGACGCGAACGACGGGCCGGCCGGCTTGCGTCACCGTCAATCTCGCGCCATCGATCTCGACCAGCCCCTCCGATTGCATCGGTATCAGCCTCGCCATTTCATTGCGAAACTCGGCATTTGGCGCGACGACATTGAGATCGACGCTAAAATCGCACATCAGCCGCTCGATGATGTGCGCGCGCTGCCGGTCGTTTTCATCGCGCAGGCACCCCCTGGCCGAGGCGAGTGAGCCGGCAGCGATGGCACCGACATATCTCGGAACATCGGCTGCGTTCTGCGCGAAGCCGTCCGCGAAGGTCGATATCGAGGAGGCGCCGAGGCCGAGAAGAACGCCGCTGGCATCCTCGGTATAGCCCTGGAAATTGCGATGTAGCGTCCCGCCTGCCGCGGCCCTTGCGAGCGCATCGCCGGGCTTGGCAAAATGATCGATGCCAATTCGCACATAGGCCGCACGTATCAGCTCCTCGGACAAGGCCTCGGCCTGCTCGATGCGCTGATCCTGCGACGGCAGTTTGGCTTCATCGATACGCCGCTGGTTGGCCTTGAGCCGCGGCAGGTGCGCATAGCCGAAACAAGCGATGCGGTCCGGCCCCATCGCGGCGACCAACGCACACGTCTTGCGAATCGAGGTGGCTGTCTGCAGCGGCAGCCCGTACATCAGATCGAAGTTCAGATTTCTGATTCCGGCCGACCGCAATCGTTCGACGGCCGTCTCGATGACAGCCAGCGGCTGGAGGCGGCCGATCGCGGCCTGCACCAGAGGATTGACGTCCTGCACGCCCAGACTCGCACGGCTGACGCCGAGTTCCGCCAAGGCCTCCACGAGCGCGACAGTCACGTGACGTGGATCAAGCTCGATCGCATGCTCGGAGCCGTTCGCAAACGGAAAGTGACGGCGGAGCGCGGCGATGACGGAGCGCAGGCCGTCAGGTCCCAGAATGCTGGGCGTTCCGCCGCCCCAGTGCAGGCGGGCAATTTTGGGCCTTGCCCCGACCAGGCTCGCAACAAGATCGACCTCCGTCTCAAGCGCGCGGCGATAGGCGCCGACCACGTCATCACGGACGGCCATTTTGGTGTTGCAGCCGCAGTACAGGCATATCTTTCGGCAATAAGGCACGTGAAGATAGACCGAGACGGCCTGATCCGCCCCGAGGCCGGCGAGCCAGGTCTCGTGGTCTTTCGCGCCAACCTCGGCTGAGAAATCGGCGGCCGTCGGATAGGACGTATAGCGCGGCACATTGTAGCCGGCATAGCGGCGAACGATGGGTGACAAGGTATCCGCCCTGCTAAGACGCCCATGCCCGCTCCAGCGCGGTCGGCGCCCGGAATTCGACGGCGTCCGCGAAGATCGTCCAGTCATGGACGTGCCTCTGCCGGCAGAAATCGGCTTCCGCTCGTCGCACCGCTTCCGTCAGGGACGGAGCTTCGACGGTGAACGCGGCCTGACACGCACGATGCTCGTGCCCGGTATCGTCGCAAACGGTCTTGATGAAGCGCACATCGAATGAGGGCATTATGTTCTCCTGTTTGCTGACATGTTGCTCAAAACCGGAGCGAAGTCCTTGAGCAAGATCAATCAGACATCGCGCCCGATCGCCGACGCTGCAGTCGACGCCCCTCGTCGGCGCAAGCACTGGCATCGGTCGGGCCGGCGACCGGCGGCTGGCCGATGCCGGGCTGCCCCCAAGCCTCACAGACCCACAGCGAGCGCGAGACGCATCAGTTCGGACATGCTGCGCGCCCCCGTCTTCGCCATGAGATTGGCACGGTAGACCTCGACCGTGCGCGGACTGATGCTGAGCTCATGCGCGATGACCTTGTTGATCTTGCCGGCCACAACCCCCTGCAGCACGTCGCGCTCGCGGGGCGACAGGTCTGCGAGCCGTGCCGCGGCCTGCTTTCGCGCGGAATTTTCGCCCGGAGCGGAGGGACGGGTATCGAGCGCGGCGCGGATCGCGTCCAAGAGCGCCGCATCATCGAACGGCTTTTCAATGAAATCCGCAGCACCCGCCTTCATCGCCTCCACGGCGAGCGCGACGTCGCCGTGGCCGGTGATCAGGATGACCGCACCGGCTGCTCCTTCGCGCTTCAGCTTCCTAACCAGCTCGATGCCGCTGATGCCCGGCATGCGAATATCAGAGACGACGCAGCTTAAAGTCTCGGCCCCGCCGCCGGCCAGAAACGCATCGGCCGTCTCGTAGACCTGCGACCTGTATCCATTGACGTCGAGCAGGAACGCCAGCGAATCCCGCATCGCAGCATCGTCGTCGATGACGTGAATGACAGGCTTATCGTTCATCAGCCGCCTCCGTTTCGGCGATGGGCAGCGTGAAATCAAAGACGGTGCCACCGCCGTCGTTGGGACGCGCCGCGACGCGTCCACCATGTGCTTCGATGATGGTTCGGCAGATTGAAAGACCTACACCCATGCCGTTTGCCTTGGTGGTGACGAAGGGTTGAAACAGCTTCTCGGCAATCTCTGGGGCGATGCCCGTGCCCGTATCGGTGACGGAGAAGAAGGCGAACCTGTTTTGGCGGGTGACGCCGATGGTCAGCTCGCGCCGGCTGGTCGTTTCCATCGCCTCGATGCCGTTCCTGATGAGGTTGAGCGCGACTTGCTGGATCTGGACCTTGTCGACGACAACGTCGGGAAGGTCGCGGTCACAGCGCAGTGACACGCGCACACCCTGTTCCCGGGCCCCGACCAGGGCCAGCGCCGCGGCCTCCTCGAGCAGCGTCGCCGGATTCTCGATGGTGTGCTCGGTCTCGCCCTTGGCGACGAACTCACGCAGGCGCTTGATGATGTCGCCGGCGCGCAACGCCTGGTCGGCGCTACGGTCCATGGCCTCGCGCACGCGCTCCTTGTCGACTTCTTTCGGCTTCAGCAGGGTCGCGGCGCCGCGCAGATAGCTGGTGATCGCGGACAATGGCTGATTGAGCTCGTGCGCGAGCGAGGACGCCATCTCGCCCATGGCGGTCAGCCGCGACACGTGCAGCAGCTCCGACTGCAGCTCCTGCATGCGGCGCTCCTGGGTTCGCCGTTCCGTCAGGTCGCGGACGAAGCCGGTAAAGTACCGCTCGGCGCCGGCCTTGGCCTCGCCGACTGCGAGCTCCATCGGAAAGGTCGAGCCATCCTTGCGCTCGCCGACCACGATCCGCCCGATCCCGATGATGCGGCGCTCGCCTGTGGCGCGGTAGCGATCGAGATAGCTATCGTGCTCCTGTCGGTAAGGTCCCGGCATCAGGATGGAGACATTGTTTCCGATCGCCTCCGCGGCCGACCAGCCAAAGAGGCGCTCGGCCGCGACGCTGAAGGATTGCATGATGCCCCGCTCATCGATCACGACCATGGCTTCCGGGACGGTATCCAGGATTGACTGAAGCTGGGCCTGCCGATTTCGGGCATCTTCGGACTGTTGCCGCAGCCGGTCTCCGATCACGCCGAGGATCGGTCCCATGACGGTGAAGAAGGAGACATCGATCAGGTTCGCCGGGTCGCTGTAGAGGCTGGTTCCGAGGAAATAGGCGCTGCTTCCAAGACAGAGCAGCGTGGCGAAGATGGCCGGCCCGCGGCCGCCGGCAAAGGCCGCAAAGACGACGACCGGAACGTAGATCACGGTGAAGGTCCGATCCTCGAAAGAGTGATGCAAGGCAAGGCGCAGACAGAGGATGAAAGCGGAGGCGGTTGCCGCCGCCCCGTAGCGAAGCAAAAATCGGCCTTGTGCTGTCATTCAGTGGCCAGATGCGAAAACGAACGCGTCTTTGTAAGAATGGACGGTGATCGCCTCATAGCAGGGCTGGCCGTCCTTTCGACAAGAGGTGGGCTGGAGCAAAACTAGTCTTTCGAGGGCCAAGGACGCCAGTGCGTCGGATGAATGACGACCCGCTCACGGGTCGTCTCCTTGATCCAGCCGCTCGGGGTGCGACGGCAGGCGAAGACCAGCGCATGCACGCGATTGCCTTCGACAACGGCGAGCTCGAGCGCTCGTTCGTACGGGGCCGTCGCAATTCCTTCCCACACAGCTTGCTCGTCCATTGCCTTCATCTCACAAGATACCCTCGCCCGCTGGGGGAACATGCAACGGTCGCGCATCCAGCGCCCTGGCTGGGACTTCTATTCGGCAAACCCCTTCACGCCCAGGCAGGGACAGTGTCCGGCTTTTATCCACCTCGATACTCAACTGCATCGCAAGCTCCCGGCCGAACCGACATGCTGGAATATTTCCGCGTCGACCGGCCGTCGGGTCACCAGATGGCACTGACACTTGAGCGAAGCCGGCCCCATCGGAAGGCTGCACATGACATCTCTCTCGCACCAGGATCCTTGCTGATCCCAAAAGCCTGCCAGAGCTCATCTGATCGCCGCCGCACGTGACCGGTCAAAAATCGCCGTGCAGAGCCACTGGGTGTTCAATCAAATTTGTAGGAGGCCTGGATGAACGTGCCCCACCGTTCCATGCGGTATTTCGCAAGAGCAGCCTCCTGATCTCGGCCGCCCTGCCAGTTGGCGTTGTAGATCACATCGCTGTCCTTTTTGGTCCACATTGACCAATATCGACCACCAACTCCGATGCTGACATTCTTGGTGAGAAAGTAGGAGAGCGCCCCTTCCACCTGAAGGCCTCCGCCACCGTCTCCGCGCTGATCGTAGAACGTTGTCGCTGGGCGGAGGAGATGGTTGTCGCGACCACTGAACTCGGTCCACGGCAGGTAAGCAATGTCGGCGCTCACGCGCCAGCGCTCAAGCACCAAAGCCTCGGCGCTAACGCCGATGCGCGGCGCATTCCAATCGGTGTCTTGAGTGCCGATGAGCTGCCCCTGCCGCTGGAACGGCCCCGTGCATGGCCAGGCCGGCGAGGACGAAGCGGTCTGCACGCAACCTATCGAATCCGACTTCTCGCCGTAGGAGGTCCATCCGACAAACGCGCCCACTTTGTAATTGCTGCCGCGCAGAAAATCGTAGCCGGCATCCGCCGTGTAGTATGTGAATCGTCCGTTCGCCTGACCGGATAACGCGTTGAGATAGGCCCACTGCCCGAGGCTCGAATCTTCGTCGTTCCGCTTTCCTTTGTTGAAGCGTCCGAGGCCAATATTGCCCTTCAGGAATATCCCCCAAGGGCTGTCAAGGCGCCCGAACATCTCGCCGGACACGCCGTCGAGCCCCTGATAGGTGAGCCTTGAAGTGGGAACGCTTTCATCTCCTGGAAACCGGGGCGCATGTGTGTAGTCCCACTGGAAAGCGCCCCGGCTGAGCCAGACTCGTGAGCCGCCCTCGAGCGACCAGCCGCCCGTAGATAGAACGGGCTTGGCTTTGGCGGTCGCTGTTGCGGGGTGCAGCGGCGCATCGGCCCATTCCGCGGTCGGATCGACACCAAAATGGTAATTCAAGCCGACTTTACCGACGTGATAATCGCTGGATAAGCTGCTCGTGCTGGCGGGGATGATAGCAAGGGGCGGACGCTGCACGGTTGGAGGGGTCGCCACACGAGGTCCGCCAAAACCCATATAGTCGTACTCAAATTTGACGGACCAAGCGGGCGTGAGCTGCTGCTCGATGCCGACGCCGACGGTCGCGCCGAAACAACCGTCATCGAACTGCGTCGTATGCCGCGGGTATCCGGCAAAGGTCCCGTCCCGGAATTCGTTGTGATTGGTGATCGCGCCGTGATTGTTTTGCCAAGCGGCGCCTCCTTTGACGTAGGCCAGCGTGTGGCCCTGCGGGCCGAAAGCGTACCCGACACGAGCGGTTCCCGTGGCAAGGACGCTTGGACCTGCGTTGCAGGTTGCAATCACAACAACGCTGGAGAAGGCAAGACAGGTGTTTGTGCCGTCCGAGACAGCACGGCTCGCTTCCAGTTCGAGGCCGAACACCCAGCGGTCCCTCTGCCAGTTGTAACCGAGCTGTCCGCCGGCCAGGAATGCAGGCGTATCAACGACGTCCCCGTAAATCGATGGGCCATAGGGATCGCTGAACGACGTCCGGCCGTAGCCCCCCGCGGCGTGTCCGCCGATATATCCTCCGGTCCAGCTCCACAGTTTCGGCGGGACTTTTGCGGCCGGCTTAAGATCTGTTGAATTGACCGCTCCGCTTGCAACGAGCGCAGCTGTTGCGGCAGCCCAGTTAAGAACTCCAAATCGCATCATCACCTCACAATGCGCGTCATCATCGAATGAAGGATGATGACACACAGCCATTTGCACTCCCGTCGTTCGGTGGACCGAGTGCGACCTCTGCTTCAGGCGCGTCGCCACAGCGCATGCATCAGCGACACAGCGAGATGGAAATGCGTCGAAGCTCACCGCCTGCGACGGGCAGATGGTCTCATCGCAGTCCAAACTCGTTGCGTTAGCTGATGCTGTTACGCCGCCCTACACACGCAGCCTTCGCGACTGCAGGATCCAGGCCAGCGCCAAAGCGGCCTTCATTGCCTCTGGCTTGTCGCGCGCAATGTCGCATTCGCGACAGCTTTGCGTGCTTCGGACAAGCCGTGCGTTTGCTTTCGGACATGAGCAGCTAGGGGCGCCGCTACCTGCCTCCGACCGCACGCGTGCCTCTGCACAGTGACCATGACTCTTTGGAAGGGGCGGGATAGCTTCGATCGACTTTTGGCGCGGGCCTTCACAATGCCGCTAGAATCAGCGGCATGCTGCCGGACGGCGCGGCTCCCTTCGGCGGCAAGAATGGCGAAGATCTGAGTGTAAAATTCGATCAGGCTCGCGTCTATGGACGTGAAGGACCTGCCGCCATGACGCAATGGGCATGGCCATGATCGTAGTCGGCACGCCGACAAACATTGAGGACAAGGCGGTGCCGCAGGTCAGCAAGGCCAAGCAGAGGCTTGCGAGGCTGTTCGAGAAAATGAAACCGTCAAGCCCTTCTCCAAGTAGGGGAAGTCCCGTATGTCGGTCCCGCGCAATCGCTCCTTGCTAACCCGCAAGCTGCGAACGTAATAGCCTTGTCTCTGAACGGCTGCCTTGATTTCGTCGCTGACCTTCAGAACTCTTGTTCTGCTCTTGCGCCATTTATTCCGAGAGCAAACGCCGGGTATTGCAGAGCCGTTATGTAGAACAAGTAGCTCGCGCTTGCCGTTGCAATAGACATCAAACACTTTTTTTCCCGCCGTTCGTATGAAATAGACGAAATATGTTTCGGTCGTCTCAATGGACGAGCTCAGTATGAGCTTAGTATCTCGAATGGCGACGCGGGTTGTAAATCTGCAACGTCCGCGATTTTTTGGTTCACCGCATTCGGGATTTGGAGCGAACTGATGCAAGCCCGATCCATCGCCAATTGGCGCGCCTAGCGCGAATTACTTCAGGGATGCCGTAAACGGCGCGAGGTATCGGTTCTCTGGCCTCGACCAGCGTGCCAGTGCAGCGAGAACATGTTGCGGATGTTGGTGAACGGTGGGGGCGGCCTGTACGGCCTCTCGCGGTCGGCCGAGTTGAAGAGCCTATCGAATTCCGCCACAACTTCGTGAGCAAAGGCGCGGATGCTCGTGGAGTTCCGTTGTCGATTGCCTATCGTTACACGAGCGTTTGCATTGCAGGACTGATCATCAATGATCATCCTACCCGAAAATCATCTGCTATTGGCCGTTGCCGAAAGCTAGAGGCGATCTGTAGGTCGGCTCTCTGGGCTCAACCGGACATGGGTCGGCCCGAGCGTGATCGCCGCTGGTGTGACCCTAAACGGAAATCGGCCGTCGCCTGATCGGAGTCAAAAAATCCAGCTCAACGTGGTTTGCGACGAGGTGCGTGGTTTGCTCCCTAAATCGCGCGGGCCGTTCGCCACATCGGGTCAAGCTGAAGAACACGGTGTCGCCTTCGAAGGATGTGCAGAGGACTCAGCCGTTCAGAGATGAGCACGCGGCAATAGCCATTTCATGATCTTCTGATACGGATCGCGACGACTGCGGACGAATGCGTTCTCGTTCTGCTGAGCGGCGGTCCTGGCGAATTCAGAAATCCCCTCCATAGACTCCCGTTTATCCTTTGGAAGCTTCGCCCATTGACGAATGATCTTCCGGCGGGTTTCGCGTTGCTTTTCCCTTACGTCAGGCATCGGGACGCTCCTTGAAGAGGATTATTCCGGTCGACCTAGTATTGTTCGGGCTCACTAGAACTTCAACGTCCAATCAAGAACTCTTAGCCCCTCGTATCAAGAACAATTTTGGTTGCTTCTCACACGCCGTATCCTGCGCAGGCTAAACTTGAACCAAACCGATGATTAGGTGCCCAAACCAAGATTGGTACAGCTTGGTACACCCCAACTTGGTGTCCGCCTATACACGGGAGCGAGTCTCATATTGGCTTTGCAGGCCCGCCGCCCTAGAATTGCGTCGATCGCAGGACGGGCGAAATGCAGTATGTTTGCGACGCGCCGAAGGGCAAGACGTGGTTCCGTATCGAGACGGAAGGTGAAGCGATGCATGAGTCGCGCCTGATGAGCCACACAGTCGAGAAATATTTCCGCCGCGAGCGGGAGAAGGCAGTCCAGTCCTGGCATCCGGGGCGACCCAACGCGATCGAGCGCGACATCGGCCTCGAGGCCCATGTAAAGCGAGAGATGCCGCTTTTCCTCACGTTGCGCGACAGGGAGGGCAATGCACTGGCTACAGCGATGCTGCCACCGGGTGGCAAGGATCGCGGCGGGTTCCGGATCATCATCGTTGCCGCATCCAATGCCGATCCTTATCCTGAGCAGGACGCGGCCATCGCTGCGCTGGGAGCGCATTTCGGTCTCACACTCGACCGCCACCGCTGCTTCCCCTACGGCCGCTAAGAAGTCTGACAAGTATCACCGCTTGATTGGAGCGATGTCGGCTCATGGCCGGAATGCGAAGCCTAAGCGGACCGCCAAACAGTCTGCTTATCGGAGGAGACCGGAACGGCGATGCGTCCGCGAGCACTAGCCTCTGCGCTCGCAGCCGGTAGTTCAAGGGCGTCCGACAAGCAACGGCAGCACGTTTGCGCCACCCGCCATGAGCGGATTCGACGGCTCGAAATGTTCCCGCAATTCTCGCTTCCGGACGAGTGAGCGCGCATCGAGAAACGCCTCCTTCAGGCTAGTGGCATTCCGGAGCGCGACATTGAAAAAAGCGTCGCCGAAATAAGTCCACTTGGCCTTGTCCTGGCAGCCGAACGACGGATGCTTGGCATCGGCCGCGGTGATGACCAGCACATCTGGATTTGCCAGACGCGGGATAAAAACCCCAGAATAACAAGCCGAGATGACCACCACCTTGTGTCGCACACCTGTCTTCGCGAGCATGTCGCGGAGACGAGATGGCGTGAGCGTTTCTGTGAGCCGCCCCGCCTTGATTGCAAGGCCATCAGGAGAGCCATGCGAGGTGAGAATCAAAAAGAGAACATCTTTCTCGGCATCCAAGCGGTTGGCTGCCGTCTGCAACGACTTGGTCAGAGCTTCGATCGTTGCACTTCCGCCATTCTTGGAATTGTACCCCACGTCGATCGGG
The DNA here is from genome assembly GCF_016616235.1 of Bradyrhizobium diazoefficiens. Classification (NCBI taxonomy): domain Bacteria; kingdom Pseudomonadati; phylum Pseudomonadota; class Alphaproteobacteria; order Hyphomicrobiales; family Nitrobacteraceae; genus Bradyrhizobium; species Bradyrhizobium diazoefficiens. The sequence goes on from NZ_CP067100.1 coordinate 6,924,364, forward strand.
CCAGTCTCGAAACGGCCGGCCACGACCTGAGCCGCGCCGGTCGCCTCGGATCTAAACACGCCTTGATCCCCATATAGACCAAACGACACGACGCCAACCTTTCCAGCGTCCTCAACAGCATCTACGGGCGCAACCAACGGCCAGATGGTCAGAAAGAAAGCGACGAGCGGCGCGCCGAGCCGCCTGATCGAGGACCTGGAGGTCATGGCAAACACCGTTTCGAGATCGCCGCTACAGAACTGCGGTTCAACACAAAATAGCGGAAACCCAGTAAATTTCCATCCTTCAGAATAGGACGCGCATGGATCCGGATATGGCTCTTCGCGTCGATCCGGAGCGAGTGCTTCAATGTCCAATTCCGTGTCTGGACCGGACCTCGCCGAAACTGGCCTTCAATGATGCGACTGACCCACAACGGAGGTCATGCAATCCTTTTCAGCGTTCGATTTGAGCTGCTGCGATGCTTGGTGCACGTTTCGCTCTTTCTTTCACCTTCTCCGCCGAGGCATTGTTTCAGTTGAGCAACTTCCGGATGAGCACTTTCGTGCGTCATCTCCGCTGCCCGTGCGTCGTCAATGCTCGATTGGGCGCGTTTGTGCCGCGTCGAGATGGCGGAAGTGATGGTGCGCGCGGGTTAGATGAAACGGGAGGCCGACCGCTACGAGATCACGCCTGAGGGCGCATCGGCCTTGGCTCTGGCTCCGCGGCTCCCCTGAGCCTACACTCGCGCGCTACCTCGCGGGCTTCAGCGGACTTTCGGCCCACTTGCGCGCTGCGGGATCGTGCAGCGGGTCGCCATCGCAAACTGTGCAGACGTAGCGCTGCTTGCCCTGCGCTATATCGTCGGGGGACGGCCGTCTTCGGCTTGCCGCACCTCGGGCACAGCTTCCGAATCAAGTAGAACACTGCCATCCTGGGACAAGCGCGGTCCCAGCCCAAGAGAAGTCAAGCAACGAAAAGGGAAGTGGCCCGCGAGCTCCGATTTTCCATCTACGCAATGGGCGGGCTACCAACCCTGCGGCAACTTTGCTGACGCACTTTCCTATTTTTCCCGATCCGGCCTTGTGCTATTTTCGGTTACTTTTTTAGATTGCTAGAATGTAGCGACACTTCAGTGATTTGGGGGGAATAATGGTCAGGATCGCTGTTTCCCGCGAAGCATTCCGCGGTCTGTTCGCCTTTTATGCTGCCAAAGCACACCACGATCAGAGGCACGACGGCGAGCATTGCCTCACGAAGCTGTTCAGATCTAGCGACGACATATCTGACGGTCTACTCGAGCTGTGGTCTGAGCGCGTCAACACACTCGATCCCGAGACTGTTGGCAATGTCCTATGTCCGCGCGCCCGCGCGGTTGCCGATGGCCGCGTCGAATACGACCATGCCAGCGACTTTCTACATGCCCTACTGAGAGAATTGAACGGGAAGCAGCACTGAGCACGACGAACAAGCCGGCCTTTGCGCCGTGCTGATCGTCAATATGGTTCGGTTCTCAGCAACCGCCAAGAGAAGAGTGCTCGCGCTTGGTCGGTTCGGATTCCGGCACTGGGACGCTTGCTTCCGAGCTTCGCATGAATGCGTTGCCTTCCGCACGCTCCTGGACACGCGCGCCATGGTGGGAAGATGCGCTTAAACGCGTAAGAAGACCTTGGTAAGCAACGTTCGAAACTGCTCCCAGAGGCACAGTACTGGGAGCATCTGGCGGCTGCGTCTCTAGTTCGTTGAGCTTCGATGCGAGGTGTCGGCAACCTGCTACGCCGGCATGGCTAATCGAACTAACCCGGCGGTAAGACCGGCCGTCTATGTGGGACGGAGCGGTCGCCTCGATTGTTTGGTCGACGTTGCACCTCGAAATTCAGCAACGAGGCGATTACCTTCCCAAAGCTCAACGTCGTGTTCGCCATACATTTGTTCGGCTCGACTTCTCGCCGCCTGCTCGTCCATGCAGTCGAGCTTTGCGACGCAAATCACGCGCCGGCTGCTGTCCACCACGAACATCTTGTACCGCATGATGCAGTCCCTCCCAAAGGGGACCGTCACCGTACCCGAATGTCCGTCTCAGGCCGCGCCAAACTTCAATGAATGGGTGCGGAACCTTTGTACGTGTGGCAATTCGGCTATACCAGCGAGCTAGACCTCATCGACCGCGCGACGACGCGTCAGGTAAAGCTGGTAGTGCGCTTCAGTGGCGCAATCTCACCGCGTGCCGAAGCGAGCGGCTCGAGCTTAAGATGGAGAGCAGCCCCAGCATCATCAGTAGTACGCCAAGCCAAGTTGCCGTCCGGCTCGGGGCCTCGTTACGAGCCTCTGCAGTGAGCACAAGCACGCCGATCGGAATAGTCGGAGGTTCGGACGAAGTCACCACATCGTTGGGCGGCGCGGCCGCGACAGGTTGCTCAACATCGACTTGGTTCGGCACGAAGTGCGCGGGCTGGCCGTGCTCAGCGATGAGGGCCGCCGACATTCGAGCGGAGCCCGTATCGAGATCGGAGGCAGCGTCAGCTACCTTGACTTCGGGGTGAGGCGGCTGAGACGGCTCGGCCGGTGCAGAGCGCAGCAACTCCGCGCGCGCATCAACGACCCCGCTCTGCCTTGGCCGCGCGGCTCCGTTCTCGTCCAAACTGGCGGTGTTATCTTTCGCCAAGTGCCGACGAACGATCTTCTTCACCTTCACACCCTCGGTCAGGAACCAGCATTTGTGGTGCCCGTCCATTCGGTAGACCCAATGCAGGCTATCCGGGGTCGAGTTGCCGGGGCGTCCCAAGCATTCCGGTTGCGGCGGAGAGGTCACCGTAGGCTGGGGTGCAGCAGTATTGAAGATATCCGCAAGAGGACTAGAAGACGCAGGGCCCGTCGAAAGAGTTTCAACGAGAACCAAACTGACGAAGTACATTCGCAAATAACCGGACATCGAAAACTCCCGGTGTTGCGCCCCGCCCGGCATGACCCTTCGTACCGACATAGGCGGCCATGCGGCTCAAATCTGGCGGGGCCATGGATTCATTGTGCTCCTGACGTGAGCCAGGGGTCCGAATACAAATCCGGGTCCAGCTTCTGAAGGTTGCAAAACACAGCTCCACCGTCATGTGGTCGAGTTGCGGCGGCCGCCGGACATCACTCCTTGAGTTTTCTGCGCGATCAACCGCCTGTCTTATTCGTGCTGAGGTGCATCGGTCGTTAAGGGTTGGTTTAGTTCCCGGCATGATCATTGGGGACCACAAGGGACCCGAGCATGCAATTGCACCATGCCAATACCTTGGAAATAATCGAGACGGTCCCGTGGCCCGTCACGCTCGACCGATCGGATTTCTCGCCCTCCAATCGAGATGAGGTCCTGGCGCTATTGGCACCCAGCGGTCATTCAAAACCCACTATTTGGCTCGTCGCGGTCGCATTGGCTGGAGGTTTTGGATTGGGATGGGCTGGTGCCTGGTATGGTCCTGCAACCATCTCGGCTCTCAATCCGAATGCTCGGATAGAACCGGCTTCGCGCCGCTTGCCGGACACAAAATCAGGCGGTAAGGCCGAAAGCGCCCGAAAGATAGCATCAGCAGCAAGCTCGCGAACACCGCCCGGTTTAGCTCGGCCCTCCACAGTCAGCGCGAGCCTTGCTCCGAAGCCTCTGGCCAAAGCGTCGGGTGGGGCGCAATCGGCGGAAGCTTCGAACCCAGCCTCGTCGGTTTTGGAGGCGGACATGTCTGTGACCGGCTCGCTCGAGCCTGCGGGGCCACTCCTGTCTGTCCCGGAGACAAGACCAACGACTATTGGGGGGTGGGCAGTCCTTGAGGTTCGCGGCGGAACGGCGGTGCTCGAAGGACCCGATGGGATTCGAATGGCAGCACGCGGGGACGTGGTCCCCGGCATCGGGCGAATCGATTCTATCGTGCGCTGGGGCAACCGCTGGATAGTTGCAACAGCTCGTGGATTGATCTCGACGCCGTAGGCGTAAACGCTTGCGACGAAGAGACATGCATTCGTGTTGCCACTCACCGCAGCTGGCGGGCCCAGGGTCAATTTACCCGCGCATCGAGCCAAGCTTCACACGAGGCACGCGGTTTCGGCGCGACGACCGCGGCCGGCTAAAATATGTGCTGAAGCTAACTGGCGGGAAGGAGATTGCATGTGAGCGTCCTTGGGGGCTGAAATGCGAACGTATCCCTCGACGAGGGCCGCCCGGGTCCTGCTTTTGCTCAAAGACGAAAGCGACAGCCAATCGCACTCTTTGCCGCGGCATTCCGAGACGCATCAGCTTCGAGATCGCGATGCTAGATTTCCTGCGCCTAGCGAATAGGAGGACGACATGCCCGATAGCGTCTACAAGGTCATTGAACTGGTCGGTACCAGCGCAACGCGCGGAAACGCAGAGAACGCAGAACTCTCCATGACCGCCCCATTCAAGAGCCGGCGCGCCCAATTACTTTTCGGCAAGATTCGGCATAATTTGTTCGGGAGATGGCGAAGTGATCCTCGGGATCAGCAACTCAAGGTACGTCCTCACTCGTTGAGCGGACCGTAATCGGCCTTGGTCGGCATGACTGACGTACAGGACTCTTTTTTGGGCATCGTCCGGAGTGCTGGTACAACTGACAAGGCGCCCGTCATTTGGCGAACCGAGCAGCGTAGATCGACTTGATCCGACTGGTGCGATACGGCCAGACTTCGCTTTCGCAGCCGGTTCTCCGATTCGTTTGCGTTCCTCGCCTGAACCGTCCCCAGGGTCGTGCACGCAATACACTAACCGATATAGGGCCCTCCCTGTGCGCATTCCCGCACCAATCGTCTATATAGTGCTCTACGTTGCCCTGTACGCGGCGTTCGGCGCCGCATCTCCGTTCTGGCCAAAATTTTTCGAAACGCGAGCCCTGGCGTCTCAGCAGATCGGTCTGATCCTCGCCGCCGCGATGCTGACGCGGCTCGTTTCCGGACCGTTAGTTGCGATGCTGGGGGATCGGCTCGGGTCATTGCGCCTCGTGCTCGCAGGCTGTGCTGCCGTGGCGGCCTCAGCAGCCGTCGCGTTGCTCTGGGCTGATACATTCTGGTTATTGCTTGTTGTCGCGTTGGCTCAGGCTGCCGCTCTCGCCCCCACCACCTCGATCGCCGATGCGTTATCGGTCAATACTGTGAGGCCTCGGCTTGCCGGAAGACCATTCGAGTACGGTTGGATAAGAGGGGCTGCCTCCGCGGCTTTCGTCCTGGGAACACTGATCGCCGGACGACTCGTAAGCCCAGCCGATCTCACGCCGGTTATCTGGATGAACGCTGCCTTCCTGATCGCCGCCGCTGGCGCCACTGCATTGCTACCGGGGCAAGCCCGATCGCAGAGGTCGCCGCCCTTTGCTGTGTCAGAGATGAAAGCGCTGATCAGTCTGTCGCAGTTTCGAATCATGATCATCGTATCAGCCTTGATCTATGGCAGTCATGCAGTGCATGATGCATTTGCAGTCATCAGGTGGAGCGATGCGGGCATCAGCACTTCGACGATTAGCTTCCTGTGGTCGGAAGCGGTGGTCGCTGAAGTGTTGGTGTTCATGCTTGCCGGTCCAGCACTCCTGGATAGGTTTGGCGTGCGTGGCGCGGCTGTCTTGGCAGCTGCGGCCGGAATCGTCCGCTGGTCCGTAGCGGGCGTGACCACCTCCGTGTTGCTGCTCTTCTTGATACAGCCGTTACACGGATTGACGTTCGCTCTCCTTCATCTCGCTTGCATGCGAATGATGGGGGTGCTCGTCGCAGCAAGCGTCGCCGGAACTGCGCAAGCTCTCTATGCCTTTGGCTCAGGGTTGGTAACGGCAGTACTGATCTACTTGTCAGGCGCACTATATGCTTCCTATGCCGGGGCGGCATTCTTTTCCATGGCGGCGCTATGTGTGGTCGCGCTGCCGTTCGCCTGGTTTGGCTTCGCCAATGGGAGGGATTGACCCTTCGGTCCAGGGAACGGGAAATGGCCGCCCGATCTACGCTCGGCCGAAAAACGAATTCGGACTGCGCCTTCTGTGTCGCGCCCTCGGCCAGGTCGGCAGTCGCACGAGACCCTGTTCGAGTCGACTGGCGTCGTCCGCAAGATCGATCTCGTGCTCCCCGTGTGCACCACGTCGGAGCCTCTCGAAGGAGATGGCACTCAGAAATTGACACCCAGGACGTAGAGCCTCGAATTTCAGCTTAGTTGCTGTGGTCATCCGGGCACTCACAGGTGTTCCGATCGAATTCAGCACGTCCTGGTCTCCGCTACGCAACATCTTTCGCCGATGTCCAAGCGAGGGCCGTTGCGCTCAACCAAGGAGCCGGCTTCGCCGGAACATGAAACCGGTCGGTGCGAACCTCCTGGCCACCTGGAGCGCGCGGTTCTCGCAGCATTCCAGCGCGATCTTTTGGGAAAGCATAACATCTCCGATCGGCAGATCGCCACGCGGCATGAAACACAGGCCGCGCGTCGGATAGCCCTTTTCGTCGACCTCGCAGACGTTCGTCGACCCACCCGCGTAGATCCTATATTGCCTGCCAGTCTCGCCACCGATGACCTCGAAATAGCCCTTTCCCGCGAACTGCGCACGCTGGGCCGGCGATAGCCACTTCCGCAAGAGCTGCAGCGAGCGGCCCTCCGGAGTTCTCTCGGCGCCGTGTCTGATAAAGAGAGCCCGAATCGCTCTCGCGCGCCGGCGTTCACGCGGATGAGATGATCTGAAGCCAAACATGGCGTGGGCCGATCACCCGCCGACCAGCCTGGGGAAGAAGACGGTTTCTTCCGCGTTGGGGGCGAACGATCGCATTTGCGATACGTGACCCGGACCTGTCCGTGCCGCCGCGGTGAAGCCGGCGTCGGTCAGCTCGTAGAACCGCCGCTCCGCCTTTGCGAGCTCTCGTGCATCGTTTGGATTGAAAAAGTAACGGCTGTCGCCAGTACTATCCATCACGATCTGGATCGCCATGATCGTCTTCCTCGGATTAATGATGGCCAAGGACTTGGGGCAAGTATCCATCCGAACTCGCGGATTTTCAAGACAAGAAGATGTCATCGCAAACGTTGGACCTGATCAGGCCCAAAGGCCAATGTCGGGATGATCCGTCGCGGAGCCGATTTGATCAGGCGGGAAGATGAAAACCGTAAGAGCGAGTTGCCGAGCCGGCGCGCCCGGCAGGACGGCATCGAAAGTCTCGCTGAGCTTGCGGTAATACCAAATGCTCCCGTCGCGCTTGGCCGCACAAGCCCAACCAACCGTGGTTTCGCAAGTGACGGGCCGCGGACCGCGTTACTCGTAGGGAGGCTCAGGCGCTCACACGACGGCTAGCTCTGCCCGGTAGGCCAACTGGACCGAGCGCTCACATCGGCACCGGCTGCATCAGGCGCCTGATGCTACCCCCGCCGTTGAAGATCGCGCTCATGTCGAGCATGCGGACTTCACGCCCGGGAAAGCGGCGTTTCAATTCGTGCTGCGATTTTCACGGCGGCGCTGGTCGCCTTCGGCACGACCATCACGCCGTCATCATCCGCGCTGACGATGTCGCCCGGGCTGGACGGCAACCTGACGACTGGCTGATTGATCACCATGAGCGTCTCCTTCTCGGTGCCGTTCGTGAAGAACCCGTAGCTGAACACCTCGAAGCCGAGCTCGCGGATCGCCGAGCCCGTAGCGCTGGAAGTCTCTTGCCAAAACAACAAGCCGCTGTTTTTGCAAAGATTTTCATGTTCTCGAATTTATTTGGTGTAAGTGGCGATGAAAACGTGCCGCAGGCTCGCCTATCCCAAATGAGATTCAGCTGTTCGCGAACCCGATGGGGCGCGGGCATTAGAATTGCCTCGATCAAGGCGGTGAAGAATGCAAAAACGACCGGACTGGGTGGACGACATCGATTGGGACGACCTCTATCCGAGAGTCCTCGCTGTCGCCTATCGGATGAGTGCCGGCCGAGCGAACAGGCGGCACGAAGCCGAACAACTTGCGCAAGAAGCTATTACGCGGAGCTTCACAACCAGGACGGTTGACTTAAAAAGATACGAGCTCTTCGTCTATCTCGTCGGCATCATGCGGAGCATTCGCAGCGATCAGATGAGGTCACCAGGCGCAAGGTTGTTCGATTTCGATGATGAAGCGGTGATCCGCTTCCCGGCGCGTCCCACTCAAGACGACGCGCTGTCGATCGCGAGTCTTTCGCAACTCATCGAACAACAGGATCCAGGGGCCAACCAGGTGGCGATGCATATGCTCGCAGGACTGAGAACCTCGCGTGAAATAGCCGAGGCCATGAGTGTTTCTCCTCAAAAAGTGGACGGGCTCAAGAAGAATTTGCGCCGCATCATTCTGGAGCTTGGAGGAAACGAGGTGCGCGTCAATCGCAAGACGCCGTCTGGCACCAAGATCGCCGATCTGGAGGAGTGAACATGGGTAAATCGCTTATCGAAACAATCTTGGCTCGCCTCGATGCGAACCCGCCGGAAGATCATACGGATATCCTCGATTATCCGGACGCCGTCGTTCGAGAGGAGCTGCGAGCAGCCGGACTGCGCCCCGAAATGCCGCTAGCGCTGCGCGAGCTGACGGGAAAGTCTCAGGGCGATCCGAAGCCTCGGGAACTCCACTCACATGGGCGGTTCGGCGCTGCTGCAGACTCCATTGCAGGCATACTCACTAGTCGATGGTGCTTGCGTCTGGCGTTTGGAATAACTGGCGTCGCTCTCATTGGGAGTACGATTACGATGAGCGTATTCTCGCTGCAGTTGCGATCTGAAGTCGCCGAGATGCACTGGATCAACCAATCTCTTAAGGCGGAGCGCTCGGAATCGCTGTCGAATGTCCTCGCCGCGTTTGTGAAGCAGCAAGAGGAAATCACAGCAGAGCTAAAGAACAGGCAAAATGAGATTTCCGAAATCGCGTTACAGATCAGGACAGTGCGGGCTTCCTTTGCCGATCGGGAAGGACATGTCATGTTCTCCCCTCCTGCACTCCAAGAGACTCAAGCCGCCGGAGTGAGGGATCGGACATTGTCTTTGGCTCATGCAGTGCCATCGCCATCGAAGGTCATGGAGATGTCAAGATTGAATCGCGACGTTAACTCGTCCATCGACCTTGAGAAACTCGGTTATATGGGCAGTGTTCGGTGCTCGCCCAATACCGACAAAACCCAGCCCTGAGAGCTACCAATGAAGCCAGCGAGTGCTCTCACTCGCCGGCTTCTTCTAAATGCCTACCGCATGAACAATCGCCATCGCGAAGTAGATCAGTGCGATGGCGGTGTAACTCGCGCAGATGATCAGGGTCTCGTTGTTCACTCTCTGGCTCCTTGCTCATTCGATTCGTTCGCCGTCGATTGGCCGGTCGCAATGTGAGCTTTGTTTGAAGAGCGCCAATGGACCCAGGCGACGACCAAATAGATGACTGAAATTGCGATATATCCTTGCGCCGCAAGCATCAAAACGCCTCCATCAAGCCTGTCGCTACTCAGTAAGGCGAGCCAGGTTCTGGATTTCGGACCGCGCGATGGCGATTGCTCCAGGAAAGCAAATTGCAATTTCAAATGAGATGCTCGCGCCGCTACACCGCGGATCCCCACTGGCGCGAGATTCGTATCCCGAAGTTTTGGCTCACCTCATGCTTCGTCCTGGCTACAACCACCTGCGGCCGCCCGCTTCGGCGGGCGCGTCTGGAATATAGCCAGAAACGCTCGCCGCTTGAACATTCGGCCCGATAGTCGCGCAACACTCCGATGTCCTTATCGTAGACCCAGCATTCGCCCAGAATGCACTCGGGACCATCGGCCCTCACGCAGCGCGTTCTGTTGCGCCACAAAAACTGTGCAGGCGGCGAGTCCGGCAATTAGACGATGACTTTGCCCACTTCGGGCGGCTGGACGAGAGGCGGGCCGCGGCAATCATGCGGCCACCGTCATCGTTCACCTCTCGAGCGAACGCATTCAAGATGTACTACGGCAGCCGCAGGAACGTCAGCATAGGGTCGTCGAAGGCGGGACGCGGCCGGACCGCCCCGGCGAGCGAGTCAAGAGCGACTTCGGCGACGCTTGGTATCAGTTTTGCATTTGTGATATCGTCTCAGCGTTGCGCATGTCGATGCACGGCGTGCGCACGTTCACTGAGCCGGTTTTTTACAGAGGACGAGATGGCCAAGAAAGCGAAGAAGGCAAAGAAGACCACGAAGGCAGCAACCAAGAAGGTGGCAAAGAAGAGCTCAAAGAAAAAGAAGTAGTCGCGACCCGCGACCGAGACATTGCCACATCTTTGTCGCAACCCCGGACGCAAAGCGAAAACCTCTCCAAAGGATCTGAAGTGTCCTTTGCGGCCGTTCGGTATCGCAGCAAAGTAAGATTAGACCGGGCTTTTGTGCAGATGACTGCTGCACAGTAGCCCGGTCTTTGTTTCTACCGTCCGGCGGATCTGAACACGGACGGTGTGTCCGTCGAGGGTGATCGACTGCAGCTCGAGAGGCTGTGCTTAACCTCGCCTTGTACGCGCGAGACGGGACGCCCGCGAGGGGCGGTCTCGTGATTGCGACAAACCCGCCACCTGTCTTGCGGCGGCAGAATCGCAAGACTATAAGCGCTTCCTCGAAAAGGACCGCATCCCGCACACCATCGATAGCCGTACTTTCGAGACTGTCACGGATTATGTGGATCACCTCCGGCATCTGACGCACGCGGATCGCGATCTCGTCCGGGCCATTATCGAGAAAGGAATCTTGCTCGGTGGGCGCCGGGAGAACGAATGTCCATCCCGATGATCTCAAGACGATCCGCATCGACAACAAGCAGCTACCGAATCATCGGTTCGGCAAGCTTGCGAAGACCCTTAGGCTGTGTGGACAATTACCTTAGCCAAAGCAGAGTTGCAGCGATAGCAACGACGGCGAAGTAATTTCGTGCCGTCTTTTCGTAGCGCGTAGCGACGCGCCTGAACCGCTTCAGTTTCGAGAAGCAGCATTCGATCAGATGACGCTCGGCATAGAGGGGGTTGTTGAGCGGATACTTGATTGCCCGTGAGGGGTTGTTCGGAATGACGGCTTGAGCGCCTTTTGCGGCGATCGTGGATCGCAACGCATCGGAATCGTAGGCGGCATCGCCCATGACGACCTCGGCCGGGAGCCCTCGATGAGCGGCTGGGCCTGAGGCGCATCGCCGGCTTGGCCTGCCGTGAGGAAGAAGCGGACCGGACAGCCCAAACCGCGGACAGCAATATGGATTTTTGTCGTCAGGCCGCCGCGCGAACGTCCGATGGCCTGATTTTGAGCCCCCCTTTTCCGCCGCTGGCGTGCTGGTGGGCGCGGACGATGGTGGAGTCGACGATCAGGTATTCGAAGTCCGGATCATCTGCGAGCGCTTCGAACATACGCAGCCAGACCCCCTTGGCACTCCACCGGCTGAAGCGTCGAAAGACGCTGTTCCACTCGCCGAACGCTTCGGGCAGATCACGCCACGGCGAACCGGTTCGCACGATCCACAACACGCCCTCGATGAACATGCGGTTGTCGCGGCCCGTCGAACCGCGCTGGTCCGGTCGACCGATGATCAAGCCGGAGATACGATCCCATTGCCCATCGCTCAGACTGAGCCGATCCATGACGCCCAAGACTTCCTCCTAAAAGAAAGCCTTGAATCACGTTCCCGCTGATTTGAGAATCCCAAGAGTCCACACGGCCTAGCCGCAATGATCTTGGCCATCTTGACGTCGATGAGGAGCCCCGGTTGCACATTGGTGTTCCTGACGAAGACCTTGGCTGGTCAACGCTGAAGGCGTTTCTCGAAGGCAACGGTCATACACTGCGGGATCTGATCTGTGATTTGAAATTCGGCTTGCTCGACTAGCGCGGCGGGATTTTGCACGCTACGGACCGAGCCGCCGCTCCAGCAGGCGTCGCGCCTGCTCCTCGTAGGTCTCTTTAGATAACGTGGTGCCGTCGAAGGTGACAAAAAGATCGCGCGTCGCAGCCTCTACAAGGGATGCAATAGCGTTCGGCGCGGTCGCGAGCGGGACTTCAATAAATGTCGTTATCTCGTCTTGCTGGGTCGGGCCGCCGCCGGGAACGTAAATGATGGGATTTGCCCAGCTATCGAGACGCCGCCCCCTGAGTTTGCGCCAGCGGAACATGAACCAGAGTCTGGCGGCCTCATCCCAGCCTAGACCCTTGGCAACGGCGAGGCCGACCGCGATGGCTTCGGAAATGCGATAAATCATCAGCACCGGGTCAAAGCGCGTGCCAGGCTCAACGCGCCTGGGCACAGCGTCGTCCTGAAGGAGGCGCCGAAGATAAAGGTCACCTTTCGGATCGACCCTGAAAAATTCAAGGCGGCTGGCCGTGTGCTCGCTAAGAGCGATGATGAGCGCCTCCCAGGCTCCTGATCGGACGACCGGTCGTGACCGCTCATCGGTCATCGCGCGGGCGTCGAGCCAGACAGGCCAGCCCGTGTATTTGGGGTTGCTTGCGGCAAAGGCCGAGAAGAAATTTCTATCAGGAAGTGCACCCGCCTTGGCGGGATGAATGGCGAGTGCGACCTCCCAGGTCAACCCATCGAGCAGGGGCTGCTCGTCGGCATCAAGTCCCCGCTCCGCCGTGGCTTTGCCAAACGACGCTTCACCGCTGGAAAGGATGGCTGCGCATCGCTCGCGGAGCTTATCAACCGGTTGGGTCGGCTGTCCGCCCAATGCCTCTACGAGGTCGCCTCCCGCGAGCTGGCGGCGAAGAAACCGCCCAATATCGGCCTCGCGATTGTCGAAGCAGATCTCGAGAATGTCGCGCCAATCTTGCGGGCGAGCCTTGGCCGTGCTCGGCGTGCCGTTGGCGGCGAGCGTTCGAAAGTAGACGTCGCCGACTTCAAGTAACTTGCTTCCAGCATCGATCAGGGACGTCTTCACCGCCACCGGCACACGCACGCCTTGAGGAACCGAAATGACCGGATAGACCCGGTCTTCACGTTCGGAAAGCGCAACGTGCACCTCGAATGGCTCGTTAGCGTAGCGCGAGATCAGTCCTTGGATATCGTCCTGGTGAAATTTCGCGCGGACGCCGGGAGGTTCATTTGCGATATCGGGTTGAAGCGTTGCGTCATCAAAGCCAATAACAAGGAAGCCGCCATTGCGGTTACGCAGCGCAAAGGCCGCCTTCACGATCTTTGACGCAGCCGCCGGTACGGACGGATCAAGCCATCGCTTGATCTCGACGTTGAGGCTTTCGCCCGGGCGGGTCACAAGGGCCCGCAACTGGTCGTCGTCGGGAATCATGGCCAGGAAAACTATCACACCAACTGCGATTCGTACCTTGCGCTTCACGGCGGGCGCTCTCTTGGATCAGAGCCATATATCCCAACGCTTGAATCTAAAACGGCGATCGATCATCTTTCTCCCAGCGGAGACGGCGAATTTGATATTCGTCAGTCTTGAAGACGACTCCCTCCACATGGTGCACCCAAACGCTGTCTGGCATCACGCGAAGAGCCGGCTCGCGCTGGTCGGATCCAATGTCTCTGCCCGCTAACGCGGGCATGGCAGCGAAATCCGGCCAAGCTGGAGTGTCTTTCTGCTTCTTATCCACCTTCAACGCAGGTGGCACCTCCTCAATGACCGAGTAATCGTCTTCCCATCCCTCGTTGCTGCTGTGGCCCGTGCTGGCCCTGATCTCAGTCCCGTTTGGGATTTCCATCGCCTCGACCCGGGCAGCCTTGTGGAATAAAACGACGTTGAGCAAGTCTCCGGCGACTTGAACTGATGGAAAGATAATGCCGTCGATGGGTACCGAGCATTCAGTTGCCAGGAAATCGGCGACGGCCTGCGTTGCCAGATACTCGAAGGGTTCATCGTCGGGCATGACTGGCTGTGTGATACGGCCACTAAGAGATTTTAGGAATTGCGCTCGCTCCAACCGGCGGGCAAAATCGAAATCAAAGATGCTTCCGCGTATCTGCACATTCTTGAGCGCCGTCAGATCGAGCAGTCGAAGTTTTCGTATGATCTTGAATTGCGCGACAGCAACCTTGCTTCCAACCGGGGGCCGTACCTCGGCGATGGCGGCCTTGGGATCGTTGGCACCGTAGAACACGGAAATGCCGCGCGCATTCATGCGACCTGCGGCAGCCAATAGGGCCGGCGGCGATCCGAGCTGCTGATCGGGCCGGGACATCGCCAGCTCGAGCTTGTCATCGGACTGGAAGACCCGGGCACGAAAAAGCGCATGGAAACCCGTTTCAGGCCCCGCATCAACGACAAGAGGCTGCCCCTGCCCTGTCCGCAACTCGTCGACACCGTCGAAGATTGCCGTCAGATGCGCCGCAGCGGTGCGACTGAAAAACCGCGCCTCGGTCTTTAGAGAATTCTCGAACCGACGCCACTCCTCGCGCCAAGCGCCTTCGCTAATCTTCTTCTCTTGATAATAGCTATCGCCGGCGAATTCGGTCTCTTCACCCATTGCCGCGCTGTCGAAATCACTATGTTCTTCCTCCAGAATTGACTGGATGTCCCCAGCGGCGTCACTAGAGATTTCTGCGGCGCTTTGAATGGCGTACACGACATCGTCGCCATGTCGGCTCCATTCGTAACTCAGCTCCTTATCACGCTGGAGCATATGTTCGTAATCGTTCGGTTGATCTGAAGTTCGATAGTAGTGCTGCTCGAACGCCGTCGCCACACGGTCGGCGACCATATCGAGGGAGAAGGTGCGACGCGTTTTTTCGCAATAGCTGCACTTGGCTTGCTTTCCCTTCGCGCTAACTTCATCGCTTAGATACTGCTCACCAATGCAAGCGTAGCAAATGTGCTTCGATTTGAGCGCTTCAATATCTTCAGACTGCACACGATATCTCCTCGGTCCGCCGTCTCTTATTTGGTCGCTGCCGCGCGACAGACCCTACAGCATTCATCAACTCGTCGCTAAAGCGAAGACCTCCGGGAACAAGGCGAGCGCTATCTTGCCTGAAACGCTTTGGCGGTCATCTTGCGCGACTGCGCGCGCCTTGACGATCTTGCTGCGAACACTCTCAATCTCAAGAAGAGCGTCCCTGTTGGTGAGTCGAGCGAAGCTACGGATTAAACGGACGTAACGCTGTCGTCGGTCCACATTGAGGAAGGAGTTCAGCACCTCGACAAGATTCTGCTGTCGCGATCCAACCGGCAGACCGTCGAGCAGCGACAACATGCAGTTGATCAACGCATCCACGTCGAGCCTGTGAAGGTCCTCAACGTCGCACGCGACGTCCACTTTCGCGATAAGCTCAATAAAGAGCACCTCGCGAACTTTCCATTTCGTACCTTTTTCTCCGAGTGCATCGCGCCATCGCGAGAGAAAGTCACGATGCCAAGGTGGTGTCGAGGGCACTGCGTTCGCGCGCCCTCCCTGGATCCAGTTGAGATCGAAAAGGGTAACCAATTTCGAGCGCCACTCGTTGCCGTCGACCCAGAACGCGCGCAAGACTACTTCGCGCATCTCTTTCGAGAGCGATATCGTTTCATCGTCCATTGAGAACAGGTTTTTGTCGTGAGAATAGAAAATGTCCTCAAATGAACTAAGTAATCGGCCGGTCGTGGGTGGCTCAAAGTTCCAGGTTAGCCAAAGTAGCCGAATAGACGCGTTCTCATAGAAGTCTTCGCGTTGCACTATGATGGGTATCTGCGTGGTTGCAAGCTGAACCTCTACGACGAGCGGCACGCCATCATATATCGCCCGCACGTCCGGACGTCGACGTCCATTCTCTCGAATTAGATACTCGTCGACAACGACACTTTCCGGCGACGTGCGTTGGTCATTTGTCAATAGCTCGCCGACGATATACTTGATTTTAGCATGGAGCGGGCTTTCCTGCGCGCCGTCGAATTGCTGCGCGCTAACTAGGTCGATGCTCACCGGTGTGCCCGTCCACCAGGGACAGGCTTGCGGTGCGCCTGGGTGGTGTTTCCAGTAGGGCTGACCGGTGCGGCCTTCGCGCGGAGCATAGACGGCATACCCGCATTTCGCGCAGACATACCGCGGATTCCTGTCGAGCCGGGCGCGAGTCGCTGCGCGCCGGAGAACCTGATAATCATCTTTGCTCATAGCAATGAGCGAATCACTCGTAATGCTATGCATTGATGCAAGGTCAATCACATTCTTGAGTGTTCTTCGGGGAATCGCCTCGATCATCTACCGAATCTTCCTTCCCGGGTCTGATCATCGAGCAGTTGGAGCGGATGTTCTTGGACCCCAACGCTTAGCGCGAACGGTGACTATTTCGAGTAGAGCCCCGTGTGAGAGCGCTCGCGGCTGCACACTACGGCGTTTTAATAGTAACGCTGGGACCATCGAGCGCGCTGCGGTCCATTTCGCTTCTTACCGCCGCCCGTTGCTCCAGAAAGCTTGGCTTGAACCTAGCGTTCCTGCCTTCTGCGGCAGCCACAGCTTCGTCGGCAAATGCGAGAGCTTCTTTAAAGTTACGCAGCCCAAGATTCGCCTTCGATAACGAAAAGGCAACGAAGGGTAGGCTCTCCGGGTCAACGATGTTGCGAAGGATAGCGTCGGCTTCAAGGAATCGGCCTAGCTCCAGCAGTGTCTCTGCGTGGTTCCTCCGTTGGTACGCACTCGGCCGGTTGAGCGCTTCGAATCCCTGGAGAGCCAACTTTAGGTGCTTGTCCGCAGCCTCTCCTGATCGCGTCTTGGCGAGCTTTTGCTGGATCTCAGCATATGCGCCACGGCCGCGATCCTCGCGAATATCATGTGCAGACGCCGTGTCGATCAGGCCCGAGAGCATCTCCAGGCGCGACGGATCCGTCCATGCCCAATTTCTGACAATCGACGCCAATGTCTCGTAGGCTTGAGGAATACCCGCCAGCAGCCCGCGCGACACGTGAGCCATAAACAGATCATAGTTCGCTTCGAAGATCTTGTTTGACCAATCCTCCCGGGCCCAGTGAAGCGCTTCAATGAGACCGAGTGTCACCGAGCTCGAAAGACCTTCGCCGCCGGCGGCGATCGAGGCCACTAGTTCCTCGGTCAATTGCTGCGCTCGCTCCACATTTCGATTCGGTTCCTTAGAATAAAGACGAACCAGTTGCAGCTTTGCCTCGGAGAGCGGAACTTCGCTTTCAAGCACCCGCTCGAACAACTTTGCCGCCTCGGCGCCATCCCCGATCGAGCGATGCAATTTTCCCCTGTGATGGATTATCTCGGCTCTTTGGCGGGAATTGAGGCCAGGAGCGCGCTCGAGAATGTCAAATATCGATAGGCGTTCGCGGTACTTCCGCTTTGCCTCGGTAGAGCCCTCGATCTCGCGCTCGTAACGAAACAGCGCTTCAACTGTTTCGATGACGAGCAACAGCTGCATGTCTCTTGTTGGCCCGGAAGCATCTCTTATAGCTCGGGCTAGGTCGTTTGGGTCGGGCAGGGATGGCACGTCGGCATCGGCGGCCTCCCAGGCGAATATGAGAGCATACAAGTAGGCAGGCCGACGATCTCCTGCTGCAATTCTCGCTTCGAGTGTTCTCCGATGCGTTGCCGCGACGGTTTGTAGGTTGTGCGTGTCGCCTCGACTCAGCGACGCTATGTATAGTTCGAGGGCGTCCTCAAGTTCAGCGGCTCGGGCATCGCTGCACCAGCTGCCGCCACGAAGTGCGGCAAAAACGATCTCATGGAGCCTTAAGACGGAAGCTCTGTCTACTGCAGTGAGTGCGTTCAACTGAAGATTGCGGACGCCGACAGGCCTAATCGCGTATCTTAAGAACCCGGTGTCGCAAATCGGCTGGTCAGCCCAGGCAAATACCGCCAGCTCGCCTTCTAGGTTCGAACGCAGGCGACCGAGAATGCGCTCGTAGAGCCTGATATCTCCATCTGTAAACTTTCCGATCTCCTCGCAGTCAATTGCGATGTCGCGCCAACTCGTACCATTGGCCACGGCGGCGTTGATCAACGCCAGGCTCAGCGGATGGCCCCCTGCGGTCGCCAAAACTTTCTCGAAGATTGGTCGCGGGCATGGATCAACGTCATCTGCTTCGAGGAGCGATTGGGACTCATTCTCAGTCAACAATGGTAGGCTGTAACTGTTTGACGCGACACGACGAGTGAGGATGATGTGCGAGCCTTGTCCGCACAGGTTCGACAATTGAGCCGGTTCAAGGTTTACCCTAGCGTCGTCAATGACAAGCAAACATCGCCTGTTGTTGAGAAGTCCAACGACATTGAGAGCGTCTCCCGCTCTTCTGATCGCGACGGCCGATAGGTCCTCGATCCGTTCGATCTGCGCACCGTCCAGCCAGATCGTTTGCACGTACTCGCTGCGGTGCGTCTCGACATAGGCCGCGGCGGCTTCAGATTTGCCGACCCCTCCCATACCCGAAATCGCGATGCATGGTGATCGTCCAAGGGCCTCGGCGATAGCAGCGTCGACGTCGGGCCTTTGGATGTGACGAGACCCGGGACGGGGAGCTCTGAGATCGAGTGCGTGTTCATCACGCACCGTTGCCAGCACCGGAATGAACTCGGACAGGTCGTCGATCGCATCGTCGCTAACCATTAGCCGGTCAACGATCTCCTCCGCAATTCGTCTTGCATCAAGAACGTGCACACTTCGTCCATGACTTTTGTTCGCTTCGACGAAGGCATCGATGGAACCGATTGGGGCGACTTGAGACGAAACTAAGTAGATCTGCTTCGCAGACGGATGCCGGTGAGCAAGGTGGGCTAAGTCACTCATAGGTTTGTCGCCGGCAAAGTAGCCCTTATCGGTCGAGAACTCGGCCACTGTGCTGTCATTCAAAGCCGTAGCGTCCACCGTCCTGCCGATAGGATTGCCTCTAACGCTGACGCCACGCTGCACCAGGGGAATGTCGAGTAACCGGGAGAGAAACCGGGTACCGAAGGTCTCAAAAAGAGGACCCGGTCCCATAGCTTCGATGTTTGGGACAAGCCGTTCCATGTGGGCCGCTCGCAGTAACCGGTTCAAGCTGAAATCCCAACGATTAATAGTCTGCTGAAGATACTCTCAATGTTGGTACCGTAATTGCCCTTGCGTCAGCCCGCCAGCTGACCGACGGTCGACGGAGCCAGTCCGTTCACCGCCGGGAAGACGCGCCCAGTACGGGCCAAGGCGGCCATAAGCGTCAGGTGAGCCCGCCACCCGCGATATTCGGGATCATGGTCGATCCCGAGCGCACGATCGCCCAATGGTGAGAAGCGCATCAACTGTTGGCTAATGCCTTGACGGCCGAAAACCCAACACGCGATACGGTGCCTCGACAACATGACGCAAAGACGGCCCGCGTCTAGGTGAAACGCCGTTGCATCTGCCCTCCCAGACAGGGGGTGATGCACGAACATGAATGGCCGCTCGATCCCCTGGAAACGGTTGGCCGTCTCGACAAACACGTCTGCCATCGCGGAGCCCAGCCGTTCGCGCACCGCGTTGACCTGGCTCACATGCGCGCAAACAACACCGATCTTGTCTGGCGTCACTTCCGAAACCCGACCGTCGTCGCTCATCCATGCGCGCCGCCGCAGAAGCCTTGCAAGCGAGGCGACAAGCTCTTGCGCAAGGTCACCATCGGCCTCTCCCGTGATCTGTGCGGGCAGTTCGACCATGACAATCGATGCTCCACTAGCGGCAGCGTCAAGCGCGGCGTCGAATGGCATGATCCCGGCAACGTCGAATCGGACCGACCGATCCTGACTCATGGCTCGGAACGGCATATCCGGATAAAATGCTGGCTGAATGAGGCGTACCGTATCGTCGTTGAGGCGGCGCGAGACCGGGAGGTCGAGCTGAAGCACGGAAGGATGACGTTTCACCAATGCCGCTGGGCATGAGACCTGGGGACCGGCTGGATCGCAGCGCCAGCGCTCGATCTCGCAGTTGACGAAGGGGTCGATCTGGCCTGGGTCACCGATTAGGACGTGACGCGGGGCGAGATTGGAGATCAGCTGGAATCGATAGTCAGGAAGTTGGAATGCCTCGTCGACGATCTGCAAGTCAAAGCACGGCTCGGTAGTTTGAATCCATGACCATTTGGCCGCGTTGCCGATCGTTATCGACGGGTGCTGCGGCAGGCTCGGCACATCATGCACCACCACCAAATTCGGCAAACTCGCCACGTCGGCCGGCAGGCTTAAGCCTCGCCGGGCAAACAAGTGAATAGGCAACGACTGCGCATTTCGGGCGAGCCGGCGCGTCAGATCGAAGGCCTGCTCGTTGGTCTGTGTCACAATCATGCAGCGCTGATCGAGCATGGTGGAGCTCTGCAGGGCAACGCGCTGGGCGACGCCCGTCTTACCTGCGCCAGGAGGCGAACGCAGCACCAACGCGGGGACACCCTGCCATTGACTGGCGAGCACTTGCTCAAGGGCGGCGTTGGCGGCAGCTTGAGGATCGGAGGCGTCCGTCATGCAAGCCTCTCCACCGCGGCGAGCAGATCTGCAGGCATCGGCCGGCCAACCGGCGCCGCTGGCGGTGTTATGTCGCTGTGCGTCCAAGGCACGTTGGCGAGGCGCACACTCATCTGAGCGAGCTCATTGCCGATCTCCTGCCAGTTGGGCGCCTTGGGACCAAAGTCGAGCGTAGTGCCAAGCGACATGCGTTTCGCCGCGTTCTTACCTACGAGCACCCTGCCAGTGACCCAGGTGAAGGGGCCACGCCGCTCCGCACCGTCGACGCGCAACGACATCTTCGGATCATCCAGCGTCCACAGTTCGTCGCCGGCGCGAAGGTGAAGGCTGTCCTGATGGCTCGACAGAACGAAATCATACTCGAAGAGGCGTGCGCGAACTTTCTGTTGACGAATGTCGACGATCTGCGCGCGGAGCACGGTGCCGCTGACAACCCCCTTTTCGCGCGCAGCCCGATCATGGCGAAGCATGCCCGCTTCCAGGTTCGACTCGGCGCGCTCGCGGGCGACGATCTTCATGGCGCCGGCCTTCGGCTTGTCATGATACGGCAGAAGATAGCCCTGATCGCGCGCCAGCATGAAGCGTTCGAACTCTTGTGCCTCTTGGTCCGCCAGCGCATCAAGCGCAGGATTGGGCTGCCAGCGTGGCGCCGTCAGCAGTGACATCGCGCGTTGGGTAGCTGCATAGATTGGGCGAATCACACCTTCGAGCAACTGCTGAATGCGCGCATGATAGAATGAGAGAACGGCTTCACTCTCGCCGGCAGAACGAGCCCGATTATAGTCTTGAATGGCGGGGTGAAGCGACGTGCGGTCGAAGCGCGGATCGGTCTTCTCCGCCATCGGCTGTGCCTCCGCGGTCGCGACGGCCGCAAAAATATCGCGCCCTGCGGGCGGCTCAATCCACGTCAGGAGCGAGCCGAGATGCTCGTCCTCGGCTTCCTGCTGGCCAGTCGCAAAGTGCGCGCGGAGTGCTTTAGTAGCAGCAATTAGGACCTGCTGCCCGGCCACAGGCGATCGCTCGCCCGCATAGGTCCATAAAGTTCCGAGCCGTTTGATATCGTCTTCATCAGTAAAGCGCAGACGATCGGCAAGTGTGTCGAGATGCCCGAGGGCGCCGGAGGAAGACACCCAAATCTGCGGAAAGGTCCCGGCTGCACGGCACTCGGCATAATAGCTCTCGAACAAGGGCAACAGCCAGCGTAGCAGACCATATTGATCGTCACGACGACGAGGATCGGCGACGACGTTAATCTCGGGCGAATAGCCGAAACGGCCAAGCGCTGTAGCATGCACGGAGGTGTCCTCGCCGGCCATGGCGAGCAGCGTCAGGATGCGCGCATGAGGTTGGATTACGAGTTGGCGCTGCGCGACAATCGGCACGGCTTGGCCTCGCTGGAGTGCCCGCAAGCGGCCTGCTACATGGACAAGGTCAGCCATTCGCAATCCGATCGAGTAAGAGGGCCGCGGCGCGAAGCTCGGCTCCAAGAGCAGCCTCTGCGTGGTTTTCAGGCGGTCGGCCACGCCCATCCAGCAAGTCGAGCGCGCGCGTGATCGAGCCCGCCGCGGCAAGCTGCTCGGCAGCAGCGTCGCCCAGGATGATTGGTTGACCGGCGGCGAGCGCTTGAGCGCGACAGTGCTCCCACAAGGCACAATGTTCTTTGCAGTTAGACCGGTAGTTATTGGGAATCTGGTCGATGACGTCGCGGCTCGCGAAATTGGCGCCCGCCGGCACCAAGCGTTCGACCTCATCGAGGTCGGCGGGCGCGGCCGAGAGCGCTCGTACAAGCGATGCCATTTCGGACTCAGCTCGCATGGAGGCAAACAGCCGCGGCACGAACGAACCGGGAGCTCGAAGCACCATATCGATACGATCACCGGCTCGATCCGGATCATCATTGCGGCTTTCGAGGTGCTGACGCAAAGCGAGCGTCCCCACCGCCCCTTCCCGGCACGCGGATCTTATGTGGGCCTTGTCAGTCTTGCCGCCGCGATCTGCGTAGGACTTTATAACGCCGATGCGGTAGGAAACCGCGTCATCGCTCGCGACCATATAGTCGAGTTCGATAGCGTGTGTGACTCCGACCAGCGCGAGCGGCAGCCGAGGATTGAGAATAAGATTCGGGGCAAGTGGATTGCCCGAATGCTTTATGTCCAGAAGGCGCTGGGTTTCGAGTTCCCGCCGCTGGCGGGCGAGCACCCCGTCACCAGGCGCATGATCGGCCACCGATGAGATCTTGACCTCGGTCGGCCCAAGGTGCCCCTTGTCGCGATAGGCGGTCAGGAGCGAGGTCCCGCCGTTCTCCAGCAGGCGGCGCTCATAGGCTTGGCTGAGCGTCATCGCGAACGGCGACATGATGTCGGGTTCAGTGCGCAGTACGTGTTTGGCAATCTCGGTCGGCGTGAGCCCTGCGATGACAATCGCGCGCAGCCGAGTGCAGCCGGCGTTGCGCGCCACGCTCTCAATGCCGCGCGCGCCAACCTCCACGGCCGGGATACCGCCACGCAGACGGGAAAGGCGCGCATTGGCTGGAGTCACCTGATCGCCCTTTCGGCTGCCTTTGTGTCGACCATGACAGGACGACCCCAAAGCTTGAAAGAGGCGGCACTCGACGAGAGCCGGGCAGCAGCGGACTGTCGCTCGGCGAAATCGGCTTCGTCGAGCATCTTCAGTTCGGCCTGCGCAGCGTCGGTCACACGCTTTGGATCGATCGGCTGACCCGTGTCACTGGCGCCCGGGATTGATCGCGCGAACGAGAACAGCAGCCGCTCAACGCCCTTTGCCTCGGCCGCCCCGACGTCGCGAAGATGAGCCAATCGATGCGCGAGATTGGTTGCGATTCGTAGATTGTCGGTACGCATGCTACGCGAGCCGATAATTCGGCGCTCGAGAGCCCAGGTGGAACTCGTGAGCAGCCTTGGAATAGCGGTAAGCTCGGCGGCGCTGATTGCGGGCAAGATCCAGGCGGGGCGCGCTGCAAGGTTGCGCCGCGCAGCATTTTCCTCATCACGCCGGAGGCTGGCGAAGCGCGAAGGCGAAGGCCGATTGCCGGTGAGCGCCGCTGTCAAATCCGCAATGAGCGCTGGCGCGGCTGGAACACCCAGATCGTCGAGCGCATCAAGCGCTAGCTCGCGAAGGGGTTTGGCAGGCTTGCTCGATCGGGGCGTTGCGATATCGCGCGCTTCGAGTTCACTAAAACGCAGGGCGTCTGAGAGACGCTGATATTCCGCAGACAGCTCGGTGATTTTGGCCTGGGCACGCTCCCGGCCAACCGCATCTCTCGCGCCCAAAGCCTTGGTCAGCTCGGCATATGCCTCCTGCTGCCGATTGGCATTGCGGGCGAGTTGTTCAGTTAGGGTCAGGGCGCGAGGCATGGCTCCTATATAGCGCTCCACGCTTTTCCATGCAACACCACGCTTATCCTTGTATCTCCACGTATCTAAGTAACTGATTCTTCAACGAATCTTTCCTCGTAGCGAATTACTGGACGAGGGTTGAGCCCGAAAGGCTTGCTTGGCCAACGGAAGTTACCCCATGCGCTATTGCATATTCTGCCTAACTTGCCTATTTTGCCTTGCAGAGGATATTCCATGAGCACTTCTAAACAGGCGCAGCCAGCTAAAGCCGCTTTGACCAAGGCCATCGAGAGTAAGGTCGAGCAGATGGACATGGCGGGCCTGCTTGAGCTCGCCGTGACCTTAAACGTCCCGGTACCGCCATCGGCAAATACGGCTCGTGGACGCGAGCGAAAGCCCTTGGCGCGACCATCTAATCGGAAAGACCGAGTCCTACAAGGCAGTGGAATCGGTCCAGTCGTATCGGCAACAGAAGGCGGTCGGTTACTCGATGCCATTACAACGGATGACAAGTCTGCAGACTGGGTCGAGAGCGATCTTCTTGGTGCAGGAGAGTTGGTCAATCGACTAAATATCTCGCGTGGGACGCTCGATAACTGGCGAAAGGCGAATAAGATAATTGCTTTGCGGAAGGGGCTTCGCAACTTCCTATACCCACTTCGGCAGTTTGAGCGGCGAAGGCCCGTTGAAGGTCTCGACGTGATCGCACCATTCTTCACGTCACCTGAAGAGACATGGGAATGGCTGGTTTCCCCCAACCGGATGACGAACGGCAAGCCACCGATCGACAAGCTACGTGATGGTGATCTCCCGCTTGTCAAGAGCGCGGCGGAAGGCGCATTTGACTACGCGTGAAAATCGTCATTTCCAAACTTCGCGCGCGAGTCATCGAGACCCGCATCGCCGACTGGCCGCGCATTCTCCCCAGCCGACACCGCTCGACGCCTGCCAACGCAGGTTTCGGATCGAGTCGCTTCTCAAGCCCGTCAGGAGCGTTCCGGGTGCTATACGCTGCCGACAATTTCCCGACTGCGTTCGCGGAGGCCGTAGTGAGGGACCGCTTTGAGGGCAAGACAAAACGCTTTCTCTATCGGCCTCACCTCGAACAGTTGTGCGTGACCTCGATCAGTTCTAGCCGAGAGTTGGTGCTGCTCGACCTGCGCGGGGGCGGCGCGTACGAAGTCGGGATCGACACCGATGCCAATCGCGCACGCGCACATGGCGCCGGCCAGGCCCTGTCCGAAGCAGTTTACGCCGAGATGAATGACATTGATGGCATTCTTTTTAATTCGCGCCTAACGACTGGCGACTGCGTGGCGATCTATGATCGCGGCCTTTCCGCGCTTTCGGGCACACCACCGGTAGCCCTGCTCCAGGCAGCGCTGTTGCCCACCGAGCTTACCCGGCTTGACATCACAGTTCGCCGCAAGCGCGGATACGCGACGCCATGAGACGCGCAGTGCCGATGAGCGCGCGCAAGGCAGCGCAAATAGCGCCACGACTTCGCATTCTTTCGCCCAAGCGTAACAAGCTGCTGCAAACCGGCTGGGAAGGGTTCTTTCCCTACTATGCCGGCTTCCCTGAGGTGTTTGCGCGAGAGTTGCTACAAAGCGCTGAGCTTCCCCGTGGTGCGGTCATCCTCGATCCTTGGAATGGCAGCGGGACCACCACCTACGCTGCGAGCGGTCTTGGCCTGAGCTCGATCGGCATCGACCTGAACCCCGTGATGATCATCGTCGCGCGCGCACGATTGCTCCCGCCAACCGAGGCCGATCATTTGAAGCCACTCGCCGCGACGATCCTCTCTCATGCGTATTCGTCGCCACCGATTTTGGACCCGAGTGACGCCTTGCTTGGTTGGTTCGAACCATCCACGGCTGCTTTTATCCGCGGCGTTGAGCAGAATATTCGGCGCAGTCTCGTCGGCAACATGACCGAGTCGCCGGACGGGATTCATCTTGACAGAATCTCAGGCACGGCGGCGACGCTCTACGTGGCGTTGTTCGCCGCCTGCCGTAAGCTCGTTGCACCGTTCCGCTCGTCAAATCCGACATGGCTGCGCGTGCCGAAAGAGACCGACGCCCGCGTTGCAGCGACGCAGGCGACAGTCGCGCAGTACTTCGCGGCCAATGTACGGGACATGTCCGCGGCCTTGGCAGTCAAACTCGATGCAGATCTTCGTATTGCGAACCCTCCCCGCGCCGGGGAGTGTAAGATAAACCTCTCCGACACCGCATCAATGAAGCTAAGGAAGGGCAGCGTCGACTTCGTGCTGACGTCGCCGCCGTACTGCACCCGGATCGACTATACTGCGGCGACGCGCATTGAACTTGCCGTTCTGGCGCCATTGCTAACTGTCGGCGCGCGCGCGCTTGGTAAACAGATGATCGGATCAACGCAAGTACCAAGCGCTTCGATCGAGGTCGATGAAAGCTGGGGCAAGACTTGTGCCCGGTTCCTACAGAAGCTGCGGAAGCATCCGTCGAAGGCATCGAGCGGATACTACTATCGCACCCATCTTGACTACTTCCACAAAATGTCGCGCTCGATCGAGCGCATGTCCCACGCGCTGAAACCCGGGGGTCACGCGATCCTTGTCATTCAGGATTCCTACTACAAGGACCTGCACAATGATCTGCCCAAGATCATCACCGAAATCGGAGTGGAACATGGGCTGAGCCTCGAGCGACGTAAGAACTTTCACCTGCGATCCATGTCCGACATCAACCCCGGTCGTCGATCATATGTACGCCCTTCGGGGGCAACCGAATCCGTCCTCTGCTTTGTCAAGTAGTGCGGCAACTGTGGGCGAAGACGCCGAATACGGACGCGCACTTGGGCAGAAAGCAGTCCATGCCGCAGGACCAATTCCCGACAGAGACGCTGTTGAGGGTGGGACCATACGATCATCCCCACCGGTGCAACCAAACGGTCAATGCCCGGGGCGGGCCCCAGCTGCCGGCCCCTCCCCATCGATGTTAGGTTGATTTTCGTTCAGGCTTCGGAATAAGCTTGCAACGCAAGCGCCGTTCAACCTAGAATTACTAGCGATTGATATGACTTCTGTTTCTTCCCCTCTCTTATTTTGCAAGCGCATATGAACCATTACCGAAGGCGGCCGGCTGGGTCCGCGGCCGAAAGGGTCAACCCTTATGGTTGATTCGATCGAGATCGCGCCGGAGTTAGTCGAGCTTATTCTGCGAACCTCACGCGTGAAGGGGTGTAGCGAGGTCTACTCGCTTGCGCCGCGCGGACATCGAGTAGCTTTCTACTTCCAACAGCGTCGAGCGACATTGCTTGCGGCGGCGATCACGAACCGCATCGGACGCGACGCCCTGAAAACCCGCAAAATCTGTATAATCGGCGGGGGAGCCTCAGGTCTCACCTTCCTTCTTGCGATAAGCAACGAGGGTGCAGAGAACGTATCATTGTACGAAGCCGGGAAATCACTCATCACGAGAGGTGCTCGTGCTAAGCACAGGCTCGTGCATCCGAACTATAACCGATGGCCTCTGCTCGGATCCATGGACGTCTTCACCAGCCTCCCTGTTTTAAACTGGTACGCCGAATCGGCTGACCATGTCGTCAAACAACTTCAAGAGCGGATCGCGACGGATTACGACGATCTGATATCGAACAGCGTGAAAACTAAACACAAGGCAAAAAGAATCACTCAAGGCGATACCTCTCTTGCACATCGACTAAGCGTGACCTTTGAAGTCGACGGAAGCGAGGTCCGGGAGAATTTCCAGCTAGTCGTGATCGCCGCAGGCTTTGGGGATGAAAGCGGCACGGCTTGGGGTTTCCACGATTATTGGACAAAAGAAGAGGACTTTGACGAAGACACTCACTCGCGCCCTTCCATCGTATATGGCGTCGGCGACGGCGCGCTTATCGACATCGTGCGCTGCTGCGCAAAAAAGCCCGATGACGCTTGGCGAATTCCGTTGGGAACGATTGCTAGGCTCCGACCGCAGCACGCGACCACGCTATTCCGGGACAATCGCGAGGTCAAAGTCAGACCTCCAATATTTGAGCCCATGGAAAAGAAGATACAGGCTCATGAAGAAAGCATCCGCAGCGTCGCCTGGGCGATGTCGCGAAGCAGCGAAAAGACTTCCAATTCCTACGCGGAAGATGAAGAGAGCTTCTATCTCAGCTGCATCTCCGACCTGCAAAAGGACAAGCGTACGCTCATCCGTTTTCTGGACGGCAATTTCAAGCCGATCGCGCCGGACCATCTCAAACCGGTCCTGGTCGGTACGATTCAGAGCGCCTTTGAGCCGACCTCGGCGCCGATCAACAAGCTGCTGCTCGCCTATCTCATAGCGACGAAGAGAATTATTTATTCGCATCGAGACAGGGCTCAGCAGAGCTCCGAACTCGACCTATGGAAGTCCGAAGATGCGACCGTTAAGCAAAGGAAGATCACTATCTGCAGATTCGGGGCCGCCAAGAATTTTCCCGCAAAGAAGCCCGTGAAAGGGCGCAAAACGAAGAGCAAGGCCGTATTTCCGGCGAAAGGCATCGAAGTAGCGATAGGTCCGAAGAGCATCTTCACTGAGACGGACACCGAAGCCCATCTGATCGACGCCCTTTCGGGGGTCACCGGCGGCGAATACGTGCTCTTCGACGCGATGCCACATCGTCTAACTTTGGCACGCTACGGGGAAGATAAAGACGAAGTCACCCGCGACACCATGGAGAAAAACAAACCTATTCTCATGAGTTTCGCGCGAGACAACCTCGATGCCGAAACCGTAACCTTCCATCCGCGCAGCGACAAACAAAGCGCCAAGTGGGTCATCTTCACCGCCCTCACCGACGAGGAAGTCAGACAACGGCTCATGCCCCTCGGAGGATTGGATGGCAACTTCTTCGGTGCTCCGATTGTCCTCAATTCGCCCGCCTCGCGAGACAAAGGAACGAGCTTCTGATGCTCAATTCGACGTCCCTATTAAAGGTCAACGACGCAAACCATTCGGTTCGGCTTTCCTATGTCTTTGAGGACTACGGAGGGGCAAGAAAGGGGTTAACGACGGCTCAACTCGTCTCAACGAAAGACCCACTGTCCTTCAGTGCCGGTTGGCCAATTCGTGAACGACGGCAAGTCTTCGTCCAAGGGGCCGATGTCGGCATCCTGGACGCTTATCGCGATCTTGGCACAGACGATCTCGAAAACCCAGACGTCCTGCGTGGGGGCGCACTCACGTGCGCCTTCACCGTATCGGACAAGGTAAGGGTCGATGCATCGGTCGGTTCACCGAACGTGCAGATCGTGGAATGGGACGACTGTGCGGGACAGACCGCGTACATCTTGGGCGAAGGCGCCGTGGGAACGCTGCTCGACGAGCTCACTCACCTGCGATGGGGCGGTCGACACATCTACCCCTTGATCCAACTTCGGCGTTCGGATCAGGACATGCGCGAAAACAGAGCGATCCGCAACGGCGCCATGGTAACGACGGCCAACTCCTCACTCGTAGGCGTCATAGTGGCGATCTACGATGAAGGGACGCGTTACGCCGTCGCTCCCATCACGGATATCCTGGATTGGCATCACTTTCGATTGCCTCAGGCTCCCGATGAACTGTTCTCGCCGCCCGAAGAACCGGCGACCAAACCGGCGGCCTGGCGATTCAAACAGAAGCTTGATCCCAAATTGGCGAACCTCATAACCGAGGAAGAGGCCGCCTGAGATGGAGTATATCCCTCGACCGCGGCCTTCCGGAACGAACGAGCTAAAAGCAGAACTCGTTCGAAACGCCGCGTTCGTCGCCCACGAGGGGTACAAGGCAAAGGAGCTCTCGAATTGGTTGGGCGCAGACAACAAGCGCCGCGTCCTATACGTTTTTGATACCGACGTGATCGTGGCGCATTGCGCTCCCTGGCGAACCGGCCCCGCCGATGACGTCTTTCTCGGGCGAGGATACGGACAGGTTCTTCCGCAAAAGCCCTACGAAAGCTACCCGCCCGGACGACGGCAAGCGGCTTTGTTCGAAGAGCGCCGCCGTGCCGAAGCAGTGTGCTGGTTGTTGGCCGACAAGGCTCTGCGCAACGCGCTAGAGCATCAACCGATATTGCAGATGGGCCCGCATTTCGCCGAGACGCTACGCGTCTACGAGGCCGTGAAATTGGACGCGAAGTCCGAACCTGCCTACGTACGCTCGACGGCCGAGGCGCGGCAGGATCACATCCTGAATCAGACCCTGCAGTTCATAAGAACCAATGTGCAGTCCGAGAAATGGCCATTGGAAATCAATCCGGGCCATTTTTTGAGCAACGTTCTTAGCCGAATGCAGGTTCGCGACCTTCAAAGGACGAGCCCGTTCGTCAGAGAGTGGGACGGCTTTCTGGATCTAGTCCGGCGCGGAGGAGGAATCTTCGAACTGACGGAATTTCGTCCCAGCGACGCCTCCATGACGGAGCACCAGACAGAAGCATGGACAAAGATCTGCGCAAGACTCAAGCGACAGGGTAAATCGCCTGAATGGAACAACCTACATGCCGTCTTTCAGGCTATAGTTGCGCCCGACCGATATCAGCGCTCCCGCGATAGGTTGGAGGTGGATGCTGAAACGCTTACGGGCCTCGCCCTGGCAAACAAGTGGCTGTCGGAAATCGAGGACGCGCTACGCATCGTATTCGTTACCGGCGACCGCAAAATGGTACTTGCTCTAGCGGCCGCGCGGGACATCTTGCGAGGCTCCGAGGGCGAAATGCCATCTCGCTTCGCTTTTGACCACGTCCATCATCTCTGGTCGCTCGTCGACAGCATCGGAGCAGACATCACTCTCCCATCCCGCAACTATGGTCGCCGCTCGGAGCTGTTCTCAGGCTTCCTCGCATTCGACGAAAACGAACAGTCCGCAGCGGAGGTCCATCGCCTGGCCAGATACGCGATCAGAGCGGAGCCTGCGTTGACCTTTCGCTTGCTTCATCAAGACATTGAGCAAGCCTATGCGCGGTGGGACGATTTTTCCGAGGGTGCAGCCAATTTGCACCGCTATTTCCTGAGCGGCAATACGGAGGAGATATCCGAGGTTCTCATCGAGAAGCTGAAGTTCGGCGACCCCAACTGGGACCTGGAGAAGCTTCGGGCAGTCGTGCAGGAGACGATGGCCAGGGCTCGCGACCGATCTAACGTGGAGTTTTCGGGCATCGGTGCGAATTCGATATTGGACGCGCACAGGCACGGAGTCCGAAACCCTCCCGATCTAATGTTCGACAGTCTGAAGGTGACTCATAGGATCTTCAAGGATCTCGCGCTCCCTAGACGAATCTTTCTCGATGCCGACGATTTCGCTCGTCGGTTCGAGCGCATCGTCGACGACTGCTACCAGCCTCCCCTCGGCAGCACCGTCGACGACGATCACCGGCAGGAATGCTATCTGAAGTATCTCGTGCTGGGCGCGCTCTTCGCCAGCGCGAATCGCTGGCTAGTGGCCGAGCAGCACGCTGAGAGCGCAGCGAGGATCATAGAACGAGCAAAGGATCTAAGGGATCCGATACGTACTCGCTCGCCGCGAGCCGAACTTCGATCCCACATGAGCGGACGCGAGGCTTACTATCTTCTGGCCGTGTCCACCCGCGTAAGAGCCCGGGACGAACGGGGCTTCAACGAGTCCGAGCGGTGGCTGCGCGAGGCGCGGATCCGCCTGCAGGAAGACAGAAAAGAGCGAACCGGCCAGGGCGTACCCTACATCCGCTTCGATTGCGAGGCTCTCGCTCTCTCGCTTTCGCGTTACTATCATGCGCGATCGCAGCCGGGCGAGCCTCGAGCCGATCGCTTCGCGGACGCCGTCTTTCGTCAAGCACGCGCGGTGCTGAACGAAAGGGATGCGATGGCTCGACGTAACGCAAGCACCGACGTACCGCCCGGCGACAAGCTCGACAACCTTCCGGCAAGCACGCGAGCGAGTATCGCGACGAATATTCTGCAGGTCGCAGCGATCGCCTGCTTCCGCGATCGCAAAGATTATTTCGGCAACGAAACATCCCCCGTCGAAAGAGGGCTGATTTCCGACGAGTTGGCTACTCTGATCGACAGCACAAGTCTTTTGGCGGAACTCGAGCGTGTCTCGGTCGAAGAGGCGGTCGGGCCGGCAACCGCCAGCGCGGAAATCATATGTTCGCCGCTGATGATGCGCTACGCGGTCGTAGCGGCCATGATGATCGGCGACTCCCGCATCTGGCGTCCGCAAAGCTTGCAGGAAGTCGATGAACTGTTCCGAAGCCGGGAAATCGCAGTGACGTCCTACGATCGCTGGCGGTTCGACATGCTGCGAAACCTCGCGAGAGAATTGCTTTCGCAAGGTAGATAGCGTCGACGAAGGTCTTTGGAAGCGCTTTTTCGAACCGACATCCCTAGCCGCTGCAAGACCGCACCGCTACTTGCTTCCCGAGTATAACGCTGCGGAAGTCAGATACCCGATCAAACGAGGCCCTCGTCGCGGACGATGCGAACCCCGCAGCCAATCGCGACTGTAGTGCGCCCTCCATGTAGCCGAAAAACGGAAGACAGCAGCGTTCATGCCCCGCCAACAGTGCGTGCGATATCGAGGTTGATCAACCCGCCCCATAGAAATGGCCCACGACCTGAGGACTGGTCAGACAGCCTGAGCTGATGAAGTCATCCCCAAACTTTCCGGAATCGCGACCATTGTTGGCTCGGCGGTGCGCCCCGAAAATTCCGTACTGCGCCGTTCAAGGCAACACTTCAGGCCGAGCCGAAAGGTGCAGCGTCCGGAATTGTACCCACCAAAACAAGGAGGCGACGGCATTTTTTGTGTGTGGCACACTTCTTTGCCAACATTTGGAAGGACAATTCGTCCAACAGAGCCGCTTGCAGCGCTCACGCTCAGGAGCAGTCGGATGATCACGCCATTTCAACGGAACTGGAGTCCAAAAGAATTGTTCAATGCTCTTACGCCGGCGATGTTCAGCGCCGAACCGTCGGTTGTGCGCGCACGGTGGAATAAATTGTGGCCTGACCTGTACACCGAATATGACGCCAGGCATTTGAAAGCCGAGTTATCCGTCCGCAATCTGATTGCCACCGATGAAGCTCGCGCATTTTTTACTGTCTGGGCCGCGGACGAAGAACGTCACACCGATGGCTTTGTCCGCATCATTGAACTTGTCGCCAATGGATCCGAGAGGAACCTCCGAGAGAGATTGGAGGCTCGACCGCATGATTTCGGTACGATCAATGATCACCTCACGGACGAATTCTCTGTGATGGTTATCATCGCATTCGATGAGATGTGCACTTGCCACGCCTATGCCGCAGACAAGCCGTTCTATACCGAACTTCGCAACGACATCTTCCATCATTGGCTGCGAGAGGTGATTGCCGACGAGGCGGTTCACTCGATGAACGCCGTTAACGTGATTCGCGCACGCTATCGCGACCGCGTTGGAGAAATTGGTGCAATGCTCGATAGCATAATCAGCGACATCGATGATCTAAGCTACGCTGGCACCTTCCTGCTTGACTATTTCGGCGCCATATACACGAAGGAGTTGCTCGACAAATGCCGCGTCGCGATCTTGAGAAATGTCGAAAAACCTCCCCAGGCCGTAGAGCGAGACAGATGGAGCCATCGCCCGAATTGAGGTCAATGTCGTGCCCCGTTGCGGAGTGATTCCGGCGCCGGGCGCCCAGCGGCCTCTTCGGGTCTCACACGATCGGTGCGAGCGATCAGGCACGTCGGCAATCGTTACGATTTGCTCTGACGAGAATGCCTTGTGGTCTGTGTCTACCGTCCCGATATCGCGGTACGTAGCGGTGGATGCCGAAATCCGAACGAGAGATGTTGCCGCACATTCTTGCGGTGGCGGTTATTTCGCATTCCGAGTGCACATTGCAGCTTAAGCTGTGATGTTCTGACTTGGGCGGGAGCCGGCACGATGAACTGGAGTTCACCATCTTCGGGGACCAACGTGGCGGTTTCAGGAGCGATCTCGCCGAATGGTTTCTGATGTTATAGAGGCCATTCAAACAATGGCTATCCTTGATCGCGCGGTTGTGAGCTGGGTGAGCACAGCAGCTGGCACTTCTGTCGAGATGATTGGAGATGCGCTGGTCGATGATTCGCAGAGAGCCGGGCGCTGCACGGAATACGATGATCGACCGGTAACGGCCCGACCTTCACTGTCTTTCGCACGCTGCAGCTCGAAGCCTACCCGCAGCAAGCCGCCGCGGCAAGGCCGTGAAGTCTCTCGATCACCATGATGCCCGGTATGCACTGTCCGAACGCCCAAAAATTGCGCTCTTAAGCGTCGACTATTGGATGGAGATTGCAATTTCGAGCACTTTCCTATTCCGGCTGGAGTACGTCGAGAGCAATGCGACGGCTTCTGAAACGATATTGAACTCCAGTTGTAAGAGGCAGCGCTAGATGACGTTTTAATTAGAAGGTACGTTTCACGTTGCTTTTGAGTCAGGCGATGAGCTCAATATTGAAAATGGCGGCGGTGGGGGCGATTTTCTTTGGAGAAGCCCTTTCGATAATCGCCGAGTTGATTGCATCAAGGCAGTTTGGGAAAGCTGACGGGCAGCTCACAACGCTTGTGCCGATGTTCCTCCTGATATCAGTCGGTGGTATCCTGCTCGTCTGCGGATACGCACTCGGCTACATGTATCTCAAGAATATCTGGATCATTGTCGCGATATCGGTGGGCGCAATTTTAGTGGTGGAACCAATTCTGGCGCTTCTGCTCTTTCGAGACGTGCCGACAGCCGGTTCGCTGATCGGGCTGGTGTTCGGTGCGCTCGGCACGCTAGCTGCGATAATTTTGTGACGTGCGTTCAGCTCTCTTCTCATAGCGAAGGTACGCACACGAGGAAGACCATCTGATTGACGCGCGCGCGGGCAGGGCGACCTCAATGAGAGCCTGTGCGTGAAGGTCAGGCGGCTTGCTGATCGGGAAGGACATGTCATATTCTCCCTCCTGCACTCCAAGAGACTCACGCCTCCGGAGTGAAGGATCGTACGTTGGCTCATGCGGTGCCATCCCAATCGGAGATCATGGAGATGCCAAGATTGAATCGCGACGTTAACTCGTCCATCGACCTTGAGAAACTCGGTCATATAGGTAGTGTTCGGTGCTCGCCATTGCCAGCCAGTACCGACAAAACCCAGCCCTGAGAGCTGCCAATGAAGCCAGCGAGTGCTCTCTCACTCGCCGGCTTCTTCTAAATGTCTAACGCATAAGCAATCGCTGTCGCGAAGTCGATCAGTGTGATGGCGGCGTAACTCGCGCAGATGATCAGGGTCTCCTTGTTCAGTCTTTGGCTCCTTGCTCATTCGATTCGTTCGCCGTCGATTGGCCGGTCGCAATGTGCGTTTTGTTTGAAGACCGCCAATGAACCCAGGCGACGACCAAATAGATGACTGAAATTGCGATACATCCTTGCGCCGCGAGGATCCAAAACGCCTCCATCAAACCTGTCGCTACTCCGTAAGACGAGCCAGGTTCTGGATTTCGGACCGCGCGATGGCGATTGCTCTAGGAAAGAAAATTGCAATTTAAAATGAGATGTTCGCACCGCGGCTGCCGACTGGCGCGAGATTTCCTATCCCGAAGTCGATTTTAGTTCACTTCATGCTACGCCAATTCCCTACAACCCCTGACGGCGCTCGCTCGACGGGCGCATCCCCTAGCCGCTTGAACATCGTCTGGCGCAATCGCCACCGAGATTCGAGGCGATTTCGAGGGCATCTCGATTGGTCGGTCGTTCGGTGAGCCAGGCTTTCGCTGAGTCTCACCCGATGTAAAGCGTTCGCCCGCATATCGACGGAAACTCGGGCCACTGAACATTTGCTCGCGGATCAAGCCCGCTATCCGACAGCGAAGAAGTTGCGCAGCGACGGAAAGGCTGGACATCCCAATCGTCTTGCCCTTGGGCTCCGTGACGTCCCTGAAGCTGCTCCCTTCCGGACCAACATGCGCGAGCAGCCGGCATCCGGCCCGGTTCCGTGAACGCGTGCGGTTGAGAGCGACTCGTAGAGAGACCGGGCAATTGGCCCCCGAGCCGGGCAATTATCGAGAGCTGGGACTTCCCGTCCGTCAGCGCACAATTCAGCTACCTTGGACCTTGCTGCCTGCTCTCGAGCAACATGGCCGATTGCAGCTTGGCCAGTCGGACCGTGATCGTGTTCTGGCCATCAGCGCCGCCACCATCGATCGCCTGCTCGTCGATGTGAAGATCGCAGCGAGCGGCGGCAGGCGGCGCCGTGCCGGATTCTATTCGGCAATCCGGCGCGAGGTCCCGATCCGCACGTTCAATGACTGGAACAGCCCGGTGCCCGGCTTCTGCGAGGTCGATATGGTCGCCCATGGCGGCACGTCGGTGGCTGGCTCGTTCATCCAAACCCTGACGATGGTCGATGTCGCCACCGGCTGGACGGAGTGTCTGCCGCTGCTGACGCGGGAAGGCTCGCTGGTCGTCGAGGCGATCAGCCGCGCACAGAGCCTGTTCCCGTGGCTGTTGCGCGGCGTGGACTTCGACAACGACAGCGCCTTCATGAACGATGTCGTCGTGCCATGGTGTCGCGAACAGAAGCTCGAAGTGACGCGCTCGCGCGCGTACAAGAAGAACGATCAGGCGTTCGTCGAGCAGAAGAATGGTGCCGTCGTCCGCCGCCTTATGGGCTATGGCCGCTTCGATGGCGTCGAGACGGCGCGTATGATGGGCCGCCTCTATGCGGCGGCACGCCTCTACGTCAACTTCTTCCAGCCGTCGTTCAAGCTGAAGGAGAAGCGTCGCGAAGGGGCTAAAGTGATCAAGCGCTATCATCTCCCATCGATGCCCTATGAGCGTGCATTGGCGCATCCCAAGGTGACCGCGGCCGTGAAGAAGCGGCTCCGCGATCAGTATCGCTCGCTCGATCCCGTCGCGCTGTTGGCGGAGATTCGCGCAACCCAAGAGGAACTAGGTAATCGCGTCGATCGTCGTGCCGGACAGGCGCGCGGCCTGCAACCCGCTCACACTAGCGCCCTGCCAGCGACCGCGGCGACGTTCGCGAAGACGCTCGGCAAGACGGTGACGGTCGGCGAGCCGCGTGCCACGCACCGGCGAACTCGTCGGCCCTATAAGACCAGAGTTCGCATGCCGTCCAAGCTCGACCCGCATCTTGCTGCGATCGAAGCCTGGCTCGCAGAGCAGCCGCAGCTGACGGCGCTCGCAATTGTCGGCCGGCTGAGCGAGAAATACCCTGAGGAGTTCGGAAAGAGACAGCATTCGATTGTGCAACGTCTGCTGAGGGCGCTCAGGCGGAGGGCTGCCGAACGGTTAGTCGCCCGAGGCCCGCTCGGCGATGCCACGACCGCTGCCCCATTGCCCGGGGTTGTGGACGGCTCGGGCTATGTAGGGCCCGACCCGCCCACAGCCCCTCTCGTCGAGCAAGCCGGGAAAGCCATCTGGCGCGGCCGATCAATCGACATCGGATCGTCATCGGCAATGGCGCCATCAGGGTAACATTTGCAGATACGGCAATACGAGGGGTCAATATTGCAGGCCGAATGACACCCCGCGCCAGCCAAAAGGCAAAAAGTGCCCCCGGCGACGTGACCGCGCTGCGGTCATGATTGACAAGATCGCAATCAGTAGTGAGCCCTGTGCGACTGGCTTTCGAAGGCTCTTGATTATTTCGGTTATCGTGCTATATTGATAACCGAGATAACCGGAATGAAGCCATGACGACCGCAGAAAATGCTCTTGAGCGCTCGGGTGTCGGAACCATTACCGGAACTCCCGATGAGGTACGAAAAAAGCTGGCCCACCTGCCAGTGGACCAAGTCGTTGCTTTGACGTTGCAGCATGGCAACCACGCGCTCGCTCACGTGCTCTTGGATACGGTTGCTGGGCTTACCGCGCTCATTCCTAGCATTATTGAGCGCCGCCACGAGGCAAAGTACCGGTCGATTATTGAGGCTCTGGTGCCAGACATTCCTCCGCCCCGGCACAAGCTGATTGAAGCTCGGATGACAGCGGAAGCCCGCAAGAGCGTGATCGAGACCGGCGAGTGGATGACGGCGGCACAAATCGCCGAGATCGCTGGCTTTAGCACCACCAACCCGAGCGCGCAGCCGAACAAGTGGAAGCGAGAGGGACAGATCTTCGCCATACATCATCGTGGCACGGACTATTTTCCAGGCTACGCCCTCGACGCTTCGACCGACTATCGACCAAGCAAGGGCCTGGCACGGGCGCTGAAGGTCTTCCGCGGAAAGAAGGACGATTGGGGACTCGCCTATTGGTTTGCGTCGGTCAACAGCTTCCTTGGCGGCAAGCGGCCGCAGGATTTGCTGATTAGCGAGCCCGATCGCGTTGTCGCAGCGGCTGAGGACGAGGTAGCCGGCGTGCTCCATGGCTAAGAAGAAGTCCGGTATACGCCGCCCGGCTGCCCGGACGAAGGCCACCAGGGCTGGGCCAACCCCGCCTTCCCCATCCCCACTCTCGGTCGTGCCGGCTCCGCCCGCCGGTCTTGCCAATCTGGTGAACATGACGACCTGGCCGAAAGGCCAGGTCATTCATCGGATCCACCCAAAAGCCCATGGCAGCAGCCAATTCAATCCAGGCCCACATGGCAATGCCCGGTTCAGTCCGATCAAAGCTTCAAGCGGCGCAAACATCCCTACTCTTTATGGCGGCACGGCCTTCGATTGCGCCGCTATGGAAACCGTCTTTCATGACGTGCCTTTTCTCGCTGGACTAAAGACCTTCGATAAGCAAAAGCTGGCCGGCCACGTTTATTCACAGGTGACGCCGAAAAGAGACCTCAAACTCGTCGACCTCAGCGTGACGGCCCTCAAGAGACTTGGGCTTCCACGCAGTCAGCTCGTCGATACCGAAAAGAACGAGTATCCGAACACCCGCAAATGGGCCGAAGCAATTCACGCTGCTTGCTCCCATGCCGAGGGACTTTGCTGGGTGTCTCGCCAGGATGATCGTGCTCTGGCGATCGTGATCTTCGGCGATCGCGTCGCCGCGGCGGATCTATCGCCCGTGGGCGCTCCGCTGGATCTGCTGACCATCGACGCCTTGTACGCAGACCTCGTCATTCTCGCGGACAGGATCGGCGTCAAGCTTGTCGACGGCAAGTAGCGAGGCAACCGTCCCGGGCTTCAAGAGTAAGGCAGGTCACACTTCGACTTACGCAATCTGTGATATAACTAGGGTATTGGCGCACTTTTTTGGGGGGTTGCGTGCAATGCCGAAAAATATTCTCATTTTCTCCGACGGCACCGGACAGGCCGGCGGCATCAATTTCGACGAAGCCCGAACCAACGTCTACAAGCTCTACCGGGCTTGTCGTGTCGGTCCCGACACCAAGGTCGAGCCTTCGGAGCAGGTCGCCTTCTATGATCCTGGTCTCGGCTCGGCATCAGACGGCGGTCATTTCAAGATCGGCTGGATGCGATGGCTCTACAACCTGGCCAGCATGGCAACGGGTCTCGGCATCACCCGCAACATCGTTGACTGCTATGCCGCGATCATCAGCCTGTATGAGCCCGGCGATCGCATCTATCTGATCGGGTTCAGTCGCGGTGCCTACACGGTGCGTTCCGTCGCCGGCGTTTTGACCTATTGCGGCATCCCGCAGCATATGCCGGACGGTTCACCGCTGAGACGCGATGCGAAGAGCCTACAAAAGCTGGCCGAGCATGCCGTCAAGGACGTGTATCAGTTCTGCCCCTCCTATCGCCGGAAGGACACCAAGGGCTACCGCCAGTTCCTGCTCGATACACGTGACCTCATCGCAGCCAAATTCAGGCGCGAACATGGGAGTTCGCGGACCGTCGGCGAGACCGAGCAGGCCAACCTGTTTCCCTACTTCATCGGCGTCTTCGATACGGTTGCGGCCCTCGGTCACAAATATCTCGGCCCCGCGCTCGTGGCGCTTGGCATCGCCGTCCTGGTGGGGCTGCATTGGGGAGGCCGTGCGCTCGAGCCGTACTTCCCTTGGGCCGGATGGGCCGCTCGGATCCTGAGCTACCTCGGCGTCGCGGCCGCGCTGATCGGCTTTCTGATGAACTATCTCAAGATGGCGCCGCCGTTGCCGGGCTACAGCTTAGCCAGGCGCCTGCTGACGCTTCACCTGGCGCCACCGAAGCACAAATTCTACGACACCACTTTGAACCCGAATGTCGGCTACGCCAAACATGCGATCTCGATCGACGAGAACCGTGCGGATTTCAAGCGAGTGCCCTGGTCGCCGACGGCGGAGAAACAAGATCGGCGCGATGCCCAAGGCAATCTGTTCTTTGAACAAGTGTGGTTTCCGGGCGTACACGCCGATGTCGGCGGGGGCTATCTGGAAAACGAAGCCAGGCTCTCCGACGTGGCTCTGAACTGGATGCTCGCGGGCGCCTCGCTGATTCCAGACGGGCTCAAGCATGACGGCGGGGTCCTCCGTCTTTTCCCAAATCCTGCCGGCCAACAACACAACGAGCAGGCCGGTGGATTCTTGAAGGCTGGCGTGCGTCAGCTTCCCGTGGATCCAAACACCGGTGCGTCAAGCTCGCCAATACACAAATCTGTCTATCGGCGGTTCGAGGTCGGCCCGGTGCTGCTGTTCGACCGCATGGCGGCGTACCTTCCCGACAACATGCGGGTACACGTGGACTTCAGGCATTACTTCGATCAAAGCGCCCCGCAGCCGCCGAAATGCATCGCCGATGACATCGAGTTCAAATGGGAAAAGGCCAACCATGTCGGTCGCCTCTAGCGTAATGGCCCCGTCACATTTCAACGCCAAATTCCATCGAAACTCTCTCGCGTAGGTGAACCTCATGCCCGAAGTCGATCAGGCCGCCATTCCGGCCCAACCGATGCGGTTTCAGCACCACATGCGGTGGGCTGTCGGGACGCCTGGCCGGCGTCGGAGCGATCAAGATCGTGGCGATCGGCTCGTCCACCACGGCTGGTGAAGGCGACATCGTGCCCTATCCGCAACGTCTCGAGCGAGCACTGCGAGCAAGCTTCCCGGCGAGAAACTTCGATGTTCTCAACCGCGGCGTCGGCGGTCAAGAAGCTCCGGATGAGTTACGAAGGATTCAGGGCGACGTACTCGGCGAGAAACCATCGGTCGTGGTCTGGCAAGTTGGTACCAACGCGGTTTGGAAGAACCAGGATCTGGACGCCACCGCCGCCGCGATCCAACGCGGTCTCGCGATGTTCGCAAATGAATTGATGGACGTCGTGCTGATGGATCTTCAGTACGTGCCGGCGGTGCTCACTCCGACAACGGAGGAGCGAGCGCACCGAATGGTCGCATTGATTGAGACGGCAGCCAGCCGGGCCGGCTTCCCGGTCAACGTGTTTCACCGCTTCGCATTGATGAAGCAGTGGCATCAGACAGAACGGACCTCCTTTGACCGGATGGTCGATCCCACCGATCCCGACCGCCTCCACCACAGTGACTGGAGCGCCCGCCGGATGGCAGAGGCGCTCGCCAACACGATCGCGATCGCCGCGACCGCAGGCTCATGAATCGAACGAAGTGTCGAACTTTTCCCACGAGAGGATCCCGATCATGGCTAGAATTGCCGCCACCATTGTTGTGCTCTTGAGCCTGTTCTTGGCAAAGCCTGCATCCGCTTGGGGACCCGACGGACACCGCTTGGTCGGGTCGATTGCTGACCAGTTACTGACCCCGAATGCCAAGCAGCAGGTGAAGACCTTGCTGGGCGTCGACCTACGGGGAGCGGGGCCATGGCTCGATTGCGTGAAGAGCGTGCACAGGCAAAACGACGGCAGCCTCAGCTATGTCGTGGATCCGCAGTACGAACCTCCCTGCACCCCATTCGCAAACGACCGCAACGCCATGGTCGATTATGCCCGCCGAAACTGGATCGATTGCGTCTATCCGGAAGGCGCGAGCGCGACCGCCAATCTCGGCTGTCACAATACGTACCACTTCGATGATGTGGCCGTTCAGCGCGACAAATTCGATCGAAACTATGCAGGTACCAATGATCATGATCTGGTCGCGGCTACCGACGCCGCGATCTGCGTGCTGCTTGGCCGGCCGGCTCCGCCCCCCTTCGACATCAAAGACAAAAAGGAGGCTCTGTTCATACTCGCTCATCTCGTGGGCGACATGGCACAGCCGCTTCATGTCGCTGCGCCCTACCTCGATCCCAACGGAAGCCTGGTCGATCCGGACGTCACGCACACCATCGACCCGTCGACCGAAACTGCGGGCGGCAACTGGATCCACGATAAAGCCATCACTGTCGGAAGCGACGCGTTCCATCATGCCTGGGACGACACCCCATCCGATCTGGGAGATACCGCCCCGCTGGTCTTGGTGAACGTCGCAAAGGCCGTTCCGGCCGATATGGATCGCATCGAGAACTGGTCGGCAATTTGGGCCACGGACACGATCGCGGTGGCAAAGCAGGCGATGTCGAACGTGACCTACACGAAGATAGGTCCCAGGAAGTGGACGATCTCCTTCTCGGATCGAGTCGCCTACCTTCAGTCGGCGGATGCTATCAAGCGACAGCAGCTTGCCAAGGCGGGAGCCCGTCTCGCCGAAATCGTGAACCACATTTGGCCCTAGCCAGAAACACACTTTCGCGGGAACGATCCGTCAATCTTCGTACTCGGTAGCCGCGGGCGGCTCTTTGGGCGACGGCTCGGGCGTCGTTGTAGTCTGCTTCTTGATCCGCATCGCCAGGATAGTCGCATAAAGATCACGCGGCGAGGCCTTGTCGAGGTCCTACAGATCACGATAGTTGGCCAAGAAATCCAGGATGCTCGGCCTCAGTGGCCGCGTGTCTGTCGGTGCTCGCGTTTTGAGCTTCCGGTCGAGGTCGAGCTTGGTGAGCTCGATTGCGTGCTTACGCCATTCGACCTCTCGATCTTGTCTGTCGCGCGCACGTACGACAAATTTGGTGATCACCCCTGTAAGGACGGCAACGATCACGGCAGCGGTCGCACCTACGACGGCTGTTACGACTGTCAACGTAGCCGGCTGAAGCTTGGACAGCTCTTGAAAAAGCTCTTGAAGCGCGCTCATGGAGAGGATCTCAGGCTGACATGGCTCCGCCCGCCTGACCTTCCGTTCTGCCGACAATGAATTTCCGTTCCAGGACCTTCCCGGTCGAATCCTTGGCGATCACGACCAATTCTGCCCCGCCCACGCCCTGCGGCATCCGCATCTCTTCGTGACACGGTGGGTCGGGACAATCGCTGTCGTGCACCACCTTCCCGCTCAGCCGGACGGTAATGCGGGTCACGCCAATGCCACCCAGGATCGTAAACCGGAAATTCCTGCCTTCGACAGGCGGCTTTGCATCCAATTCCATTCGTGAAACCATTCGCTAGTGAAGGGATAGCGTACCCCACTTAGCGCCGCAGTGCTTTATTGACGCTACTATGGACACCATATTGCCAAGTGCTTCTTGCGCGAAGCGGATAGATAGGGGCCCTGCCACGCGGGATCGTCCGACAAGTGCGACCACGGTACCTTACCCTGATCGAACTGCCGTTTGACGTAGGCACGCCAGGAATAGTGCTCATATGTTGCAAGACAGGCGACGCTGTACGCCTCCGCCAGAGATCGATTGCCGTGCACCACGACAAAATTGTCGTCGTTCTGCTCGCTGGCGGAGCCGGAAAAGTTGTGGGATCCGGTGACGACCTTGCAGTCGTCTGAAAAGGGGTCGATCACAATCATTTTTGAGTGCGTAATCGCATGACCGACGCCAGGGTTCTGGTTGGGAAACAGAAACTGATTGCGCGTCACCTCACCAATCCAGTCCGAAAAGGATTTCACGACGCCTTCGGGCTGCACCAGAGCCGTCTCAAATTCATGGGACTCGGTATCGACGCCTCTCAGCGAGAATTTTTCGCGGTTATCTGAATTCCACTGACCGTGTTCGAAACTGCAACCGGCATTGCGATCTCTCCTTCCCTCGATGGCCATTTGACCGCGTCAGGCCCTGCTCAGGAAGCTGGTCGACACCTTCATCGGCTCGTCGGCCAGCGCAAACATCAAGTTCTGCAGCGCTATGCCAGAATGGAGCCGCAGCACATCCCCGATCGATGATGATCATGCGCCCGCGCAACGGGCTGATGGCCCTCGTCGGTCACCCTATGAACCACTGCTTTGCCCGACGTTACAAGTAAATATTTCGGTATTTCGAAACTCAGAGTTGACGTAACGCGCAGCGGCCTTGGTGGATATATCGCTCCCAAAAGCGCAACCCCTTCGACGGCGATTCCTAAATATCTCCATGCAGTGGACCTGCATCCCTATTCACAACGAAACGGAGACATTTATGGCCGATGCGCCAACACGCTGGAGCCTTCCAGCATCAAGAAGTTCAAAATCCACAAACATCGAAGAGAGTCTTATCGGCAACTATCCATCTCACCTTCGGGGGATGGCCACCAATCGTTATGGTGGCAATAAGCTGCAACATGAGTGCGGCTTACGAGGCGTGACGTACGGAGCGGCGG
Organism: Bradyrhizobium diazoefficiens; assembly: GCF_016616235.1. Classification (NCBI taxonomy): domain Bacteria; kingdom Pseudomonadati; phylum Pseudomonadota; class Alphaproteobacteria; order Hyphomicrobiales; family Nitrobacteraceae; genus Bradyrhizobium; species Bradyrhizobium diazoefficiens. The sequence goes on from NZ_CP067100.1 coordinate 6,968,535, forward strand.
GACCAGCTCGCGTCTACAAAGAGCAACGGAAGCAATACGAGAACGGCCTCCGTGAAAATGGAGAACTCTCGTGATCTGCAGCAGTTCAATGCCTCCGGAACAGAGCCGCAAGATCAAGTCCCGATCGCTTTGGGATGAGCCGGGAAACTCACCCTCTCCACCGCTGACCGCACAGCCCGCCCCGCCAGATCGCCGCAAGTCGTATCGCCAACGCTATCCCGACTCGTTACCTACCGACGTTCTCGAATGGCTGCAGCTCAACAAGCCTCAGAGTTATAAGGAACTGATGGATTTGCGGCGAGCCCTGTACGCTCGACGTACGACCGGAAAGTACCGGATCCGACTTGGTGGCCTGACGTCACTCGGTGAGCAAAAGATCCGCCTGACCGGGCCAGCCAGTGCTGTTCTCATTCTCAGCGACAAGGCTCTCCGACGATGAGTTCCACAGTTTGAAGCAGAAGATCGTAACATCCGCTGAGAGTTCGCAGCTCTCTGGCAATGCTGTCGGAAAAGCGTCGAGCCCTGGAGGCTCCACGTTTGGGCTCATCATAGCCGGCCTAATCGGACTAATTGTAGTGGATCATGTCAGCGGTCCAATTCTCCCCGATGAGCTTTACTGCGCAATGGGGGCCGGATCTTCATTCATCGAGGCGGGTCGGACGGAAGCGAATTCGTGGAGCGCCAACAATGGATGCGACGCCTACAGACCAGAGTGTGCAACTAGCTGGGTACACCATCCATCAGCAAAGCGCTGCGTACATGGTACACTGTGGGAAGCAATTCAGTCAAAATTGAAAACCCTCTAAGCCAACTCCGGCCAGGAGACGATCCGCGAGATGGATAAGGTCGCCATAGGCCGGGTGGTGTTGACCAACCGCGAGCACATCATTGCGCTTGAACCACTCGACAAGGGCCTCGTCGGCACTCTCCTGCGCTACCCATACGAAGTCCGCTCCGAGGAGGAGTATTTCGACGAGATCCGAGACGCCAAAGTCACGAAGGACATGCTCGATCTCGCCAAGCACATCGTCAACCAGAAATCCGGAAGCTTCGAGCCCGAGAAGTTCGAGGACCACTACGAGGACTGCGCTGATCGACCTCATCAACAGCAAGCGGCCGGAAAGCCGATCACTCCCAAGGAGCGGCCCGCCGCCGGCAACTTCGTCAACCTGATGGAAGCGCTGCGCCGAAGCGTCGGCCAGGAGCAAACCGGCAAGACATCGAAGTCAAAGAAGCCGAAGAAGGCCTCCGGCAGAAGGAGATGCCGTTACCGATCGTTGGCAAAAAGCCGGCCAAGGAAGGGACGGCAAGGAAGTCAACGGCGACGGCTCAAAGAGAAATCAGCGTAGGTGACAACCTCATTTTTAACGTCCGCTGTCTAGGCTGAAGCAGCATCGAAGCCGAGCACGGATGGCAGCCCTCATTTACGGCTGCACGCATAGGGACAATGCGTCATTTGTCAGCGAAGCTGAGCCCTGCCAACTCAATCACGAAGCCAATGGGTGCAAAGACGACGGCCGCCCAGAACAGAAGTATGTTCGACGCTTCTCTGCCGGGCTCACCGCCTGCGATGCTGCGAAACTGATTTATCGCATAGATACACAGCATAAGAATCACCACTACTAGCAAGATCTTCATCAACGCGCGGAACTCGTCGACCAGAATCCCAATCGCGCTTCCCGCTATTGCGGCAACTGTTCCAACCAGCACCAATGAAGATTCCATTCCAGGCGGGGCCGGCAAATATGCAGTTACGCCGCTCACCAGGGCAGCGATAGCCATGAATCCAGCTTTCTTGGCTGATCGCCCTTTCATCACTTTCTATCCGTCAACGAATCTAAATTGATACCGGTTAGGCCAAGTGGCTTTCCGTCAGGAGCGATCAAAATCAACGGTGTAATGCCAGACGGCGCGATTGAGACGTTTTCAAACCTAAGCGAATGCTGGCCATTTGCCTGAACAAGAATAACATCCTGCTTAGGATCCGCTCCAATCGCTTTGGTTTCTTCTCTCAGCACAACCTTCTCTAAGGGAATAGGACCTTTAAAGCTGAGATCACTCCTCTTCAAATTGGCATAGAATGTCTCTTGTGTAATTCCTATTGTTTGCGGTCCGAGCCCTACTCGGGTTTCTCCGGGGCCGGATGTAATATCCACCTGAAGCAACTTGTCAGCGGAATTGTATCTGAAGAGAAGTCGGGCGAATGCGGCAATGATTTTCCCCGTTTCGCTTTTATAAGTTCTTCTCAGCTCGCCGCCTGTGACGGATGATTTTGGTTCTTTTTTCGCTGCCACCTGAACGTAGGCTTGCGCTGACTTTACCCCGTCATTGCTAACTCTGATGGGAGCATTCCTGTCTAGTTTGAAATCTTCAAGGCTGCTCGCGTAGTCGTATTGGCAAGCTATGCCCCCAAAGTCCAACGGACCATCGAAAGGTATTACGAAAAGTGGTTTTGGCCAATCTAAGGAGAGTCTCTTGCTGTGTAGGTTCCGTATGTAATGCCAGGCGCGAGCTTCTGATCCCCAGCGGTCAACATCTGATCCCCACTCGAATTTGCTTTCAGTCGTTGGTGGCGTGATATCCTTCACGCTTGTCGGCGGCCCCTTGTCGAATTCAACGAGAGAGCACTCTTCGGCGAACGCGCTCACAACGTTACAAGCCAACGACAGAATAGCAGCAAAGCCGGCTACAGCGCTTCTCATCTTAGCCCTCCAACATCGTTGATATTCAGGGCGTGCGCGGCTTCTTTATGCAATGCCCGCGCGAAGGCATTGTCAACCGAATTTTGCAGTCTTGTCTTTCCACCGACCAAGCGGGCGGGCAACCGGATCAGCTCGATCCTGCATCCAGCCGTGCTCCTCGCATTCTCGGATGGCTCCGGCTTCGTGCAGCACGGAAAATGCCCACCCGCGCAGGGTCCGGATCGCCTGCTGCCGTTCCTTGACCATCAGCATCGAGATCGCTCCTGCCCGAGACGAATCCGTTAGGATCGTCTCTCGTTCCGAGCTGCTAACACAGAGCAGGGATTCTAAAATGCTGAGTCTGGAGCTTTCCACCTGTTCCGCTGCTGATCTAGGGAGGGTGCTGAGGCCGCCACCGCTTTGCGGCCACCAACTCAGGTCCCGCTCAGATTTACGATCTGTACTCGACGATTTTCATCAGCTCGCGGGTTCTTTCTGTTTCTGGGATAGTCTTGCCCAAATCCGCACGCGATCAGGTTGGCCGGACTGAGCTTGTTCTCTTCAAGTAGAAAACGCTTTACTGCCTCAGCACGACGTTGTGACAGCTCTTGGTTATACGCCGTTGCTCCCGAAGCGTCGGCATGCCCGCCGATAAGCAATGAGGCACGTTGAAGCTTTTCGCTGCTGAGCACGCGTCCGAGCGCCCGAAGTACAGGAAGAGCTTTCGCCGAGATAGCCGCGGAGTTGTATTCAAAAGGAATCTCGAGCTCAAGGCTCGGCCTGCGGTCGGCCAGCTTAGCGAGTCGCTTACGCTCAGTCGGCAGGAGCGAGCTGGCCGGTCGCACCTTTATGGTCGCAATGAAGACGGCATCTGCGCCCTGTTCCGAATTAGCCCTGTTCTCAATTGTCGCATCAAGCTGGCCAGCGAGCTTCTGTTCTAGTACTTCAAGTCTGCGTTGCGCCTCAGCCAAATGAAGGCTGTTTGGCCATCGCTTGATGAATTCTTCGAGCGAGCTTGCTTCGAAAACAAGTCGTTGCTGGTCCCTCATATTTTTGAACAACGTTCCTGCTTCAATCTGGTTCAACGTTCGCCAGGCGAGCTCTTCTCCAACGTCGGGCAAAGGATTCTTCTCTATCGCGGAGCTCAATTCCGCCATCCGGACCGCTGCTTCCTTCTCGTGACGACTGTTTGGGTATTTTTTTCTGAATGCTTCCAATCCCTGCTGTTCCGCTTGCAGTCGCTGGGGCGGAGTCCACTCCGGAAATAGCTTTCCGGATCTCACTTCCTGAATGTTTTGCCAAGCTGCCTCATCTTGCGTCGTATCCGGTGTAGGGGGATCGCTGGCAATCAATTCCTTGAGGGCACGAACCCGCTGCAGCGCTACCGGAATCAGCTTGCTGTCGGGATATTCGCGGACGAACTGCTCCACTGCCTTGAGTTCTAGACCGTGCTTGATGCGCGCTGGAGCGGCTTCGTTGAACTCCTGAGATGCCGCGGCTTGCGTTATGATCTGCCACCGCTGTTCGTCCTGTAATGGTGCCGTCGCTGGCGGTTTTAGATAGACCAACTGCTTGGAAAGGGTGCCATAGACGAAAGGTTGTTGCTTTCGCGCCGTCGATTGCATCACCTCGTCACGCACTACTCTGAACAGCTGCGTGATCTCCAGTCCAGGCGTTTCAATGTGACGAACGAGCGCATCCGAGAACGGACTGTTGCGACCGGAGCCGTCAAGTGCCGTAGTACCATCCTTCGCCGCGTAGATCACCATTACGTTGTCGCCTGGCTCTACGCGAACGAATCCGGGCTCTACGGCACGAGTTCGGTTGGTTCGCTCCATGCGCACCAGGAAGGGGTTATTGCGGCAAGCATCCAAGATGACCAGACCGAGCGCCCTTGAACTGCTAACCGCCAACATAGCGGTCTTCATATTGATGGCTTGGGTTTCTGCGTCCGTATCGGACTGCAACTCGGCATCGATCGGTATCAACCAATTCTCGCCGCCAACTTCCATGCCATGCCCGGAATAGAACAAGATCGCGTAGTCTGCTGCTCGCGCTCGTCTGGTAAAGTCACCGACGGCACGTCTCATCGCGTCATAGTTTGCATCCAACGCAGTTGACACGGAAAACCCGAGTCGCTTCAGAGAACCCTCGACGTCTGCTGCGTCGTTGGCCGGATTCATAAGACGAGGCGCTTTCAAATACTTCGCGTTTCCGATGACAAGCGCGACTCTCGTTTCCGCGCTTGCGACGGACGACGAGAATATTAGTAACAGACCCACCATAAAGAGAGACGCTCGACGCATGCCGGTCCTCCCAACACTGGACTTTCACTGACCAAATTCGGACATACAGCAGACAAGAATAGAAGCTCATTGCCCGACGGCGTCAGAGGCCCATTGAGTCCTATTGAGCAATTATTGGTCGATCTACGGGAGGACCTGGTTCAGGTACGCGGTGATCCAGCCCTCAAGGATCGCTCAGTTCGATCGTCGTAGTCGCAATGCAGCATGCACTTACATCCATTCGTCGACTGTCCAACTGGCAATGTCCCGGGGCGTGCTACGTCGTCGCCTCCTCGGAATTCCTTGGTCTGGTCAACGGAAGCCAATCTGATGAGCGCCCCCGCTTCTTCCTGGCTCGAATATCACCGACACGACAAAAAATAGGACGCCGCAATTGCGGCGCCCCCTCATGCACTCACGCACCGTCGTTCCAACCTTCATCATACGCTTGGCGCTCTCTCCTCTGTCGCTCGGACAACAATAGAAGAGTTATGAAATCGTCGTGCGGAGGCCTGTAGGGACGACCGTGTTCGCGATCATACCGCCCGCGTCTGTACCACTTGCCCATGCTCAAGCTCCTTTGTTGGGCCGAGAGCGTTTTGCTCCCAAGTACGGTATGGTTAACAAATGGCTTTCGGCGGACGCCGGCGGCGTGGATCAGCCCAAGAATATTTTTTTAAATAGCGTCCGAAAAGCTAACATTGGTGGCCCTATACTAGGGAACGGAGCTTTGCCCGAGTATCGATCACTAGATCAGGTAGCTACGGCGCTAAAGAGCCTTACTCCCAAAGAGAAGGCCCACTTGCAGCGGGAGGCAGCTTGGCAGCAATCGCTCGCGCCTTGGGGCTACGAGGAGAGAAAAGACCTATTGCAAGAGGCCTTTCGGCGCGTGCTCGACGGAACGCGCGGGTGGCCCGTTGATGTCGAGGCGATGACTTTTTTCTGCGGGAACAAGGGTCTTATTCGCGATATTGCTCGGAAGTTGCGCGATAAACAGGGGCCAAAGCCAAAAAGGGGACCGAAAGGTGAGGATGATCTGCAGACTGACGAGTCCGAAGCAGGATTCGATGAATGTCAGGATTTCGTGGTCGGGGTGCTAAGACTGTTCGAGGATGACCCCGTTGCGAAGGAGATCGTCAGAGGAATGATGGGCTTTGAACCTCAACTAAAGGTCACCGAGGAAGAACACGAAAGCAAACGCAAGAAGATCAAACGTCGCCTCGAGAAATATTGGAATCAGCGATGAGTCAGAGCCCGAAACAGGATTTTGATCCTCGTACTCACCTGATTGAGGCTCTGTGCGAGAGCCCGATGGATGAGGACGAGGTTTATCCGCGCGCGCGCACGTACGACAGACTTTTGGATGAAGTTCTTGAAGAGAGGCGCCGCGCGAGCCGATCCGGCAACCTCTGCACAGCTCTCGTGGGTGTCGTGACGGCGATCGGCGCCTCTTTTGCGTACCACCGACTGACGTTGATTACAGGAGTTGCTTCGCTTTTTGCAGGTGTCGTTTTGACGGGCGGATTAATGGCGTGGCTTCCAGAGCATCCGGGCCAGACCACAACGCGGACGGCTTCGACTGTCGCTCCTGAGACAACCGGCAGCATCAGGGACTCTACCAGCTCTGCCCCGCGTGCTCTTGCTCCCGGGAGGACCTTTTCGAGTTCGTCACTGTCCTTGGACAATAGGATCATGATTGCTTTAGCTACCGACGTGAGCGAGGCGCGCGCGAGAGCTACTTATGAAGTGATGCAGGCCAGGTTTCCGGATGTTCTGACGACCCGAGAGCCCGTAATTGAAGAGGTAGAAGCAGATCAGGCTTATAGAATTGAAATCGGTCCCTTTGCTACCGTCAAAGACGCATTTGAACTCTGCCGAGCATTGCGCAGAGAAATGAGCGAGTGTGTCATATTGAAAGATCAGTAACCGTCCAACCAGCCGCAATGTGGTGTTTGAATGATCCTGCGTATGTTCGAGTCTGGTCCATCGGCGACATTGGAGGCGAGGGCGCCAAAGAGACCAGCCGATGCGGAGCAGACATGCGTCCTGAGCCGCCCATAGGGCGCCGTCAAACATAAACGCTGGTTTATCTTTTACGCGGCCGTGCAACGGGAATGAGTTTCCCCTTTTTGTCCGTTCTTCTTGCTCGGGCACCAATTCAAGCCCGGATGTCACTTCCCTGGTCCAGGCTACGCCGGCTTCAAACAATTTCTGTTTCGTAGGATGTTCTCGGCGAGGCCGTCGGACGGCTGACGGTACCTGGGGGAATCACAATCCACGAGAATGGCCACCATTTTTTTTCATTGCTAGCGTGAGCCGGTCGTGCACATCGGCGGTCAATCCAGTCCAAGATCTGTATCCACGAATTGCGTGGTAGAGCCCGGCACTATGGCTACGATCCTCGGCAGCCGCCGATCATCGCCATGAATGAATTGACGCCATATTTCAGTCTGCCCTCCAGGCGCAGGGTTGCTCGGGATGGCATGAATATCCGGCTTCCAGCGCGGAACTCCGGCGGCTCGAATTTCAATCGGGCTTCCAAACTCGGTTCGCCGAGGAAAAGTGTTGTCGACCCGAAAGGCGAACGCGTAACATACGTGGTCCGCCTTGGCCCATTCGCTCGCGCTGTCCGGCGGCCCATTAGACCAGGCGTGAATGACCGCCGTATTGCCCGGCCGCTCGGGTGGTATCATTTTTAGAATCTGCTGCAGGCCGTCGTGCCAACCCTCGACAATCTGGATGTCGTCGAACCAGGTTGTTGCATTCGCCTGTCCAGGCTTCTGACTGGAAAGAAAGGTGTCTACAGCCGAAGCTGCCGCGGCACAGGCGTGGGAGTAGTCGCCAGCAGGGCTGTCTACGTGGAGCTTTGCGCTGTCAAATTGAAAGTCGGCTCCTCCTAAGTCAATTTGCGTGGCCCCATCAAGGACTTGAAAGAAGTTGAAGTTGCCAGGGATACTCTTAACGTAGTCATTTTTGATGATAATCTGGCCAATCCGCCGAAGGACCCGCCACATTGCGAGAGTTTCGAGAGCCGCCCCCCAACCTGAGGGACCTAAGGAACTGAGACTGAAGGGCGGAAATGAGCTCGGAGGGGGAATTGAAACAGTCGTGTCCCACGGCAGGGGCATTACGAGCGGGGGGCGGAGCAGTTGGCGATATGTTGTAGCAATGCATTTGGCTGGTCCGCTATAGACGTCCGTGCTGTCGAAATCACCCCACCACGGCCCATTCACAAAGGTATCGGTAGGAAGCAGAGTCGAAGGGAGCCTCCCCCTTTGGTCGCCTATAAGACTCTTCAGCCCTTCAATCCCAGCGGCCCAGGCCTCCACGTGAACCTGAAAGGCTTTATCCGCCGCTGCATCTTGACATTTGCCGAAGGCGTCGTCAGGCGCGTAGAAGGCAGCGCATGCGGCATGCAATCGTATCTGCAGCTTCGATGCCGCGATAAGCGCTGTCATAGTGGCCATGAGAACGGACAAGATCGCGTCCTCGTCGCGGGTTGCCACGGAGCTCGACGGATTCACGTAATTGTCGGTCGAGAACGAGACCAAGTTGTTAAGAAGGCTGCCCGATAGAAATGAATGCGCCGTTTCGAGCTCCTCAAGGATGCCAGTCACGCCATGCGCCGGATCCCCTTCGATTAACGTGATGTCGGCCTGCACGATCGGGGCTGTCGTTTGGCCAGCGATCTTGAGCTGATACCACTGGAAGAAGGCGACCACATCACCCTCCGCCTTCTCGATGTTGAGCTGGCGCATATAACCTTCCAGCTCCTCGACCGCTTCGGAGATCATCGTGCGGATGGCATCCACGATCTTTTCGAAAGGGTCGGAGCCACTGCCGCCGAACAAATCCAAGACGCCGAATAGTCCGCCGAGGCCGGCCGCTGCGATCGGGCCATAGGGTGCCGGAGCCGCGAAAGCGAGATTGATGGACAGGCTCTCAAGGACCTTGTTGATTCCCGCGGCCATCTCGCTCTCCGAAGGCGCTCGCTAACCGATTTTGATGAGAGCCAGCTTACGCATTCGCGACGAACCATTGGGTGAGCGCGAGCGACATCAGCTCCGCGCCAATGGCCCGGGTGTAGGGACGGTTCTCGGGCAAATAGACGATCGTCGGCAAGATGCGGTAGGCGGCGCCTAACCCGTCGGACTCGATTTTTTTCACCAGGGTGACGACCGCAGCGAGCTTGTCGCCCGGCGATTTCCACGTCCATGGCGCGACGGGGATGGAATTTGCGATATCAAGCGTGAGCTGCATGAACATTAACTGCTCTTGGAATGACCGCGGTCGATAGGTCTCGAAGAAATTGGCGAGATTGTCCCAGAATGACTGCTCCGAGTCCTTCAACCAGGCTTTCGCCAGCGCGGCGGCGTCGGTCTCGGGGTTGGCGGCTGCTGCGGCAGCTCTCGCCTTGGGACCGCTGACGTGGTCCTTGATACTGAAGATGATGGATAAGACGGCGCTGATTCCGCTCGCGATCGCACACGTGGCCAAGACGTACTTCAAAGTGATATTTTCCGCCGCTGCTGGTCGTCCCTGGACCGCTCGCACCTGCTGCTGCAGTTCCCCGATCTGCTCGCGTAGGTCTCGCATGTGCTCCCGCTGTTGTGGATCGGCCTCGTTGACTTCGATGTGCACGAAAGCGTTGTTGATCATCACCCCTTCGCGCGGCATCCGTGGCGGATCGAAATTGGGGTCATTGGCATACTGCTGAACAACGTGGTCGGCAGCTGCCCTCAACGCCAGGCGCTGCTCGCGGGCTGGCGCGTCAAGATGCGCGTCGATTTCATGGTCCAGTTCTTCCTCCGACTCCGAGTGTTCGTCCTCGGGATCGTCTATGATCTCAACGTCAGCCATAATGGACTCCCGGATGCACACGATCAGGCCACCGAACCGCATCGCGGCGTCGCCACCTCGGAGCATAAACATGCGATCAGCACAATGCTACCGAAAATTTCGAACGTTCTCTTCCACTACTTGCGTTCAGGGCGTTCATCCAAATGTCGCTTCGCTCATCGGGCTACGTCGGCTGAGGCAGGCCTCCTCAACGCGATAACATGCATGTGACGAACGGCGACGCAAATAATCCGCTCGCTGGACAACCGAAACGCTCCTCACTCTGGGAAATACATCCGATTACATCGGTCAAGGTCTGCAAGAAGGCGACGGTCAGTCAATGTGATCCGGATCGCCCCTCCGATTGGTGCGAGTTTTGATTCGAGCGACAGCAATTAGCGCCTTGCCCGCAGACCTTTTCGCTGCCGAAGTACCGTCGCCGTATTTCAGCCCGCGAACCCACGTTTGACCTCAGACTGAAGGACCGGCGACCAACATCGGTGCCGCCGAGATATGGGGAGCGGCCGAGCGACATGCCCCTGCGGCTTATCGCTTTGTGGCGGGGTCATCGATTTGTATTCCCCGGCCTTCCTTGAGGTTGACGAACCGCTGGCCCATCTCGGTGACCTTCAGCTTGCCGACCAAATTTTCCCCCGGAACAAGATCAGAGATTTGAAAATGCTCTAGATATCCATGATCTCGCAAATAGCGAAGATCATGGATGGACGGTTCGTCGTCGACATATCTGTACTCCGCGTACTTGCCGTGCGCGTCCAGAGCTCCCAAGTGCAGGTACTTAAGCTTGTCGTAGATGTGAAATGCCATCGAATATAGGATCAAATCGTCAAGCATGCGCCTTTGTTCATCGAGTTTCCTTTCGATTTGCTCTACTTTTACGCCTGCGATTTGAAAGGATTTGATGTTGGCACGCACGAGAGCCTGTCCGACGGCATCAGCGACTACTTCAAGCGCTTTCAAGCTCCATGGCAGAGCAGCCATTGCCAACAAGCTGATGCCATATCCATCGATTTTCATACCGCGCATCTGGAGGACAAACAGGATCACGCAAATCACGCTGAATAGCGTTGCTAGCGGCCGCGTTGTGACTTCTCGAAGAAAGGGACTAGCGCCCATGCATCTTCTCCTGTGCGCGTGATTATGGCGGCATCGTCGCCTCGACCAGCAAGTCCGCCTCACTGATATTAGATGATGGCATGGCGTCATTAAAGCCGAGATCAACCGGGCTCAACTTTAACCATGCAGCGGATCATCTCGAATCCAAGGCGCCTTAGCCGGAGTCCTGCGTATATGGCCCCCCACGCAAAGGGGTCGCCGGCAATGTCGTCGATCTGATGGAAGCGCTCCGCCAAAGCGTCGGCCAGGAGCAAGCCGCCAAGACATCGAAGACAAAAAAAGCCGAAGAGGACCTCCGGTCAGAAGGAGATGCTGTTACCGATCGCGGGCAAGAAGCCAGCTAAGGCAGGGACGGCAAAGAAGCCAGCGGCGAGGACTCAAAGGAAATCAGCGTAGGCGCTCGACTAACCCGGCATATACAGGCATTTTCAGACATTGAGGCGCATAGTCTGGACAGGTATCACCGATTGAATCGAGCACGTCGTGAGTTTCGGCAAGAGCCTGGTCGGGAGCGACACCTGGTGGGGGATCCTCTCGGGCGACAGCGATGGCACGCTCCCGCGCAAGAGGATCTACCCTGTCCTTTATCCAGCCATGCTCCTCGCACTCGCAGGTCGCTCCGGCTTCCTGCAGCACGGAGATTGCCCAGCCGCGCCGGCTCCGGATAGTAGGCCGCCTTCCTTGAACATCAGCATCGAGAGTGCTCCTGCCTAGACGAATCCGATCGGTCCGTCCTTCGTTCCAGCTGGCAATACAGAGCTGCAAATCGAAAATGCGGGGTCTGACATCTTTCCCCGACTCTAAACGCGAATGAAAGGTCCAGGGGTGCACCGGCAAAGCATGACCGGAACTAATTGACTCTGACTAGGGATATTCGCAATCTGAGATTTAGTAACTCAAATCTTTCATGCATGGCGTGTCATGCGTACGCCGAATCCTTGCAGTCCCGCCCAACAGCGGCTTCGGTTTCACCGCACTAGGTCGTTGTAGTCGGCTGCCTCGCCGCTGAGACGGCACGATACTGTTCCAGGGCTGCCTTCTGCTCAGCCGTCTGAACGTATTGGACCGTCCGGAAGTTGTTCAACTCCCAGAATTCCTTCTTGAGAGGTACCATCTCATTGCGGCGCGACCGTGTGGGCATGAAACCGATTTGGGTGAATACAATCTCGGTGAGGGTTTCCATGGTCTTCTCGGCCGAGATCGGCAGGCGCGTCGACGAGCGGGGCGGCTAGTTCGTGGGCAGCTGCGGGATCTCCAAACCTGCTGAGAACGTCATTGCGCTTCACGCCGGAGAGGTAACCGGCGATCCTGCAAAGGAAATGGCGCTGTATGGTGACGGGCGGGTCGCCGACGCTGGCCTCGATCGACTGACCGCCATCGCGGATGCGGGCGAGGAACTGGGAAATCACGGGCAAGTCGCGACCGATCGAGGTCGTTTTCCCACGGAAAAGCCGCAGCGCGGTCCAGCCCCACTGCGGCCATCTCGGACTAACCAAAAAATTGGTGCTCAAATCTCTCCGCTGTTCTCACAGTAGAACACCCCGTTCCGACACGGATCGCTCTCCAGCCCCAATGCTCCCGGCTGCCGACTCAATTGCGGATCAGAGCACCGGGAGTGCTAGGCGGCGCAGGCTGGGTGCAGACCTTAACCGGCCCGGACATTTCCGTCGACGTTGAGCTTTTCTTGAGTTCCTCGACATTGAGTATCCCCAATGATTTCAGCCGGGAGCCGGAACGTGTTCATTACGCTACCCCAGGCTGTGGCTGGGCTCGAGCCGCGATCCCACCGCCGAATCTACCCTCCTTTGTTTAGCAAATTCCCGCCCGCCCACGATCATCTTCGCAGCAACACGCTGGCGCCCGACATTTGAAAAGTTTCATTTTCATTCGCTACCGCAGCAGTCAACATGAACGGACTCGCCATCGCAGATCGAGACTTTCATGTGCGGTTCAAAAGCAAAAGTGATTTGTAGCTTTGTCGTGATGCTTGTCCGGTCACGGCGCTTGCCGAGTGAAGCTGCCGCTGAAGGGCGGTCTAGATCTGGCGAGCCACTTAAAATCACAGAGGAGCTTCGATCGAATCTTCGATTGGAGGACGCTAACGCCGCACGCGATCCCTGCGACCTGCCGGTAGCGCAAGAAAGAAATTTACGCTAGCTTCTGAAGGCTTTGCTGTGATGCGTACCCGAATGCGATTGTCTCGGGGCCAAAAGGCGATCATCCGACCGCTTGATCCTTCCCACCCTCAAAGTTGGGACAATCCCGACAATGAGGAAGTTTGGCTTGAGCTGGCGCGTGCCATCGGACGGCAGCTTGCGCGGGATGAAATAGGCGGTTTGGAGCAGCGGATAGGGGAACGGGATGGCGATAGCGTCACCAAAAAAGAGGGCCGTGATATACGCCCGCTATTCGAGCGACATGCAAAAAGCGACCTCGATTGACGGTCAGCTATTACTCTGCCGGAAGGTCGCCGCACGCAATGACCTAGATATCGTCGGTGAATTTGTCGACGCCGCAAAGTCTGGCCTTACCGAGGATACGCGCGATGGCTATCAGCGATTGCTCAAAGGTGTACGGAGCCAAGACTTTGACGTGATCATCGTCGAGCATTTCGACCGCCTGTCGCGCGATCCCGCCACCATCCAGCGTCTCAAGCAGGTGTTTGAGTTCAACCGCGTTGAATTGATGGATCAGAAAGGCGTTTATGCGACCGCAACTGACATCAGCATCGCAAGCCTCTACAATACGATCTACAAGCCCCAGCTTGCTGACAAGGTTCGGCGTGGGCATGATAACGCCGTCAACAACGGAAGAATTCCTGGCTCGTACGCGTATGGTTATCGGCCAAAGCCGGGCGTGCCTGGCGAGCGGATCATCGATGAGAGCGAAGCAAAGATCGTGCGCCGTATCTTCATCGAGTATACGGCAGGCCGTTCAACGCGAGATATCGCCGCCGATCTTACCCGCGAAGGCGTACCCTCGCCTGGGGCTACCCGTCACAAGAACAAGGCTGGTCGCACCACCTGGAATCATCAGTGCATCACTGGCGGTCGCCATGGTCGCGGCATTATCGGCAACGAGCTGTATATCGGCGAGATACATTGGAATGTTCGCTCAACAATTCTCAATCCGGAAACGCAGAAGAAGCAGAAGCGCCGCAATCCCGAAGAACGCCACATCATCGTAAAAAACGCCGAGCTGCGGATTATTCCGCAAGCGCTCTGGGATAGCGCGCAGAAGGTTCGCAATGAACGCGCTATCCATATGTTCGGGCCGTCCGGCAAGCCGCGGCGCCGACCTGTGGTCCCGCGCAACAACGAGCACCCGCTTGCGGGAGTCCTTCGGTGCGGTGTGTGCAACGGCCGTATGCGAATCTCTCAATCCTCCCGGAATGGAGGGCCGCGTGCCGCGTGCGCCAACGCGCATCAGCGAGGCACCTGCGAGCATACCCGCAGCTTTGATATGGACGTTCTACTGAAGGATGTTGCCGAAAAAATGGAAGTAAGATTGCTTTCACCGAAAGCCGTTGAAGAGGCGATGCGTGCCTGGAAGGAGGAGCGGAAGAGCGATCAGCGAAAGGACAGCGAACGCTCTAACCTGGAGCGTCGGCGCCGTGTGCTGAATGCCGAGATCGAACGCTTGTCATATGCGATCGCAAACAGCCGTCGCAAACCGGATGAGTTGATCAAGCAGATAGATGAATGCGACGTGGAACGGGAAACTGTCGAGGAACGCTTGCGCTTGCTCGGCAGTGGCGGCGAAAACGTGATCCCGTTCGACCACCCGAAGTTCGGTGACCGATACCGTTCGGAAGCTAAGAGACTGGTCACCGGTCTCAAGACAAATCCGAAGGCGATCGAAACTCGCATCGCTTTCCGTAACTTGGTCGACTGCATTATAGTGCATCCCGTACGCAAGCGGATGCCCTACGAATACACACCGTACCTGAACGCCGCGGCCCTTTTCAGCATGAAACTCTTCTCAGAAGATCGTGAGAAATCAGGCACGATCAGCACTGCCTGTTACGACACCGTCCAGTCAGAGAAATCCGTGTCCTCGTAATAGACGCGGACCTGCATGTGGTGGCGGCCGTCGCGGATCTCGCCGTCGAGATGGGCAGTCACGTCGCGGGCCTCTTGCTTTTGCTACCGGCCCGTTTTGCGCAAAAACTGCCCGCCGCGCAAGCGTGTTAGGACACAACCGGGGCGGCCCGTCCCAGCGTCACCTCGACGATCTCGGGCGGCACGCCGACACGGACCGGCATGATGCTGCAACCAAGGCCGCCGGAGATGATGACGTCGCATTTCAACCTGACATGACCATAGGCGAGCTGCCCGCTATTCGGGCCCCGAATGGCGGGCGACCAGCCGAGCAGGCGGACCTGGCCGCCATGGGTGTGGCCGGACAATTGCAGCGCGACCCGCGCCGGCACACGCCAGGCGATGTTGGGCTCATGCGCGAGCAGGATGACCGGCGCATCGTCAGTGACTTTTGCCAGCGTGCCCGCGAGATCGTCGGCACCGAAGCGCGCCGTGCTGCGGAAGCGCTGCGCCGGCGCAAAGGCGAGCTGATCGCCGAGGCCGGCGAGCCAGAACGAGCGGGCGTCCTTGGTGAGACGCACGACGTCGTTCTCGTAGACCGGAATGCCGGCCGCCTCCAGCGCGCGATGCGCGATGGTCGGCCCATGCCCGGCCCGCTGCACGGTCCGGTCATCCCAATAATCGTGATTGCCCATGACGGCATGGACGCCGAGCGGCGCCTTGAGGCCGGCCAGCACCCTGGCCCATTCGCTCGATGGAATGATGCGCGCGACCTGGTGAACGCCAGCGACGTAGTCGCCGAGCAGCACGATGAGGTCGGCGTTCAGTGCGTTGGTACGGTCGACGATCGCCTCGATCCGCTCCAGCGACATCCAGGGATCGCAGGCATGGATGTCGGCGATCGCCGCGATCTTCAGCCGGAAATCCGCCGGCCATTGCCGCGGGGTCGGATGGTAGCGGGTGACGCGGAGCCGCATCGGCTCGACGCCGACCCCATAGGCGGCGGTCGAGATGCCGAGGGCGGAAAGACCGCCGATGGAGCGGATGAGGTGACGACGTGTGATCATGGAAGCCCGGTTCTGATGCGGCGTTTTGATGCGATCCGATTGAAGCGGAATTGGGGTCCGTTGGTGCAGACCGTCTGCATTCGCGTGCAGGCGCCTGCACAAAGGGTTACCAGAAGTTCATGACAACCGGGCCTGTTGCGCCAACGCAATCAGTCGTCGCTTTCGTCCGTGCCGAACAGACCGAATTGCGCTGCCGCATCGCGCGAGGGCTCGGTGATGCCGAGATGGTGGAAGGCGTGCGAGGTGAGCAGCCGGCCGCGCGGGGTGCGCTGGAGATAACCGCACTGGATCAGATAAGGCTCGATGATGTCCTCGATCGCGTCGCGCGGCTCGGACAACGCGGCCGCCATCGTCTCAACGCCGACCGGGCCGCCGCCGTAGTTCTGCGCGATGGTTGTGAGGTAGCGCCGGTCCATCGCATCGAGGCCCGCGGCGTCGACCTCGAGTGCGCTCAGCGCGTGGTCGGCAATCTTGCGGTCGATCGAGGCGGCATCGGCGGCGGAGGCGAAATCGCGCACGCGGCGGAGCAGGCGGCCGGCGATCCGCGGCGTGCCGCGGGCACGGCGCGCGATCTCGTTGGCGCCATCAGCGCTCATGCCGACATTGAGCACGCGCGCGCCGCGCGTGACGATGCTCTCCAATTCCTCGATCGTGTAGAAATTCAGCCGCACCGGAATGCCGAAGCGGTCGCGCAAGGGATTGGTGAGCAGGCCGGCGCGCGTGGTGGCGCCGACGAGAGTGAATTTCGACAGCTCGATCTTCACTGAGCGTGCCGCCGGGCCCTCGCCGATGATGAGGTCGAGCTGAAAATCCTCCATCGCGGGATAGAGCACTTCTTCTACCGCGGGGCTGAGGCGATGGATTTCGTCGATGAAGAGCACGTCGCGCTCTTCGAGATTGGTCAGCAGCGCAGCGAGATCGCCGGCCTTGGCGATGACAGGCCCCGACGTGGCGCGAAAGCCGACGCCGAGCTCTTTCGCCACGATCTGCGCCAGCGTGGTCTTGCCGAGGCCGGGTGGGCCGACGAACAGCACGTGATCCAGCGCCTCGCCGCGCTTGCGCGCCGCCTCGATGAAGATCGAGAGATTCTTGCGCGCCTGCTGCTGGCCGACGAAGTCGGACAGCGATTGCGGACGCAGCGCAGTGTCCCCGACATCGTCGCTGCGGCGCTCGGGCGAGACCATGCGGGAGGGTGTGTTCATATCGAAGATCTGTCGAGCCGATTGCGGATCAGAAGAGATGCTTGAGCCCCCGCAAAAAGGATCAAACCCAACACAAAAATGAAGAACACGTCACCCGAAAGAAACGACACTCGACTAATCAGGCCAGTCGCTAAAGCCGAAATAAAGCTAGCAGAAAGAATGTTCCACCAGACGAGGAAGCCGCGGATTTGCAGAATGATTGTAACCAACACTGCTGCAATAACCGTGGGCAAGGACAACGCTTTCAGAGCGAACCAACTGAACCCGATCAGGTCGCGCGAGATCGAGAAGCATCGAACGACCTGGCTCAGAAAGCAACCGGACGCTGAAAACGCCAGCATTGCAAGATATCCGGCAACGAGAGTTCCGAGGAGAATGAGGACGAACATGCGACCGAGTCGCTGCAACTGCAGCCATGCTGCACCTTGATCCGACGCGGAGAGGCGCTGACCGTCGCTCACTTCGCCAGTTCCTTCAGGCCGAGGCGAATGAGCTGCGCCGTTTCAGCGCCTTCACCTGCACTGCGCGAAGCCGACGCAATCGCCGCAGCCGCCTGCGGTTGGCCATAGCCGAGATTGACCAGCGCGGAGATCGCATCCGCAACGGGCCGCGGCGCGCGCTGGTCGTCGACGGCGCCGGCGAGATGCACCACGGCCGGATCGACATTGGCAAAGGCCGGCGCCTTGTCCTTCAGTTCGGTGACGATGCGCTCGGCGACCTTGGGCCCGACGCCGGGCGTGCGCGCCACCGCGGCCTTGTCGCGCAGCGCAATCGCATTGGCGAGATCGGCCGGCGACAGTGTGCCGAGCACCGCGAGCGCAACTTTTGCGCCGACGCCCTGCACGGTCTGGAGCAGGCGAAACCATTCGCGCTCCTGGTCGGTGCGGAAGCCGAACAGTTTGATCTGGTCCTCACGGACATAGGTCTCGATCGACAGCACGGCCGCCTCGCCCGGCTTGGGCAGATGTTGCAAGGTGCGCGACGAGCAATGAACCTGGTAACCAACGCCGCCGACGTCGAGAATCACAAAATCCTCGCCGTAGGAATCGATCAGGCCTTTGAGCTTGCCGATCATCGCTGCGCGGCCACTGCTTGCAGGACGCACGGCAAGGTCTGTCCGTTCCCTCCCCCCTTGTGGGGGAGGGTCAGGGAGGGGGGTGCCACACGGGGATTCTCTCGAAGGCGCGAGGATGGCGTGCCCAGCTTGTCGGCGACGGCGACACCGCCGCCGAGGCTACCCCTCTCCCCGACCCTCCCCCACAAGGGGGGAGGGAGCGCACCAAGCATGCGGCTCATATGTGCCTCACAATGCGCATTAGAGTCCCGCCACCTTCAGCCTGAGCGCGGTGCTCTGGCGGTGATGGGCGTGGGTGATCGCGATGGCGAGCGCGTCGGCGGCATCGGCCGACGGCGGCTCGGCTTTCGGCAGCAAAATCTTCAGCATCATCGCGATCTGCTGCTTGTCGGCATGGCCGGCCCCGACCACGGTCTTCTTGACCTGGTTCGGCGCGTATTCGGCGACAGAGATGCCGAACATTGCGGGCGCCAGCATGGCGACGCCGCGGGCCTGGCCGAGTTTCAGCGTGGCAACGCCGTCCTTGTTCACGAACGTTTGCTCGACGGCGGCTTCCGTCGGCTGGTGACCGGACAGAGCAGCAGCCAGCCCTTCATGGATCGCGAGCAGGCGGCCCGACAGCGGCAGATCGTCCGGCGGTTCCACCGAACCGCAGGCGACGTAGATCAAGCGGTTGCCCTCGGCCTCGATCACCCCCCAGCCGGTGCGGCGCAGGCCGGGGTCGATGCCGATGATGCGAACGGGTTGGCGAATCGGAAGCGCGCTCATGGGCCAGTGATAGCGGTTGGCCCATGATAGCGAAACAGAAACAGAACAGAAGTCCCCCAGGAAAGGCGATCGCTGCCTCTAGCCGCCCATCTTCGCCATCAGCGCGTCCGACACCTCGAAATTGGCGTAGACGTTCTGGACGTCATCGTGCTCGTTGAGCAGGTCCATCAGCTTCAGCAGCTTCTCGCCGGTCTCGTCGTCGACGGCGACCGTGTTCTGCGGCTTCCAGATCAGCGCGGCCTTGCGCGGCTCGCCGAACTTGGCTTCCAGCGCCTTGGCGACGTCGCGATAGCTTTCGGTCGAGGCGTAGATCTCGTGGCCACTTTCGCTGGAAACCACGTCGTCGGCGCCGGCCTCGATCGCGGCATCCAGCACGGCGTCGTCATCGGCGACGCTGCGGTCGTATTCGATGATGCCGGTGCGGTCGAACATGAACGAGACCGAGCCGGTTTCGCCGAGATTGCCGCCGGACTTGGTGAAGAAGGAGCGGATGTCGGAGGCGGCGCGGTTGCGGTTGTCGGTCAGCGCCTCGACGATGACGGCGACGCCGCCCGGGCCGTAACCCTCATAGCGGATCTCGTCATAGTTCTCGCCGTCGCTGCCGAGCGCCTTCTTGATGGCGCGCTCGATATTGTCCTTCGGCATGTTCTCCTGGCGCGCGGCGATCACGGCGGCGCGCAGGCGCGGGTTCATGGCGGGGTCCGGCGTGCCGAGCTTGGCCGCGACGGTGATTTCCCGCGCCAGCTTGCCGAACAGCTTCGACTTCTGCGCATCCTGCCGCCCCTTGCGGTGCATGATGTTCTTGAATTGGGAATGTCCGGCCATGCGTGGTCTCTTGAGGAATCGTGCGCCTAAGATGAGCGTGGGAAGCGCGGCGTTATAGGCCGGCTGCCCACCGGAAAGAAAGGGGCTCCGCGGATTTAAGGTACCACCGTAGTGGCCCATGCCTGGATGGCAGGCACCGTTAACCCTGATTTCATTCCGACTTGCGAAAATAGCGTCCGCCCATCCCCCGACAAGAGAGAGCTGATGGCGTTCGGACTATTTCGGAAGCGTCTGCCGGACATGGCTGCGCCAGCGGTGGGGCCGGCTGCTGCGCAGCCGCCGGCCCATTCCGAACCCGCTCCGGCCACGGATGGCGATTCGGCCCGGGAAATCCTGGAACTGCTGGAACTCGAGCTCGGGGCGATGATCCGCCAGCTCGAGCGGGCCGCCAATTCGGTGGCTGGCGGCGCCGAGGCGACCGCCACGACGCTGGCCGCCATCCGCGAGCGCACCGACGCCCTGACCGGCCGGACCAATGCCGCCCAGTCGAACGCGTCCACCTTCGCCCACGCCGCCGACAAGTTCACCCAGTCCGCGCAAGGGATCGGCGCGCAGGTGCGCGAGGCCGGCAAGCTCGCCGACGAGGCCAGCGCCGCGGCGCAGGAGGCCCGCGCCAATGTCGACCGCCTGCGCGAGTCCTCCGCGGCGATCAGCAACGTGGTCAACCTGATCGCGCAGATCGCGCGCCAGACGACGCTGCTCGCGCTCAACTCGACCATCGAGGCCGCGCGCGCAGGCGCTGCGGGACGAGGCTTTGCGGTCGTCGCCACCGAGGTGAAGGCGCTTGCGGTGCAGACGCAGGGCGCCACGGAAGAGATCTCCAAGAAGATTGACGCACTACAGCGCGACGCGGCCGGCTCCGCCGATGCCGTGCACCGCATCTCGCAGGCGATCGAGGCGATCCGCCCGGTGTTCGACACCGTCAACGGCGCCGTCGCCGAGCAGAACGCCACCACCAGCGAGGTCTCCGGCAATGCCGCGAGCGCATCGGAGTTCATCATCTCGGTCGGAGAGAGCGCGGCCGAGATCGACGCCGCGACCAAGGCGGCCGAGACCCATGGCGAGAACGTCGCCAGCGCCGGCAAGGCCGTCACCACTTTCGCCCGGAAGCTGAAATCGCGCTGCGCGGTGCTGCTCAAGCAGAGCGAGCATAACGACCGCCGCAAGACCGAGCGGCTGCCCTGCCATCTCAAATTCGAAACCGCACGCGGCATGATGCCGGTCTATGAGATCGCGATGGACGGCGTGCTGATCGGCGGCGCCGACGCGAGCCGGCTGGCGCCGCAGGCGATCGTCGAGGGCACGCTTGAGGACGTCGGCGCTTGCCGCCTGCGCGTGGTCGAGCAGTCCAAGGCCGGCGCCCGCGCGCAATTCGTCGTCCCCAATGCCGAGCTGACCGAGAAGATCGAGGACAAGCTCTGGTCGATCCACGAAGAGAACACCGAGTTCGTCACCCGTGCGATGGAGGCGGGCAATGCGCTGACGAGGATCTTCGAGCAGGCGGTTGCGCGCGGCGAGGTCAAGATCGACGACCTCTTCGACACCGACTATGCCGAGATCGCCGGCACCAATCCGCAGCAATATCGCACCAGATATCTCGACTGGGCCGATCGTGCACTGCCGCCGTTCCAGGAGGCTTTTCTCGCCAAGGAGCCGCGCATGGCGTTCTGCGCCATGGTCGACCGCAACGGCTTTTTGCCGGTGCACAACAAGATCTATTCGCATCCGCAGCGGCCGGGCGACGTCGCCTGGAACACCGCCAACAGCCGCAACCGGCGAATCTTCAACGATCCGGCGGGGCTGGCCGCCGCGCACAACCTGCGCTCGTACCTGATCCAGAGCTATGCGCGCGACATGGGCAACGGCAATACGGTGATGATGCGGGAGATCGACGTCCCGATCCGCGTCCAGGGCCGGCACTGGGGTGGATTCCGCACCGCTTACAAACTGTAGTGCACGCGCCCTCGTGCACTCTTGGGCAAGACGCCGGGCGCGAATCATCCTCTAAGGTCGAAACTGGAATGGGAATGCCGCGGAGAGCCGATCGACGGCTCTGACTGGAGAAAGCCCGTACATGTCCCTTGCGCAACTTGCAGTCATGGATACCGGATCGAACCGGACCCTCGCCGAACGGCTGATCGACCAGCTTGCCGACCGCATCGGCGGCCTCGGCGTCGAGCTCGCCGACATTGCCGGCAACGTCCAGGAAGTCGCACACCGCGTCACGAACCAGTCGGATCGGTTCCACCACCTCCAGAAGACGGCCGAGACGATGGTCTCGGCCAACCATGCCATCGCCAATGCATCGCAGGCGGTGCAGACGACGACCTCAGCGGCGGTCGGCGAGATCGCGCAGTCGCGCAGCGCGGTCGATGCCGCGGTCAGCCACATCTCCGAGCTCGTCGCGGCCGTGGAGCGGATCGAGGCGCGCCTCAGCGCCGTCGGCTCCGCGCTGGCGCAAGTGGCAAAGGTGTCCGGTTCGATCGAGGCGATCGCGAAACAGACAAACCTGCTGGCGCTGAACGCCACCATCGAAGCGGCGCGCGCCGGCAATGCCGGCCGCGGCTTCGCGGTGGTCGCGAGCGAGGTGAAGAACCTCGCCGAGGCCACCCGCCAGGCCACGCACCAGATCGCCGACACCGTGCGCGATCTCGACGGCCAGATCGAAGGCCTGATCGGCGAGAGCAGCGACGCCTCGCAGCGCGCCAAGACCGCCGGCGAAGGCGCGCAAGCGATCTCCGGCATCATCTCCCGCGTCCAGCAGGGCTTTGCCTCGGTCGAGGCGGAGATCGGCAGCGTCACGCGCGCGGCGACCTCCAATCTCGGCCACTGCGACACCGTCATCAGCGAGCTCAACGAGCTTGCCAAGGGCGTCGACCTCTCCTCGCGCGATCTCAAGAACGCCGATCAGCGCGTGGCGAAACTGCTCGACACCTCCGAAGGCCTGATCGCGCTGATCGCCGATAGCGGCGTCGAGACGTCCGATGCGCCGCTGATCCGTGTCGTCATTGAGACGGCGAAGCGGATCTCGGCCGAGTTCGAAGCTGCGATCGATCGCGGCGAGATCACGCTCGACCAGCTCATGGACGAGAACTACCGCGAGATTCCCGGCACCGATCCGAAGCAATACCTCACCAGCTACGTCGAGTTCACTGACCGCGTGTTGCCCGCGATCCAGGACCCGATCCAGAAATCCGATCCGCGCATCGTGTTCTGCGTCGCCTGGGCCAGGGGCGGGTACCTGCCGACCCACAATCCGAACTACCGCCTGCCGCAGGGCAAGGACCCGGTCTGGAACAACGCCAATTGCCGCAACCGCCGCCTGTTCACCGACCGCGCGGTGAAGAAGGTCGCGGCCAACACAAAACCGTTCCTGCTGCAAACCTATCGCCGCGACATGGGCGGCGGACAGTTCGTGCTGATGAAAGATTTATCCTCGCCGATCGTGATCCGCGGCAAGCACTGGGGCGCCTTCCGGATGGGCTTTCGGCAGAGCTGAGGGCCGCTCCTGCGGCCCTTGAATCGAAAAGCTTGAAAACAACCCCATGCACAGTAGCCGGGACGTGCGCAATCAACGGCTTAGAGCGGGACGGATTTGAACCTGAAATGGACTGCGGCCGAAAGCGCCGCTCCTCCGGTTGAGAGCGAGTCGAATATCATCTCGCCAGACTTCGACACGTCTGCTGCATCAGTTGACCCGTCGGGCAAAACAGGGGCATACTACTAGTATTCCGAAGTGAGGGTATTCCCTCCTTCGACCCCCCGCGGGTCGGACGAGACAGTCGCGCTGCCAACCCAGGCGACATCGTCGCGCCCGAAGACATAAGCAACGTGCCGCCGCAGCCCTCGTCGATTTGCCGCCACCACGACCGCTCGCACCCTCGGACAAGGAAGGCCTTACGGCCGACGCACGCGGCAAAAAAGCGTTCGCCACCGCCTGCGCCAGCTGCCATGGCTGGAGCGGGAGCCCGGTCTCGCCGATGGCGACGCTGACCGGCACCTAGGCGGTCAACCATCCCGCCGCCACCAACGTCGCGCAGATCGAGATCTCGGGCGGCAAGCGGCATACGCCCGACAGCGCGCTGTCGATGCTGGCGTTCGGGAATGCGTATACCGACGACGAGATCGCAGCGGTGGCGAACTATGTCAGGGCGCGGTTCGGGACGAAGGGCTCGAAGCTGACGGCGAAGGACTTGGCGGAGTTGCGGGTGCAGACAGCGGAGTAGTGCTCTGCTCTTACCCTCGCTTGGAGGAGAGTTATCTCTGTGACTGCACATGATCATAGGTTTATAAGACGCTTTCCACACGGGGAAGGCGTCCCACCGGATGCCTTCCGGCAGTGGACCGAAAGTGGGTCCATCGAGGCGGCGCTGGCAGCTATGGCTAACAAGACGGATTTACCCCACTGGGGATCGAAGGGCGCGATCAATCGCGCCGGCGACGCGTTGCGTGCGGGGAAGCTAGGCCCGGGCCAGTCGGATATCCTGGAATCGTGGAGGATGTCCCATCGTGATGTGATCAACTCGTTTCAGTCACTCTTGCGAGCCAGAGCCAAGAACTTGGATGTGCAGGTGGCGCAGCGATTGAAGCGCCGCTCAACGATTATAGACAAGCTGTCCCGCCATGACGGAATGCAGCTTGCTCGCATGGATGACGTTGCTGGCTGCCGACTGATATTTCCAGATATCAAAGCGCTCCACGAATTTCGTTCCAAGCTCCATCACGCGAAAATCAAACACATTCGCAAAAACGAGAAAAGTAAGTACGACTACATAGAAAGCCCTTCGGATCGCGGCTACCGCGGCATCCATGACATCTACGAACATAAGTCCAAGTCTAAGAAGGGGAATCCGAAGTGCGACGGGCTCCTTATTGAGATTCAGTACCGCACCAATGTTCAGCATGCATGGGCAACCGCAGTCGAGGTTGTGACCGAGGTAACTGAGAACCAGCCGAAATTTGATCGTGGCGACAGGCGTTACATCGAACTGTTTCGCCTATCGAGTGAAATGTTGGCGAGAGCAATTGAAGGTATCCCACCACGCTTATTTCCCGATAAGAGCAATAAGGAGTTGTACGCAGAATTTGAGACATTAAATCGCGAAATCGGCGTTATGGACATGCTGGTAAACCTAGTCATTAACGATTGGGTCGGTGATCACATAGAAGCGGACCATATCATCTTACGCGCCTCCAAAAGGGAGGGATTCAAACTCTACCAATTTGATCTGGAATTGGAGGCATCGTCCCGGCTTCTCGAACTTGAGAAAGAATTTCCGGATGACAATATTGTTTTAGTGGGCGCCAGAAACGTCGAAGAAATGAAATCCGCATTCCGGAATTACTTCAACGACGTGCGAGATTTTCTGAACATGATGGTGCGAGCCTACGAGATACTTGATCCGGAGACACATGCCGCAAGGATGGCTGAATATGGTTTGCAAAAATGAACAATGGCAAGGCGACTAGCCTTGGCATTTGACGCAACGAGGATCTGATCTCGTATCTGTCGCTCGGCCATGCGCCCGGCCACGGCTCGGCCTCGGGTCCGATGGTGAAGCGGTCGACCACAGTTTTAGCCAGTTCGCGCCAGAGGACATCCGCTCCTCGTATTTGCGCAGCGTGCCGCCGCAGCCCTCGCCCGACCTGCCGGCGACGACAGCCCCGGTCGCGCCCGCCTCGCACAAGGACGGCGTGACGGCCGACGCGCGCGGCAAGAAAATGTTCGCCAGCGCCAGCTGCCACGGTTGGAGCGGCGAAAGCCCGGTGTCGCCGATGGCGACGCTCACGGGCATCTGGGTCGTCAACCACCCAGCCGCCACCAACGTCGCGCAGATCGTGATCTCGGGCACGAAGCGGCATACGCCAGATGGTGCGCTGTCGATGCCGGCGCTCGGCAAGGCGTATACGGACGACGAGATCGCGGCAGTGGCGAACTACGTCACGGCACGGTTCGGTGCGAAGGGCTCGAAGCTGACGGCGAAGGACGTGGCGGAGCTAAGGGAGCAGACGGCGGAGTGATCGCAAGGCTGCAGTTATCGCGTTGCCGTTGCCGCCCCAAAACGTCGCGGCTCGTCGCCCTTGTAGTGATCAGTGATAGTTGCGCGTCTCCGGGGGCGGGACTTCGCCGCTGGCCTGCTTCGCGGCGCTCAGCAGCTGCTTGGCAAGCATCGCATTGAGCATGTCCTCCAACTCGCTGACGTCGATCTTACCTTCTTTGTAATGCTCATCGGCCTTTTCAAGCGCGGCGTAGTAAGGCGCCTTATTGGCGGAAATCTGCTCCGGAATAGTTGGCGCGCCTGGCAAGAGGCTATCGAGTTTAGCGCTCATCACGACATAAGAAACGGTGCGCGCAGTGCGGCCATTGCCATCCGCAAACGGATGAATCCAGTTCAGCTTCCAGAGCACATAGGCGCCCAGGTGGTCGGCATTCCTTGTCCAATTGCTATTCACGTACTCGCACATATCCTGGATCTCGTCAGAGACGAATGCGGCCTCCGGCGGAACGTGCTTGCTCTTACCGATTGAGACCTTCGTATTGCGCCACGTTCCGGCCAGCGGATGGATGCCGTCAAGCGCGGCTTGGTGCAATTGCAAGATTAGGTTTGCGCGTAGCCGAAACGGCCGCTCCTTGTCCTTGACAAAGGACCGTATCATTTCGACCGCGAGATCGAACTGACGAATGCCGTTTTCGGCCTCGCGCAGTGCGATCTCGTTTGGGTCTTTCAGGAGTGAAGCGGTTTCGGCAACGCTGTGCCGATCATCGGTCACGGTGCGACTACTCGCCCTGATGCAGCTTCTTGTCGAGGCTAGCGATCATCTCGCGGGTGATCAACTCGTTCTCGATCTGGGTGTTGCCGTAGGCGAAGCTGCGGCGCTGCTCACCGAGCTCGGCCGGCGACATTTCAATTTGGCGAGCCCGCTCAATCAGTTCCTTAAGTTCATTGGTCATGAGCTTCTCCCCTTGCAAGGCAATCATAAGAATCGCCGAGCTTCCTGTAAAGTTCCTAATGTTACGTGAAGGTGCGAAGCGCTTGCGGTAGTCGACTCGCGCCAAGATGTCGATCCGAAACGGCCCCATCCAACGAAATTCGATCGTCCGAGAGCACCAGCCGCCAAGAACCGGGCCTCAAACCGCTTGAGGGCTTAGCCGCTGCCGTTCCGCACCTACCAGCAGGCACTAGGGACCGGTCTCCATGCCCGGTAATACCTCCTGGAGCCGTTGGCTGCTGGTTCGAGGGCCAGCAGCGCGATCAAAACTAGCATTATTATCGAGCTGGACCTGCCGTCCGTCCGGGCGAGGTTCTCCATCCATCGTCGAGGGCGCCGCCGGATGCAGGGCGGCGGGGCTCTTCTTCCCGATCTAAGGGGCTCGACAAGAAACTTTGCTCGCTATTGCATCGTCGTTCCGAGATCGCCGTGGTGCTCGCGATCATGGCACGGACGTCGCGATTGAGAAGACTAGTACCGGAATCGCACCGCTTGCCCAACCGCGGCAGCCTCGTGGCAGCCTTCGGCCTCGATCAGCAGCGAGATGGCGGCGAGGCGAACGCACCGAGCCAGCCTCTCCTACAGGGGGCGAGAGCGCACCGTTAGCGCCCGGCGAAAATTCAGCTCAACCAGAACTTCGGCGTCGCCGGCTCCAGCCGGCCGCCCACACGCACCGGCGCGATGCGCAGCGCGAGCCCGGTCGCGTCGTCCGTCTCCACTGCGACGCCACTGAGCGTCGCTGTGCCCGCGGCCGGCTCGAAGCGGCCGGACGGAATCCCCGAGGTGAACCTTCGCAGCGGCTCTTCCTTCTGCATACCGATGATGGAGTCGTAATCGCCGGTCATGCCGGCGTCGGTCATGTAGGCGGTGCCGCCGGACAGTATCTGGTGGTCGGCGGTCGGCACATGCGTATGCGTGCCGACGACGAGGCTGGCGCGGCCGTCGCAGAAGAAGCCGATGCCCTGCTTCTCGCTGGTCGCCTCGCAATGAAAATCGACGACGATGGCGTCGGCGGCAACGCCGAGCGGGCAGGCCCCTAACTCGCGCTCAAGCGCCGCGAAGGGATCGTCGAACGGGGTCATGAAGACGCGGCCGAGCGCGTTGACGACGAGCGCGTGCTTGCCGTTTTTGGTCTCGACCAAGGCAGCACCGCGGCCGGGCGTGCCGCGCGGATAGTTTGCGGGACGCACCAGGCGGTCGGCGCGCTCGATGAACACCAGGGCTTCGCGCTGGTCCCAGGAATGATTGCCGAGCGTCACCGCGTCGGCGCCGGCCTCGATGAACTCCTGGTAGATCGCTTCCGTGATGCCGAAGCCGCCGGCCGAATTCTCGCCATTGACGACGACGAAATCGAGCGACCAGTCCTTGACCATGCCGGGCAGATATTCGGCGATGGCCTCGCGCCCGCTACGGCCGACGACATCACCCACGAACAGAATGCGCAACTTCAGAACTCCGGAAATCGAACACGTCCGATTCCGTTAGCACATAATCCAGCGCCACGTCGTGGGATAGTGCCGGAACCGCCTCGATCTCCTGCGCCGCGAAAGCGAGCCCAATGCCGACGATGTGCTTGACCTTGCGCAGATGCGCGAAGGTGAAATCGTAATGCCCCGCGCCATAGCCGATGCGATGGCCGAGACGGTCGAACGCCGCAAGCGGCGTCAGCATGATGTCGGGAATGACTTCGGCGGCCGCCGGCGACGGCTCGGGGATGCCGAGCGGACCAAGCATCAGGCGATCGTTCGGATGAAAGATGCGGAAGATCAGCGCCTGGCCGCGCGCGGTGACGCAAGGCAGCGCCAGCTTCGCGCCCTCCTCCGCGAGGTTCTTCAGCAGCGGCATCGGATCGATCTCGCTGCGGATCGGCGCGTAGCCGGAGACGATGCTGCCGGGCAGAAGATCGAACGGCAGCCCGCGCTCGGCGAGCTCGGCGGCGGCGTCGGCGCGCTTCTTCTCGCTCAGCGCATCGCGCTTGGCGAGGGCTTTGGCGCGGAGCTCGGCTTTCGAATTGGACATGCGCGTTGGTCCCCCAAGGTCATCACCCGCGAAGGCGGGTGATCCAGTATTCCAGAGGCGGTCGTGTTTCACACAAAGGCCGCGGCGTACTGGATGCCCGGTCAAGCCGGGGCATGACACCTGTTGAACTGGCCGCAGTCGGTTTCAACAAGCACAAACCAAGTAGACAACAGTGCGAAGCCGCGGACGCCGTTGAAGCACTCGATCCCGGAGTTCCCTACGAAAGTAGGTGGGCACCATATGTCCGGGCCCACGGGCCCGGCCAGGGACAGTTCCCTAAAGGATCGATAAGGCCCCGGGGATATATGGCTCCTGACGCGCGTCGCAGCCTCGCTCGGGCAATGTAACAACGATACTGACGAACCGCCAGCCCGGGTGGCAGTTACTCACCTCTCCCGCTTGCGGGAGAGGTCGGCGCGCGAAGCGCGGCGGGTGAGGGTTCTTTCCTCTGGGGGATTGTCCCGTTGAGGAGACACCCTCTCCCCGACCCTCCCCCGCAAGCGGGGGAGGGAGAAAATTACCCGATCGCGATGCCGTTGCCGACGGTCCGGTTCAGGACCTGGGTCGATTTCTCGATACGCTCGGCCGCGGCATTCAGCGCATTCACCACCGCCGTCTGCGTCATCCGGGCGCGCTCGACGGCGGCATTGCGGAAATCCCTGAGCTCGGTCAATTCCTGCTCCAGGGTGCGGATGCGGTTGCCGGCGTCGACCAGTTCGTCGCAGACGGTCAGCGCCGCCATGACGGTGAGGCGCGCATCGCCGATCTCGCCGAATTTTCCACGCAGCGACTCGATCCGGGTCTCCAGGCTCTCGGCGAGCTTCAAGAGCCGCACCTCCTGGCCCTCCTCGCAGGCCATGCGGTATTGCCGGCCGTTGATGGTGACGTTGATGTGGCTCATCCGTCCTCTCCGGTATCGAGCACCGAGCGGATCGTGACGATCGCGGAATCCAGCCGGTCGGAGATCTCGCGATTGGTGCGCTCGAGCTTGCGCGCCTTCACCAGCGCGCCGTCGAGCTCATCGGCTAAACGCGAGCGGTCGGCGCCCAGTGCCTGAATGCGCGCAGCGAGCTCGTTCTCGTCGCGATCGGCATCGCGCCGCCGTTCCACCGCGCTTTCGAGCGCGTCGAGCGCCGCCGTCAGCCTGCGGGTCGCGATCTCGATCTCGACGGCGGACGACTCCGTCATGGCAGAGCTGTTGGACACGCGATCGTTCATGCAGTCAGCGGCGGAGCCTGTGGCCTTTACCTTGGGACCTGCCGTCCGGCAAAAGACTCGGTTCGGCAAACGGTTAGAAGCAGAAATTTACGTGGCAAGCTAGCCAAGCGCAACGCCGCCGCGAAACTATGCACCGATCAATCGGAAGCAGACCGCCTGCCGGTTCCGTGCAGGCACGATCGCGTCGGACAATCGGCCGTTGCTTTTCGGGCGCGTATTGGAGGCAACTTTTACGGCCAAACCGGCGTTTGATTGCCTTGGACTCCCGGAACCGAGGTGCTATCCCAGCCCGGACCTTCAGTGGCCCCCAGGCTCCTCCCACGCGGCTCGATCAGAGCCAAGCGCTTCATTTCAGACGGATTTCAGACATGACGCAAGTCGACCACACCCGTATGGCCAACGCGATCCGCGGCCTCTCGATGGACGCCGTCGAGAAGGCGAAATCGGGCCACCCCGGCCTGCCCATGGGTGCCGCCGACATGGCCACGGTGCTGTTCACGCAATTCCTGAAATTCGATGCCTCAGCGCCGGCCTGGCCCGATCGCGACCGCTTCGTGCTCTCGGCCGGCCACGGCTCGATGCTGCTCTATTCGCTGCTGTATCTCACCGGCAATTCCGAAATGACGCTGGACCAGATCAAGCAGTTCCGCCAGGTCGACTCGCTGACGCCGGGACACCCGGAGAACTTCCGCACCAAGGGCATCGAGACCACCACCGGCCCGCTCGGCCAGGGCATCTCGACCGCGGTCGGCATGGCGCTCGCCGAGAAGATGCTGGCCGCCGAGTTCGGCAAGAAGATCGTCGACCACCACACCTATGTGCTCGCCTCCGACGGCGACCTGATGGAAGGCGTGTCGCAGGAAGCGATCGCGATGGCCGGGCACTGGAAGCTCAACAAGATGATCGTGCTCTACGACGACAACGGCATCTCGATCGACGGTCCGACCTCGATCTCCGATTCCGTCGACCAGGTGAAGCGCTTCAAGGCGTGCGGCTGGGCTGCCGAGAAGATCGACGGCCACGACCAGGCTGCGATCGCCGCAGCGATCACGCGCGCGCAGAAGTCGAACAAGCCGACGCTGATCGCCTGCCGCACCACCATCGGCTTCGGCGCGCCGCACAAGGCCGGCACCGCGAAGGCGCATGGCGAGGCGCTCGGCGCCGACGAGCTCAAGGCGGCCAAGGAAAATCTCGGCATCGCGCTCGAGCCGTTCGCGGTGCCCGAGGATGTGCTCAAGGCCTGGCGCGCAGCCGGCAGCCGCGGCGCATCCGCACGGCAGGAATGGGAAGCACGGCTCAATGAGCTCGGCAGCCGCAAGCGCGCCGAGTTCGAGCGCCGCCTGCGCCATGAGCGTCCGGCCGCGCTCGCCAAAGCGGTGCGCGCCTACAAGAAGGAGCTCTTGGAAAAGCCGATGACGGCCGCGACACGCAAGTCGTCGGAGGCGGTGATCGAAGTCATTGCCGGCGCGATGCCGATGGAGTTTTTGGCGGGCTCAGCCGACCTCACCGGCTCCAACAACAACAAGGCGAAGTCGGCGACCGCCTTCTCCGCCAAGACGCCGAAGGGCCGCTTCATCCATTACGGCATCCGCGAGCATGGCATGTGCGCGGCGCTGAACGGCATCTTCCTGCACGGCGGCTTCGCCCCGAACGGCGCGACCTTCCTGGTGTTCACCGACTATGCGCGGCCCGCGATGCGCCTTGCCGCGCTGATGGGCGCCGGCGTCGTCTACGTGATGACGCATGACTCGATCGGCCTCGGCGAAGACGGTCCGACCCACCAGCCGGTCGAGCATCTCTCAGCGCTCCGCGCCATCCCCAACATGCGCGTGTTCCGCCCCTGCGATGCCATCGAGGTCGCCGAGTGCTGGGAGCTGGCGCTGAACCGCATCGACGGTCCGACCGTGCTGGCGCTGACGCGGCAGAACCTGCCGCAGCTCCGCACCAATGCGCCGAACGACAATCCCTGCGCGGCCGGCGCCTACGAGCTGGTTGCAGCCGAGGGCGAAGCCAAGGCGACGCTGTTCGCCTCCGGCTCCGAGGTCGAGATCGCGGTTGCCGCCCAGAAGCAGCTCGCCGAGCGCGGCATCGCGTCACGGGTGGTCTCGGTGCCCTCGCTCGAGCTGTTGTTAGCGCAACCAGAAGCCAAGCGCGCTGCCATCATCGGCAACGCGCCGGTGAAGGTCGCGATCGAGGCCGCGGTGCGCTGGGGCTGGGATGCCGTGATCGGCCAGGATGGTGAATTTGTCGGCATGCATTCCTTCGGCGAAAGCGGCCCGGCAAAGGACCTTTTCAAGCATTTCGGCATTACCGCCGAGGCTGCGGTTAACGCTGTGCTGAAGCGCGTTTCCTGAGAGTTGAGCTTGCCAAAAAAAAGGACTACGTAACTCCTCATATGATCAAGCACCGCCCGGCCGAACCGGGCGTCCGCCCTAAAGAACCCTCGCAGGCGCACCAAGGCGCGTTGTGCGGGGCGATAGGGTTATTGAAGACGTCATTGAACGGTCATAAGGAGACGAAACATGGCAGTCCGCGTCGGAATTAACGGTTTTGGTCGCATCGGCCGCAACGTGCTGCGCGCTATCGCCGAGTCCGGCCGCAAGGATATCGAGGTCGTCGGCATCAACGATCTCGGTCCGGTCGAGACCAACGCCCATCTGCTTCGTTATGACTCCGTCCATGGCCGCTTCCCCGGCACCGTCACGGTCGATGGCGACTCGATCAGCCTCGGCAACGGCAAGATCAAGGTGACCGCCGAGCGCGATCCCTCGAAGCTGCCCTGGAAGGATCTCGGCGTCGACATCGCGCTGGAATGCACCGGCATCTTCACCGCGAAGGAGAAGGCCTCCGCGCACCTGACCGCCGGCGCCAAGCGCGTGCTGGTCTCCGCGCCCGCCGACGGCGCCGACGCCACCATCGTCTACGGCGTCAACCACGACACGCTGACCCGGGATCACCTGGTCGTCTCCAACGGAAGCTGCACCACCAACTGCCTCGCGCCGGTCGCCAAGGTGCTGAACGACCTCGTCGGCATCGAGACCGGCTTCATGACGACGATCCACGCCTATACCGGCGACCAGCCGACGCTGGACACGCTGCACAAGGATCTCTACCGCGGCCGCGCGGCGGCGATGTCGATGATCCCGACCTCGACCGGCGCGGCCAAGGCGATCGGCCTCGTGCTGCCCGAGCTGAAGGGCAAGCTCGACGGCGTCGCGATCCGCGTGCCGACCCCGAACGTCTCGGTGGTCGACCTCAAGATCGTCGCCAAGCGCGCCACCGACGCCAAGGAAATCAACGCGGCGATGAAGCGCGCCAGCGAGCAGCAGCTCAAGGGCATTCTCGGCTACACCAATGCGCCGAACGTCTCGATCGACTTCAACCACGACCCGCACTCCTCGACCTTCCACGAGGACCAGACCAAGGTGCAGAACGGCACGCTGGTGCGCGTGATGTCCTGGTACGACAATGAGTGGGGTTTTTCGAACCGCATGGCGGACACCGCCGTCGCGATGGCGAAGGTGATCTAAGCGTTACTCTCGTGTCCCGGACGCGGCGCAGCGTGTCTTCACGGTGCGCCGCAGAGCCGGGACCCATGTCCCCCGCATAGGTCCCGGTTCTGCAGCGCACCGCTTCGCGGCTAGCGCAGCGTCCGGGACAAGAGAGCCAGAGATGACCAACAAATTCCGCACCCTCGACGACGTCGACGTGAAGGGCAAGCGCGTGCTGCTGCGCGTCGATCTCAACGTGCCCATGGAGAACGGGCGCGTCACCGACGCAACGCGGCTCGAGCGCGTTGCACCGACCATCACGGAGCTCTCCGACAAGGGGGCCAAGGTCATCCTGCTCGCGCATTTCGGCCGTCCCAAGGGACGCGACGCCAAGGACTCACTCAGGCCCGTGGCCGAGGCCTTGTCGAAGGTCGTGAAGAAGCCCGTCGCCTTCGCCGACGACTGCATCGGCGAGCCCGCGGCCAAAGCCGTGGCCGCGCTGAACGACGGCGACATTCTCTGTCTCGAAAACACCCGCTTCCACAAGGAAGAGGAAAAGAACGACCCCGCCTTCGTCGCGGAGCTGGCAAAGCTCGGCGACATCTGGGTCAATGACGCGTTCTCGGCGGCGCACCGCGCCCACGCCACGACCGAGGGTCTCGGCCACAAGCTGCCGGCCTATGCCGGCCGCACCATGCAGGCCGAGCTCGTCGCGCTGGAGAAGGCGCTGGGCTCGCCGACCAAGCCCGTCATCGCCATCATCGGCGGCGCCAAGGTCTCGACCAAGATCGACCTCTTGGAAAACCTCGTCAGCAAGGTCGACGCGCTCGTGATCGGCGGCGGCATGGCCAACACCTTCCTGCACGCCCAGGGCGTCGCGGTCGGCAAGTCGCTGGCCGAGAAGGATCTCGCTGCCACCGCGCTGCGCATCATGGAGAAGGCGGAAGCCGCCAACTGCGCCATCATCCTCCCCGTCGATGCCACCGTTGCCTATCATTTCGCCGCCAATGCGCCCTCGCATGCCTATGGGCTCGACGCGATCCCGGCCGACGGCATGATCCTCGACGTCGGCCCGCAATCGGTCGCGCGCGTGCACGCCGCGATCGACGATGCGGCGACGCTGGTCTGGAACGGACCGCTCGGCGCCTTCGAGATGCAGCCATTCGACCGCGGCACCGTCGCGGCCGCCAAGCACGCCGCCGAGCGCACCAAGGCGAAGAAGCTGATCTCGATCGCCGGCGGCGGCGACACGGTTGCCGCGCTCAACCAGGCCCATGTGGCCGGTGATTTCACCTATGTCTCGACCGCCGGAGGCGCGTTCCTTGAATGGATGGAGGGCAAGCCCCTGCCCGGCGTCGAAGTTCTGCGCACCAAGTAATCAGTAGGCAAGAAGCGGCCCCGTCGGCCTAAACGGAGAGAAAGACAGATGGCTCGGATCACGTTGCGTCAATTGCTCGACCATGCGGCTGAGAACGATTACGGCGTACCGGCCTTCAACATCAACAACATGGAGCAGGCGCTGGCGATCATGGACGCCGCCAACCAGGTCGATGCGCCCGTCATCATCCAGGCCTCGCGCGGCGCGCGCTCCTACGCCAACGACGTCATGCTCAAGCACATGATGGACGCGGTGACCGAGATCTATCCGCACATCCCGGTCTGCGTGCATCTCGACCACGGCAACGAGCCCGCGACCTGCATGACCGCGATCCAGGCCGGCTTCACCTCGGTGATGATGGACGGCTCGCTCAAAGCCGACGGCAAGACCCCCGGCGACTGGGGCTACAATGTCGGCGTGACCAAGACTGTGACCGACATGGCCCATCTCGGCGGCATCTCGGTCGAAGGCGAACTCGGCGTGCTCGGCTCGCTCGAGACCGGCATGGGCGACAAGGAAGACGGCCATGGCGCCGAGGGCAAGCTCAGCCACGACCAGCTCCTGACCAATCCCGACGAGGCCGTAAAATTCGTCCAGGAGACCAAGGTCGACGCGCTCGCGATCGCGATGGGGACGTCGCATGGTGCTTACAAATTCACCCGCAAGCCGGACGGCGACATCCTCGCCATGAACGTGATCGAGGAGATCCACCGCAAGCTGCCCAACACCCATCTCGTCATGCACGGCTCCTCCTCGGTGCCGCAGGAGCTGCAGGAGATCATCAACGCCAATGGCGGCAAGATGAAGCCGACCTGGGGCGTGCCTGTCGCCGAGATCCAGCGCGGCATCAAGAACGGCGTGCGCAAGATCAACATCGACACCGACAACCGCATGGCGATGACCGGCCAGATCCGCAAGGTCCTCAAGGACAACCCGGAAGAGTTCGACCCGCGCAAGTACCTGAAGCCGGCGATGGAAGCCATGACCAGACTGTGCAAGCAGCGGCTCCAGGAGTTCAACACCGCGGGGCAGGCCTCCAAGATCAAGAAGGTGCTGACCACCGCCGAGATGGCCAAGCGCTACGCCAAGGGCGAGCTCGACCCGAAGGTGGCGTAGCGGATCGCGAGATGGCGTGATCCATCCCTCCCTCTCCGGGGGAGAGGGAGGGGTGAGGGGCTCTCTCCGCGAGTTATGTCCTATAGATGGACCTGTACCCCCTCACCCGGATCGCGCCGGACGATGCTTCGCATCGCCGGGGGCGATCCGACCTCTCCCCGCAGGCGGGGAGAGGTAAACAAGACCTCCCCCCTTACCCTGCGACGAACGTTAAACTCGGCAATTGCCCGAGAACGGTCTATTTTCCCGGGCAAGGGCAGAATCGTTTTGGGAGGACCTCTCGATGAATCTGACTGAGCTCAACAGGATCGCCACCGCCATGGTCGTATCAGGCAAGGGCATCCTTGCCGCCGACGAATCCTCCGGCACCATCAAGAAACGTTTCGACGCGATCGGCGTGGAATCGACCGAAACCAACCGCCGCGACTATCGCGAGATGCTGTTCCGGTCGAAGGAGGCCATGAGCCAGTACATCTCCGGCGTGATCCTCTATGACGAGACGATCTGGCAGGCGGCCGCGGACGGCACGCCGCTGGTCAAGCTGATCGAGGAGAGCGGCGCCATCCCCGGCATCAAGGTCGACGAGGGCACGCAGGCGCTGCCGATGTGCCCGGGTGAGCTCGTCACCGTCGGGCTCGACAAGCTCGCCGAGCGGCTGAAGAAATATTACGAGCGCGGCGCACGCTTCGCCAAATGGCGCGCGGTGATCGATATCGGCAGCGGGATTCCCTCGATGACCGCGATCAGCGTCAACGCCCATGCGCTGGCGCGCTATGCCGCGCTGTGCCAGGCCGCGCAGATCGTGCCGATCGTCGAGCCCGAGGTGTTGATGGACGGCGACCACGACATCGATCGCTGCTATGAGGTGACGAGCCGCGTGCTCAACAAGACGTTCCAGGAATTGCGCGTGCAGCGCGTCGCGCTCGAAGGCATGGTGCTGAAGCCGAACA
Organism: Bradyrhizobium diazoefficiens; assembly: GCF_016616235.1. Taxonomy (NCBI): domain Bacteria; kingdom Pseudomonadati; phylum Pseudomonadota; class Alphaproteobacteria; order Hyphomicrobiales; family Nitrobacteraceae; genus Bradyrhizobium; species Bradyrhizobium diazoefficiens. The sequence continues at coordinate 7,005,613 of NZ_CP067100.1, forward strand.
TGGCGATCTCGGGCAAGAAATGCGCGAAGCAGGCCTCCGTCGAGGAGGTCGCGGAGAAGACGATCCGGCTGCTGAAGGCCTGCGTGCCCGCGGCGGTGCCCGGCATCGCCTTCCTCTCCGGCGGCCAGTCGGACGAAGAGGCGACCGCGCATCTCAACGCCATGCACAAGCTCGGCAGGCTACCGTGGGGCCTGACTTTCTCCTACGGCCGCGCGCTGCAAGCCGCGCCGCAGAAGGCCTGGTCGGGCAAGGCCGAGAACATCGCAGCCGGTCAAGCCGCGTTCAGCCATCGCGCCCGCATGAACGGTCTCGCGTCCAAAGGCGAATGGCAAAGCAGCCTGGAAAAGAAGGCAGCCTAGATCTTGTCGAACAAACCGCCTCCGCCGCGCCCGGCGCCGCGTCTCTACCTCGCGACGCCTGTTGTCGATGATCCCGCTGCGCTGGTCGCCGAGCTGCCAGGCCTGCTCGGCGCCGCCGATGTGGCGGCCGTGCTGCTGCGGCTGAAGCAGACCGACCAGCGCAGCATGATCACGCGCATCAAAGCCTTGGCGCCGCCGGTGCAGAAGGCGGGCGCCGCGCTGCTGATCGACGGCCATGCCGAGCTGGTCGCGCGCGGCGGCGCCGACGGGGCGCATCTCACCGGCCTTGCCGCGCTCGAAGAGGCCGCGGCCTCGCTCAAGCCCGATCGCATCGCGGGTGTCGGCGGGCTCGCCACGCGCCACGATTCCATGAGCGCGGGCGAGATAGGCGCCGACTACGTGCTGTTCGGCGAGCCCGACGCGAAAGGACAGCGGCCCTCGTCGCAAGCCATCGCCGAGCGGCTCGACTGGTGGGCCGAGCTGTTCGAGCCGCCCTGCGTCGGTTTCGCCACGTCGCTGGAGGAAGCCCACGACTTCGCCGCCAGCGGCGCCGATTTCGTGCTGGTTGGCGACTTCATCTGGGCCGATCCGCGCGGGCCCAAGGCCGCGTTGGTCGAGGCTGACGCCGCGATCAAGAAGGCTCATGCGGCGGCGCTTGCGGGCCAGAATCCTGCGGGCAGCGAGCACGGCTAGCGCCCGACATGAAACTCCCGCGCATTACCATTCTGGCCACGCTGCTGCTCACAGCGCCCGCGGCCGCACAGCTCCAGATCACGCCGCCGGCGACAGTCCCGAGCGCGCCCGCGGAGAAGCACAAGCCCAAGCCGCCACCGGCCGCCAAGAAGAAGGAGGCGGCGCCGGCGCCCAAACCTTCGGCCTCGCCCAAGCCGGCCGCTTCGCCGAAGCCGGCACTGCCCGCGACCGTGATCCCCGCACCGCCGGCCGATACACCCGGCGTCGATCTGGTGTTCGGCGCCTATCAGCGCGGCCAGTACAAGATCGCGTTCGATCTCGCCACCGCCCGCGCACAAGCCGGCGATCCCAAGGCAATGACCATGCTCGGCGAGCTCTATTCCAACGCCATGGGCATCCGCCGCGACTACGCCAAGGCGCTGGAATGGTACAAGCGCGCCGCGGACGCCGGCGACCGCGAGGCGATGTTCGCGCTCGCCATGCTGCGCATGTCCGGGCGCGGCGGTCCGGTCGACAAGGGCGAGGCGGTGAAGCTGATGGCCTCCGCTGCCAAGCTCGGCGAGCCCAAGGCCGCCTATAATCTCGCGCTGCTTTATCTCGACGGCCAGACCCTGCCGCAGGACGTCAAGCGATCCGCCGAGCTGCTGCGCCAGGCCGCCGACGCCGGCCTGCCCGAGGCGCAATACGCGCTCGCAACGTTCTACAAGGAAGGCACCGGCGTGCCCAAGGATCCGGAACGCGCGGTGCGGCTGCTCCAGGCCGCCTCGCTCGCCGACAATGTCGACGCCGAGGTCGAATATGCCATCGCCATGTTCAACGGCACCGGCACGCCGAAGAACCAGCCGGCCGCTGTCGCGTTGCTCCGCAAGGCCTCCCGCCAGGGCAGCGCGATCGCGCAGAACCGCCTCGCCTGGGTGCTGATCAACGGCATGGGCGCGCCCGTCGACAAGGTTGAGGGTTTCAAATGGCATCTGGTGGCGAAGACCGGTGGCAAGGGCGATCCGGAGCTCGACAAGCAATTGTCGGATCTGTCGGCCGAGGACCGGGCCAAGGCCGAGGCCGCCGCCAAAAAGTGGCTCGGCACCAAATGACTTGACCCAATGACTTGACGTCAAGCGCCTCACGGGGCACCCCATCCCCTCAAATGGCGCGATTTTGCGCCCCTCCCCTCCGATCCAGACCGAAAGCTCATGCTGTACTCCGCCACTATCAATGTCATGGTCAAGGCTGCGCGCCGCGCCGGCCGCAGCCTCAAGCGCGATCTCGGCGAGATCGAGCATCTCCAGGTCTCGCTGAAGGGGCCGGCGAATTTCGTCTCGCTCGCCGACAAGCGCGCCGAGGAGATCCTCTATCAGGACCTCGCCAAGGCCCGGCCCGGCTACGGCTTCATCGGCGAGGAAGGCGGCAACCGCGAGGGCAGCGACAAGAGCCACACCTGGATCGTCGATCCGCTCGACGGCACCACCAACTTCCTGCACGGCATCCCGCAATTCGCGATCTCGATCGGCCTCGCCCGCGAGGGCATGGTGATCGCCGGCGTGATCTACAATCCCGCCAATGACGAGCTCTACATCGCCGAGCGCGGCAAGGGCGCCTTCCTCAACGACCAGCGCCTGCGCGTCGCCGGCCGCCGCCAGCTGAACGAATGCGTGGTGGCGTGCGGCCTGCCGCATATCGGCCGCGGCGACCACGAGGAATTCCGCCGCGAGATGACTGCGATCCAGGACCGCGTCGCGGGCCTGCGCCGCTTCGGCGCCGCCTCGCTCGATTTGGCCTTCGTCGCCGCCGGCCGCCTCGACGGCTATTGGGAACGCGACCTGCAACCCTGGGACATCGCGGCAGGACAGATCATGGTGCGGGAAGCCGGCGGGACGATCAGCGATATCAACACGCCGGGTGATGCGCTGGTCACCGGGCATGTCGTGTGCGGCAACGAGTTCGTGCACGGGGAGCTGGTGAAGATTTTGCGGAAGGCTGCGTAGCGCGGAGAGATTACGCGCCACACTCCGCCGTCATCGCCCGGCTTGACCGGGCGATCCAGTACGCCGAGACGGTTGTGATAGATGGATAGGCCGCGGCGTACTGGATGCCCCGCCTTCGCGGGCATGACAGTGTGCCTTATGGCCTCGCCGGCGCCGGCGGTCCGTACGCCTCGCCCTCCTTCGCCGCCACCTTCTCCCGGTCCCCCGCCAGCACGCGCTGCACCGAGACGAAGAACACCGGCACCATCAAGAGCGCCAGGATCACCACGGCGATCATGCCGCCCATCACGACGGTGCCGAGCGCTTGCTGGCTGGCGCCGCCGGCGCCGTGGGCGACTGCCATGGGGAGCACGCCGCAGATGAAGGCAAGGCCGGTCATGAGGATCGGGCGGAAGCGCAGGCGACAGGCCTCGATGGTGGCGTCCACCAGCGGCTTGCCTTCCTTGCGCAAATCCTTGGCGAACTCGATGATCAGGATCGCGTCCTTGGCCGCGAGGCCGATGATGGTGATCAGGCCGACGGTGAAATAGACGTCGTTGGGCAGGCCGCGCAGCTGTGCGGCGACCACCGCACCGACGATGCCGAGCGGCACGGTGAGCAGCACTGCGAGCGGAATGGTCCAGCTCTCGTAGAGTGCGGCCAGGCACAGGAACACCACGAACACCGACAGCGCCAGCAGGAACGGCGCCTGCGAGCCCGACAGCTTCTCCTGGAGCGACTGGCCGGTCCATTCATAGCCGAAGCCGCGCGGCAATTTGCCGGCGAGCCGCTCCATCTCGGCGATGGCATCGCCCGAGGTGAAGCCGGGTTTTGCTTCGCCGGAGATGCGCACCGCCGGATAATAGTTGAAGCCGGCGATCTGCGTCGGGCCGCGCGCCCATTCGACGCTTGCGAAGGAGGAGAACGGCACCAGCTGGCCGTGGCTGTTCTTGACGTTGTAGTTGAGGATGTCCTCGGTCCGCATGCGGTCGCGGCTATCTGCCTGCACCACCACGCGCTGCATGCGGCCGCGGTTCGGGAAATCGTTGATGTAGTTCGAGCCGAGATTGGTCGAGATCGTGTTGTTGATGTCCTCGAAGGTGACGCCGAACGCGCCGGCCTTTTCGCGGTCGATCATGAGGTTGACCACGCCCGCCTCGGGCAGGCCTTCGATATAGACCTTCTGGAGCACGGGGCTGGCATTGGCCTCCGCGATCAACTGGTCGGCGGCGCGCATCAATTGCTGATAGCCCTTCTGACCGCGATCCTGGAGGCGGAACGAGAACCCCGACGAGTTGCCGAGATTGTCGATCGGCGGCGGCTGCAGCGCGGAGATCTTGGCGTCGCGGATCGAGGATCCCAGATCGCGGTTGATGTCATTGACGATCGCGGCGGCGGAATCCTTCGGCCCGCGCTCCGACCAATCCTTCAGCGTGATAAAGGCCTGCGCGGTGTTCATGCCCTGGCCGGAGAAGCTGAAGCCGGTGAGGAAGGTGACATCCTTCACGCCAGGACGTTCGGCGAGATACTTCTCGACCTTCTCGATCACGGCCTCTGTCCGCGGATAGGACGAATCCGACGGAGTCTGCACGTCGGTGGTGACGAAGCCCTGGTCGTCGACGGGCAGGAAGCCGCCGGGCAGATTGACGAACGCCCAGGACAGACCGACCAGCAGCGCGGCATAGACCAGCATCAGGCGGCCGGTCCGCTTCAGCGAGAAGCCGACGGTGCGCGAATAGCCCTCCTTGCCGCCTTCGAGCACGCGGTTGAACCAGCCGAACACGCCGCGCCTCGCATGGCCGTGACCGGCCGCGACGGGATTGAGCAAGGTCGCGCACAGCGCCGGCGTCAGCGACAGCGCGAGGAAGGCGGAGAAGCCGATCGCGGCGACCATGGTCACCGAGAACTGGCGGTAGATGATGCCGACCGAGCCGGGGAAGAATGCCATGGGCACGAACACCGCCATCAGCACCAGGGTGATGCCGATGATGGCGCCGGAGATCTGCGACATTGCCTTGCGCGTCGCCTCCTTCGGCGGCAGGCCCTCCTCGCTCATGATGCGCTCGACGTTCTCGACCACGACGATGGCGTCGTCGACGAGGATGCCGACCGCGAGCACCATGCCGAACATCGAGAGCATGTTGATGGAGTAGCCGGCGAGCAGCAGCGTGGTGCAGGCGCCCAGGAGCGCCACCGGCACCACGATGGTCGGGATGATGGTGTAGCGGATGTTCTGGAGGAACAGGAACATCACCACGAACACCAGCACCACGGCCTCGACCAGCGTCGAGAGCACCTTCCTGATCGAGGCCTCGACCACAGGCGTGATGTTGTAGGGGATCTCGTAGGAGATGTTGGCCGGGAAGAAGCGCGACAGCTCCTTCATCTTCGCCTCGACCGCGCTCGCGGTCGCCAGCGCATTGCCGGTCGGCGACATCAGCACGGAGAGGCCGGCGGTCGGCTTGCCGTTCAGGCGGGTGTTGAACTGGTAGCTGAGGCCGCCGACCTCGATGCGCGCGATGTCGCGCAGGCGCACGGTCGAGCCGTCGGCGTTGGCGCGCAGGATGATGGCGCCGAATTCATCAGGGGACGAGAGCTGGCCCTTGACCAGCACCAGCGCGGAGGTGCGCTGCGTCGCGGTCGACGGCTCGGCACCGATGCTGCCGGAGGCGACCTGCGCGTTTTGCGCTGATATCGCCTTGTTGACGTCGTCGGCGGTCAGGCCATAGCCGACCAGCCTGGCGGGATCGACCCAGACGCGCAGACTACGCTCGGTCGAATAGAGCGTGGCGCGGCCGACGCCGGGAATGCGGCGGATTTCGCCGAGCACGTTGCGGATCATGAAGTCGCCGAGACCGACCTCGTCGAGGCTGCCGTCGGTCGAGTTCAGCGTGATGATCTGGAGCACCGCGCTGGACGCCTCCTCAATCAGAATGCCCTGCTGGATCACTGCGCGGGGCAGGCGCGCCTCGACGCGCTTGATGCGGTTCTGCACCTCGACGGAGGCGGCGCTGGTATCGGTGCCCGGCTGGAAGTTGGCGATGATCTCGACCTGGCCGAGCGAGTCGCTGGTCGATTCGAAATTGAGGATGCCGGAGGCGCCGTTGAGCTCCTCCTCGATCAGCCGCGTGACGCTGTTGTAGAGGTTTTCCGGCGAGGCGCCGGGATAGCTGGTCGAGATCGAGATCGAGGGCGGCGCAATGATCGGATATTGCGCGATCGGCAGCAGCGGCACCGCAATCGCGCCGATCAGGCAGATGAACAGCGCAACCACCCAGGCGAAGATCGGCCTGTCGATGAAGAAACTCGGCATGGCGGCTTACCGCGTGAGCTTCTGGGCGTGCCGGTTGTCCGCCGTCGCATCCGCCTCCGACCAGGATTGCGGCTTGACCTTGTCGCCGGCGGCGAACTTCTGGAAGCCTTCGACCACGACCTTGTCGCCGGCCTTCAGGCCCTCGGTGACGAACCAGACACCGTCCTGCACCGATCCTGTGCGCACCGGCTGCACGGCAATGTGGTTGTCGTCCTTGACGACGAACACCTCGCTGCCGCCGCCGCCATTGCGCTGGATCGCCTGCTGCGGCACCGCGATGGCGTCGCTATCGAGGCCCTGGTCGATGCGGACGCGGACATACATGCCTGGCAGCAGCTCGCGCCTGGGATTGGGGAACTCGCCGCGCAAGGTCACCTGGCCGGTATGGGCGTCGACCTTGGCATCGGAGAACAGCAGCTTGCCGTCGAGCGAATAAAGCGTGTTGTCGTCGAGCACGAGGCGCACCTTGGCCGCATCGGCCGCGATGCGCTCGAGGTCGCCGCTCTCGAAGGAGCGGCGGAGTTGGTTGAGCTCAGTCGCCGACTGGGTGAAGTCGGCATAGATCGGATCGAGCTGCTGGATGGTGGCAAGATTGGTCTCGTTCTGCACCGCGAGCGCACCCTCGCTGACGAGGGCGGCACCGACCACGCCGTCGATTGGCGCGCGCACGGTGGCATAGTCGAGATTGAGTTTTGCGCGTGCGAGTTCCGCCTTGCGGCCTTCGACTTCGGCATGGGCCTGGCGTTCGGCCGCGATCGCCTTCTCGTTCTCGGCTTCGGGCGCGGCGCGCTGGCTGGTCAGCGTGGCGATACGACGCGCCTGCTGCCTTGCCTGCATCAGCGCGGCCTCGGCCTTGGCGAGCGCGGCCTCATTGGCCATCACCTCGACCTCGAACGGACGCGGATCGATGCGGTAGAGCGGATCGCCCGCCTTCACCTCGCTGCCCTGGCGGAACAGGCGCTCGACCACGATGCCGGAGACACGCGGCCGCACGTCGGAGACGCGGGTCGGCGCGATGCGGCCCGGCAGCTCGCGCACCACGGCGCGCGCCTGCGGCTTCACGATGACGATGCTGACGTCGGGTTCGGGAGCCTGCACCGCGGACACGGCGGAGCTGGATTCCTCGCAAGCAACAAGCAGCGGCGCAAAGGCCGCGAGCATCATTGCAACGCATGCCGATCGCGCGCGAAGTCCTGACATGAAGTGGGATGCCCCAGAATTGTTGAAACTGATCACGCGCCGCGCAACGCCCGTTCTGAACCATTCCGCGCCGATGATGCCGCCAACATAGAGGGGACTTGCTGCGGCGCAACGCACAGCGTGGGCGGCTCAATGTCACAGTGCCTAGGGCGCTGAGTTCAGTGCGCTTTTCAGGCTCACCGGATTGTGAGTCGGGTTCCATCGCATCGTTGCTGCGACGGAACATCGCAACTACTCTGCAGCCTTCATCCGGTACTGGCTGACGCCCCATTCGGTGCCGCCGGCATAGCCGAACAGGCCCGAGGTGGCGAGCAGGAACCAGCGCCAGCGGCGCATCCAGAGTGCGGTCTCCTCGCCATAGATCCTTTGCAGACTCGCCTCGATCGCGTCGCGATGGGCGTCGAAATTGGCGAGCCAGTCGTTCGCCGTGCGCTGATAGTGCGTGCCGCTCCAGCACCATTCCTTCTCGACCGCGAAGATGCCGTCGAACTGCCTGACGAGGTGATGGCTCGGCATCATCCCTTCGGTGAAGATGTGCTGCGCGATCCAGTCGTCGCGATCGGTCCGGTCGCACAGATGCGAGCCGCAGCGATGGGTGACGATGTGCATGAAGAAGCGCCCCTCGGGCGCGAGCCACGACCGCAGGCGCGTCATCAGCTTGCGCCAGTTCATGATCTGCTCGAACATCTCGATCGAGACGATGCGGTCGAACTGGCCGTCGGGTGCGAATGCATTCATGTCCGCGGTTATCACGCGCAGGTTCGGCAAGCCGCGCAGCCGCGCCTGCTCCTCGACATAGGCGCGCTGGCCTTGCGAGTTCGACACCGCCGTGATGTTCGCATGCGGAAACTGCCGCGCCATCCACAGCGACAGCGAGCCCCAGCCGCAGCCGAGCTCGAGAATGGTCTGGCCATCGGCGATGCCGGCATGCTCGACCGACTGGCGCAGCGCCTCCTCCTCGGCCTCCCGCAAGGTGGTCGCATCGGTCTTGTAGAAGCAGGACGAATATTTGAGGTTGGGGCCGAGCACCTGCGCGAAGAAAGACGCGGGCACCTCGTCATGGCCGGCATCCGCTACCTCAGAGATCGGCCGCAGCATCATCCGTCCGGCGAAGGCGGCATCGTCCGCGGCCCCAAGCGCGGACAGGCGCGCCGCCGTGCGCGAGCAGAGGCGCTGGATCGCGGCGCGGATCACGACGTCAGGCAGCGGCACGCGTTCGGCAGTCCCGATGATCGCGGACATGACGCTCATGCGTGCCCTCCCCCCTTGCCGGTTTTTCCTTGGGCGGCCATGGAAAGAAAGTCCGGTTTCGATGTTGGGTTCCGCGGCCCAGCCCCGAAATCGGCGCATCCGGCGCTTTTTTTGGGCTGGCGCTGTGCCATAGTGCGCACCGCAACCAAGCTTTCGTAATGGATGACACCGGCCATGCCGTCTGGCGCCTCGCCCCGCTCCCCCATGGATATCGAGTATACAAAGCTGTCCTCGCCCAGCGTCTTCCTGGTGCGGATGCTGGTTTTCCTGGTGCTGTGCGCGCTGGTGGGCGTCGTGCTCTACAAGCAGATCATCCAGGCCTTCTTCGCCAATCCCGGACTCAATGCCCTGATCGGCGGCGTGCTGTTCATCGGCATCATCCTGGCCTTCCGCCAGGTGATCCGGCTCTATCCGGAAGTGTCCTGGGTCAACAATTTCCGCATCGCCGATCCCGGCCTCGCCCCGTCCCGGCACCCCAAGCTGCTGGCGCCGATGGCCGCCATCCTCGGCGGCGAGCGATCCGGGCGGATGACGATCACCCAGACCACCATGCGGCATTTGCTCGATTCGATCGCGACCCGCCTGGACGAGGCCCGCGACATCTCCCGCTACATGACCGGGCTGCTCGTCTTCCTTGGCCTGCTCGGCACCTTCTGGGGCCTGATCGAGACGGTCGGCTCGGTCGGCAAGGTGATCGATGGGCTCAAGGTCGGCGGCGATTCCGGCGCGCTGTTCGACACGCTGAAGGAGGGCCTCGCCGCCCCGCTCGGCGGCATGGGCATCTCGTTCTCGAGTTCGCTGTTCGGCCTCGCCGGCTCGCTGATCCTCGGCTTCCTCGATCTGCAATCGAGCCAGGCCCAGAACCGCTTCTACACCGACCTCGAAGACTGGCTCGCCACCACCGTGCGCGAATATGGCAGCGGCGACGTCGCCGTGGCCGCCACAGGCGGCGGCGTTGCCAGCGGCGAGCTTCAGGCCGTCGTCGAGCGTCTGCGCTCCGTGCTGGAGGAAGGCAGCGCCAGCCGCGGCACCACCGCGGCGATGGCGAGCCTTGCCGAGGCGATCCAGGCGCTGGTCTCGCACATGCGCACCGAGCAGCAGATGATCCGCGAATGGGCTGACGGCCAGGGCGAGCAGAACCGCGAGATCCGCCGCCTCCTGGAGCGCATCGCGCGCCAGCCGGAGAAGAGTTGAGACGGCATCGTGCCCCGGACGCGACGCAGCATGAAATGATGCGTCGCTGAGCCGGGGCCCAGGGAAACCAGGAATGGGTCCCGGCTCTGCGCAGCAGCGTTGCACGCTGCGGCGCGTCCGGGACACGAAAGGACGGAGACGTAAATGGCTCTAGCGCGCGGCCGCCGCAGCGAAGGCGCCTTCAACTACTGGCCCGGCTTCGTCGACGCGCTGTCGACGCTGGTGCTGTCGATCGTGTTCCTGCTCTCGGTCTTCCTCGTCGTGCAGTTCTTCCTGTCGCAGGAGGTGACGGGCAAGGACAAGGCGCTGGAGCAGCTCAACGCCAAGATCGCGCAGCTCAACGAGTTGCTCTCGCTGGAGAAGCTCGGCAAGCTCTCGCTCGACGACCAGGTCTCGCAACTGAAGGCGGGCCTCGCTTCGGCGGAGTCCGAGCGCGACCGCATGAAGGGCCTCTATGAAGGCCTCGCCAATGCCGGCAATGACGCGCAGGGCAAGACCGCCGAGCTCGGCAAGGCGCTGGACTCAGAAAAGGCGGTCTCGGCACGGGCGCTGGCGCAGATCGAGGTGCTGAACCAGCAGATCAGCGCGCTGCGGCGGCAACTGGCGGCGCTGGAAGAGGCGCTCGATGCATCCGAGAAGCGCGACAAGGAATCGCAGAACCGCATCGCCGATCTCGGCTCCCGCCTGAACGTCGCGCTGGCGCAGCGCGTGCAGGAATTGTCGCGCTACCGCTCGGAGTTCTTCGGCCGCCTGCGCGCCATCCTGGGTAATCGCCCCGACATCCGCATCGTCGGCGACCGCTTCGTGTTCCAGTCCGAAGTGTTCTTCGACACCGGACAAGCAACGCTTCTGCCCGAGGGCCGCGCCGAGCTCGACACGCTGGCGGCCGCGCTGATCGACCTCGACAAGAAGATCCCGAGCGAGATTCCCTGGGTGCTGCGCGTCGACGGCCACACCGATGTGCGCCCGGTCAACGGCCCGAACTTCAAGTCGAACTGGGACCTGTCCGCGGCGCGCGCGATCTCGGTGGTGCAGTACCTGATCTCGCTCGGCGTCCCCGCCCAGCGTCTCGTCGCCGCCGGCTTCGGCGAATTCCAGCCGCTCGACACCGGCAACACCGAAGAGGCGTACAAGCGCAATCGCCGCATCGAGCTGAAGCTGACGGAGCGGTAGTGAGCGGCGTCCTCCACCTTCGCCCCTACCGGCCCGAGGACGAAGGGGCCGCGATCGACCTCTGGCATCGCACATGGCAGCAGGCCTATCCGCAGATCGACTTCGCCGCACGGCTCGCATGGTGGCGCGAGCGCTGGCGCAGGGATCTGGTGCCCAAGGCCCAGATCGTCGTTGCCGAACAGGACGGCGCGCTGACCGGCTTCGTCACGATCGACGACGACGGCTATCTCGACCAGCTCGTGGTCGATCCGGATCATTGGGGCTCGGATGCAGCGCGGCTGCTGGTGAATGAAGCCAAGCGGCTGTCGCCATCACACATCACCCTGCTCGTCAACAAGGACAATGCCCGCGCCATCCGCTTCTACGAACGCAACGGCTTTGCGCATGCCGGCGACGATGTGAATCCGACGTCGGGACGGCCGGTGCTGAAGATGGAATGGAAGCCGTAGGGATTTGCTGCCGCCTCCACTCTCCGCTGTCATGCGCCGCGAAGGCGGACATCCAGTACGCCGCGGCTTCTCCGTATCCCACCATCGCCTCTGGAATACTGGATCACCCGCTTTTGCGGGTGATGACGCCTGTTGTGGGAAAACAAGCGGGCCTCACGCCCCCTCGAACTGCAATCTCGCCAGCCGCGCATAAAGCCCGTTCGCGGCCACAAGCTCGGCATGCGTGCCCTGCTCGACGATCCTGCCCTGATCCATCACCAGAATGCGGTCGCAGGACAAAACGGTGGCGAGGCGGTGCGCGATGACCAGCGTGGTGCGATGGCGCATCAGCTCTTCCAGCGCGGTCTGCACCAGCGTCTCGCTTTCGGCGTCGAGCGCAGAGGTGGCTTCATCGAGCAGCAGCAGCGGCGCGTCGCGCAGGATGGCGCGGGCGATCGCGATGCGCTGGCGCTGGCCGCCTGAGAGCGTCACGCCGCGCTCGCCGAGCGGGGTCTCGAAACCTTCGGGCAGGCGGCGGATGAATTCGGCGGCATGCGCGAGCTCGGCGGCACGCTCAACCTCGGCATCGCTCGCATCGGGCCGGCCGAAGTGGATGTTCTCGCGGGCACTCGCGGCGAACACGTTCGACTCCTGCGGCACCAGCGCGATGCGGGCGCGGAAATCGCGCGGGTCGGCGGCCTTGACCGGCACGCCATCGAGCGAGATCACGCCGCTGCGCGGATCATAGAACCGCAGCAGCAGGTGAAAGATCGTGCTCTTGCCGGCGCCGGACGGGCCGACGATCGCAACCTTCTCGCCGGGGCGGATGGCGAACGAGACAGCGTCGAGCACGTTGACGTCGGGGCGCGCGGGATAGGCGAAGCTGACGCGGTCGAAGCCGACCTCGCCGCGGGCCGGGACTGGCAGCGCGCGCGGCGATGCGGGCGCTGCGATCTCGGGCTGCACGTGCAGGATCTCGAACAGGCGCTCGGCAGCGCCGGAGGCGGCCGACACCTCGCCCCAGACCTCGCTGAGCTGGCCGAGGCCCGCGGCGGCGAACGCCGCATAGAGCACGAACTGGCCGAGCCGGCCTGGCGTGATCGCGCCGGTCAAGACGTCATGCGAGCCGATCCAGAGGATCGCGACTACGCTGGCGAACACGATGAAGATGATGATGGCGGTCAGCACGGCGCGCGCCTGCGTCGAGGTGCGCGCGGCTTCATAGGCCTGCTCGACCTCGCCGCCGAAACGCGTCGCGGCCAGCTCCTCGCTGGTATAGGCCTGCACGGTGCGGATCGCGCCGACCAGCTCGCCGGCATAGGCCGAGGCGTCGGCCAGCGTATCCTGCGCGTTGCGCGACAGACGCCGCACCCAGCGCCCGAAGGCCACCAGCGGCAGCACGATCAGCGGTATGGCGAGCAGCACGAAGCCGGAGAGGCGCGGACTGGTGATCACCATCATCGCCGCGGCACCAAAGAACATCATCAGATTGCGCAGCGCGATCGAGACGGAGGCGCCGACCGCGGATTTGATCTGGGTGGTGTCGGCGGTGAGCCGCGACACCAACTCTCCGCTGCGCGCGGAATCGAAGAAGGCTGGCGAGAGCGACAAAAGATGCGCGAAGACGTCCCGCCTGAGGTCGGCGACGATCCGCTCGCCGATCGTCATCACGAGGTAGTAGCGCGCAGCGCTGGCCAGCGCGAGCACGGCGACAACCGCGATCATCACCGAGAAGTAGCTGTTGATCAGCGCGATGCCTTCGGGCGTCAGGCCGAAATCGATCATCCGGCGCACCGCGACCGGCACCAGCAGCGTGGTCAGCGCCGCGATCGTCAGCGCCACGAAAGCCAGCGCCGCCCGGCCGCGATAGCGGGCCACATAGGGCGCGAGCGCCAGCAGCGGCCGCAGCCTGGCGCGGCCCTTGGCGGGCTGCTCGATCAGGTCGGCTTCGATCGACGGGGCTTCCGCGGGCCCGGTTTCAAGCCGTTCAACTGCGCTCATAAGATCCGACCAAAAGGGAGACGTCCGCTCCACATAGGCCGGCGCGGGAGGAGTGGCAAATCCGGGATGTCACTTAAGTGACGGCCCGGTTCTCAAGTCCCTACAATGGCTTGTTTTAGGGGGGACTGTGGGGTATAGAGCCGCCCAAATCCGTCATCGATCATCACTCTAGCGATAGGCGCGGGCGCCGAGGAATTTGCCATGAAAGCCGACATTCATCCGAATTATCATACGATTAAGGTCGTCATGACCGACGGAACCGAGTACCTGACCCGCTCCACCTGGGGCAAGGAAGGCGACACGCTGAACCTCGACATCGACCCGAAGTCGCACCCGGCCTGGACCGGCGGCAATGCCCAGATCATGGACCGCGGCGGCCGCGTCTCGCGCTTCCAGAAGAAGTTTTCGGGCTTCCTCAAAAAGGATTGATCCGGCCCGCAAGGCTGGAGACGAAAAACGCCCCCGGAGAGCCGGGGGCGTTTTTGTTTGTGCAACTGTCGTTCCGGAGCGATGCGAAGCATCGAATCCGGAACCTGGAGATTCTCTGGTGCGCAAGTGCGCGCCATAGTTCGCGCTTCGCGCGCCCCGCAATGACAGCGAGAAGCCTTACCGCTCGAACGCGGCCTTCAGCGCGTTGAGATGCGGCACCAGCGGGTTGCCGATCGCGGGGAGTTCGGCCGGCGGCATGTGGATGGTGGTGTCGAGACGGCGGACGCGGGTCTGCAGGCTCATCGAGCGGTGGATCAGGTCCTGGAGCTGGGCCGGCAGCTTCTCGATGGTATCGGCGGGGCCGGGATCGGCGGCAGTGAGCTTGACCTTGGTCTTCTCGCGATTGGCCTGGACCAGCGTCATCTCGCCTTCCTTCACCGCGCGGTGGAGCAGCAGCCAAGAGGCGAGCTGCATCAGGCGGGTGGTGAGGCGCATGCTCTCGGTCGCATAGGTGAGGCTGACGGCACGGTCGAGCGCCTTGGCCTCGCTGCGGCCGGCGCCGTCGAGATAGGCGGCGGTCTCTTCGACGAGGTCCATGCCCTCGCGGAACAGGGCGCCGAAGGCCGCAGAATTGGTGAACCGCTCGCTGAGTTGAACGAGAGCGCCGTCGGCCTGCAAACGTTCCATGGTTAACGCCCCTTACGCAACTGTTTACCACCGGCTTAGGCCGCCGGATTATGATGAACAAATCATTGCGCGGGCGGGGCGCGGAGTCCAGCGACAAGCGCGGATATGGTTTCCGCGCGTCTTTCCCAGGGAATTCAACCGCAGGGAGAAGCAAAAAAGAGCCGCCGGAGACCGGCGGCTTTGAAAGTTGATAACAGGGAGGCGTCAAACAGAGTGGACAGGAGCCACTCGGTGTCCAAACGAGGACAGTTCCAGTCATAAAGCGAAAAGCTTAATCTGAAGTAAACGAGCTAATTTTTTGAGGGTTCGTTAGCCATGTCGGTCAGTGGCCGACGGGCCTCGGCAGGGCTCTCCGTCAAGCCCGGCCAGGACGCCGTGGAGGCGGCTCGCGCTGCTCTCTCTGGAAGTCCTAGGACTTGAACACACTGTTGGCCGCATCGCGCGAGGCGCGCTTTTTGCTGGCGGCTTCTTCCAGCCTGGCGATCTCGGTCCTGAGCAGGGAGACGCGTTCGGTCAGTTCCTCCACTGACAACAGTGAGAGATCCTGTCCGATCTCGTGGCTGACCTTCTTGCGCGGGCGGTCCTCGTCTTCAATGGCCATCATCGTTCCTCCAGGTCCGCCAGGCGGTCAAACCAAGTTGAACCCGTTGCCAGCGCAATCGGGGCTGGCTAATCAAATGCCTCGTTCCCGCATTTTCGCTCAAGGACCCATCATGGACAAGCTGCCCGCGCAAATGACCGTGGTTGCCATCTCCACTCCTGGCGGACCGGAGGTGCTGGTGCCGGAACGACGCGGCCTGCCGCAGCCCGGTCCCGACGAGATCCTGGTCAAGGTCGAGGCCGCCGGCGTCAACCGGCCCGACGTGGCGCAGCGCTCCGGCGCCTATCCGCCGCCGCCCGGCGCCAGCGACCTGCCCGGCCTCGAGATCGCCGGCGAGGTGGTCGCCGTCGGCAGCAACGCCAGGCGGCACAAGATTGGCGACAAGGTGATGTCGCTGGTCGCCGGCGGCGGTTATGCGCAGTACTGCATCGCCCAGGACGCCCAGGCCATGAGCGTGCCGCCTTCGCTGTCGATCAAGGAAGCCGGCGCGCTGCCGGAAACCCTGATGACGGTCTGGCACAACGTGTTCGAGCGCGGCGGCCTCAAAGCCGGCGAGACGCTGCTGATCCATGGCGGCTCCTCCGGCATCGGCACCATGGCGATCCAGCTCGCCAAGGCGTTCGGCGCAAAAGTGTTCGTCACCGTGGGATCGCAGGACAAGATCGACGCCTGCCTCAAGCTCGGGGCTGACCGCGCCATCAACTACAAGACGGAAGACTTTGTCGCCGTGGTCAAGGAAGAGACCGGCAAGGCCGGCGTCAATCTGATCCTCGATATGGTCGCCGGCGACTATGTCGACCGCAACTATGATGCCGCCGCGATCGACGGCCGCATCGTGCAGATCGCAACCCTGAACGGCCCCAAGATCACCGCCAACATCGCCAAGGTGATGGTGAAGCGGTTGACTCATACCGGCTCGACTCTGCGCCCCCGTAGTAATGCGGACAAGGCGGCGATGGTCGCCGCAATCGAAGCGAAAGTGATGCCGCTTTTGCGCGAAGGCCGCGTCAAACCGCTGATGGACAGCTCTTTCCCGCTGGAAAAGGCAGCCGACGCGCACCGGCGCATGGAGACGTCAGCACATATTGGCAAAATTGTGTTGGAGGTCTAGGCCAGCGGCCCACAGGGGACGGCGGAAACCCTTTGATTCTCCTTGCTTTCGTGGCATCTATCGCGACGCGCCGAACCACTTGCGGTCCGGTCTGACATCGTCTTTTCAAGACGCCTTGCACTCGCAGTTTGCGTCGAACGCGGAGAACTGACCTTGCGTCTGATCAGGTGCCTCGCGCCCATCGCGCTGGGTCTCATGATTCTTGTCGCCGCGTATCCCGCGCGTGCGCTCGACGCCGTCAGCGTCCGCAGTGACGCGCCCGCGATCGACCTTACCGGCGTGCTCGAGCATCAGCGCAGCGACGCCGATCGCATCCAGGTCTCCACTGCGCCCGGCACCGACGGCATAGTCCGCCGCATCGAGGTGCGCGCCCGGGAGGGCGGCGTGAACTGGGTGGTGTTCGCGCTCGCCAACAACACCGACGACCAGCTCGATCGCCTGATCGTCGCCCCGCACTACCGCATCGTTTCCTCGGGCCTGTTGTGGCCCGACCTCGGCCTGTCGCGCATCGCGACCATCACGCCCTCGATCGGCGACCGGCCGGAGCGGCAGGAAAGCGCAACCGCGGACGTGTTCCGCATCACGCTCGATCCCGGCGCCGTGGTTACCTTCGTCGCAGAGCTGCGCACCGACAAGCTGCCGCAGCTCTATCTGTGGGAACCTGAAGCCTACAAGGACAAGGTCAACTCGTTCACGCTGTACCAGGGCATCGTGATCGGCATTTCCGGCCTCTTGGCCCTGGTGCTGACCATCCTTTTCGTCGTCAAAGGCAGCATCATGTTCCCGGCCGCCGCGGCGCTGGCCTGGGCGGTGCTGGTCTATATCGGCGTCGATTTCGGCTTCTGGGGCAAGGTGCTTGACATGTCGAACAACGCCGAGCGCATCTGGCGCGCGGCGGGCGAGGCGATATTGGCGGCGACGCTGCTGGTGTTCCTGTTCGCCTATCTCAATCTCAGCCGCTGGCACGTGCGCTATTCGCACATCACGGTGGGCTGGCTGGCGTTCCTCGGCTCCCTCGTCGCGCTCGCTCTGTTCGATCCGGCCGTCGCCTCCGGCATCGCGCGCATCTCGCTGGTGCTGATCGCCTTCGCCGGTTTCGCGCTGATCGTCTATCTCTCCACCCACGGCTTCGACCGCGCGGTGCTGTTGATTCCGACCTGGTTTCTCCTGGTGGTCTGGGTGGTCGCGGCCGGTATGACGGTGGCCGGCTCCGTCACCAATGACATCGTCGGCCCGGCCCTGCTCGGCGGCCTCGTGCTGATCGTGATGCTGATCGGCTTCACGGTGATGCAGCACGCCTTTGCCGGCGGCGGCGCCACCACCGGCGTCGTCTCCGACATCGAGCGGCGCGCGCTGGCGCTCGCCGGGTCCGGCGATCTGATCTGGGACTGGGACGTGTCCGCCGACAAGGTTTTTACCAGCCCGGAGACGGAAGCCCTGCTCGGCCTCAAGCGCGGCACGCTGGAAGGCCCGGCCGCGTCCTGGTTAGAGGTGCTGCATCCGCTCGACCAGGACCGCTTCCGCGCCGCGCTCGACAGCGTGCTCGACCAGCGCCGCGGCCGCCTGGTGCAGGATTTCCGCCTGCGCACCCCGGACGGCCATTTCATGTGGTTCGCGCTGAAGGCCCGGCCGGTGGTCGGCTCGGACGGCGAGGTCTCGCGCGTGGTCGGCACGCTCACCGACGTAACCGAGCTGCGCAACGCCGAGGAGCGCCTGCTGCACGATTCCGTGCACGACAACCTCACCGGCTTGCCCAACCGCAAGCTGTTCATGGACCGGCTCGGCGGTGTCGCGAACTTCGCCAAGACCATGCCGACGCTGCGGCCGACGCTGATGGTGATCGACCTCGACCGCTTCAAGCAGGTCAACGATTCCGTCGGCATCGCGGTCGGCGATTCCATCCTGCTGACGCTGGCCCGCCGCCTCACTCGCATCCTGAAGCCGCAGGACACGCTGGCGCGGCTCGCCGGCGACCAGTTCGGCCTGATCCTGCTGTCGGAGCAGGACCCGGCCCGCATCACCGCCTTCGCCGAGACCATCCGCAAGACCATCCGCGCCCCGATCGCCTTCAACGAGCGCGAGATTTTCCTCACCGCCTCGATCGGCCTTGCCCTGTCTGATCCTCAGACGCAACTGACGGACGAGATCATCAAGGACGCCGAGCTTGCGATGTATCATTCCAAGCGCATCGGCGGCGACCGCATCGACGTCTACAAGCCCGCGATGCGCGCGCGAAAAACCGACCGGCTGACGCTGGAGAGCGAGCTGCGCCGCGCCATCGAGCGGCAGGAGATCTCCATCCTGTACCAGCCGATCGTGCGACTGGAGGATCGCTCGATCGCGGGCTTCGAGGCGCTGTCGCGCTGGGATCATCCGAAGCTCGGGCGCATGGCGCCCTCGGAATTCATCACCATCGCCGAAGAGACCGGCCTGATCGTCGATCTCGGCATGTTCGTGCTCGACCAGACCGCAAAACAGCTCTCGGTGTGGCAGCGCGCGATGCGCTCGCGCGAGCCGATCTTCGCCTCGGTCAACGTGTCCTCGCGGCAGTTGCTCCGCCACGACCTCATCCACGACGTGCGCACCGTGCTGTCGCGCTCCTCGGTGGCGCGCGGCACGCTCAAGCTCGAATTGACGGAATCGCTGGTGATGGAGAATCCGGAGCACGCCGCGCAAATGCTGACGCGGATCCGCGAGCTCGGCACCGGGCTGTCGCTCGACGATTTCGGCACCGGCCATTCCTCGCTGGCCTATCTGCAGCGCTTCCCGTTCGACACCATCAAGATCGACCAGTCCTTCGTGCGCACCACCAGCCGCGGCACGCGCCCGGTGATCCTGAAGTCGATCATCGCGCTCGCGCACGATCTCGGCATGGACGTGGTCGCGGAAGGCGCCGAGACCGATTCCGATGCGGTCGAGCTCTACCAGATGGGCTGCGAATACGCGCAAGGCTTCGCCTTCGGCGAGCCCATGGATGCCGACGCCGCGATGCGGCTCTTGACGGAAGTGCGGCTGGAAGCTGCGAGCTAGGCTCTCTTAATCTGCCCTGAAGGGCCCCTCCAGGGGAGGGTCGCTACGCATGAAGCGGAGCGAAATGCGTAGCGGGGTGGGGTGGCAGTCTCTCCGCCTCGAACACTGCCCCTGTGGAGAGATCACCCCACCCCGCTCGCGCTGCGCGCGATCGACCCTCCCCCTCCAGGGGAGGGTAAGCATCAAGGCACGCCGTTAGCGCCGCCGATCGCTCTTCAGCTTCGTGAACCGCACGCTCTGGCCATCCGGCATCCGCATCGCCTTGAAACCCGCGGCGAGGCAGGCTTCGCGCTGCGGCATCTGGATGTCGGGGCTGCGCAGGCTGTCCCACCACGAGGCACGGTTCGCCGCGCGTGGCAGGGCTGCGCCGATGATCTCCTCGATCTGCTCGAAGCTCAGCACGAACTCCGCCTGCTTCTGCCGCATCAGATAGTCGCGCAACGCGTCGTAGTCGTTCACGATTGTCCTCTCGTCGAAAGCGAAATCTGCCCCATTGAGCCTGCCCGCTGGACCGCCGAAAACCGTCAGCCGCATCAACCGGTTCTTAACTCATCGCGGCATCGCCGTCGCGGCTTAAACACTATGCAAGCTTTCGGGCGCATCCATCGGGATCGAGGGAACAAACGATGCCGTCTGGATGGCGCGAAGTCACGGCCCGCCAGCCGTGGCGGATTTCGGCGAAGCTGCTGATCATCTCGTCCGTGGTGACGGTGATCGGCTTTTCCGCCATTTGCGTCAACGTCATGCTCGACATGCGCCGGGGCGAGGAGGCGCTCGCCAGCCAGACGCTGGAGAACCTCGCGACCTCCATCGAAGCCGACATCAGCCGCAATATCGAGATCTACGATCTGTCGCTAAAGGCGGTCGCCAGCAACATGCTCGTGCCGGAGCTCGTCACCGTCTCCAAGCCGGTCCGCCAGCTGATCCTGTTCGACCATGCGACCACGGCGAGGCATTTCGGCGCGATCCAGGTGTACGATGCCGACGGCGGGCTGAGCATCGACGCCTCCACGCTCGACCCGGTGCCGGAGAACCGCAGCGATGAGGATTATTTCAAAATCCATCGGGACAATCCCGACGCCGGTCTCTTCATCAGCCGGCCGATGCTGTTCCGCGGCGCCTATTCGATCGTGCTGAGCCGGCGCATCAGCGACACCGACGGCGGCTTCATGGGGGTCGTCGCCGGCTCGATCCGCTTCAGCTATTTCCACGAATTGTTCGAGCGGCTGAACCTCGACCCCGACGACACCATCACCGTGCTGAGGCGCGACCGCACCATCATGATGCGGCGGCCGTTCGACCTCGACATCATCGGCAGGAACCTGAACGACCGCCAGAGCTGGAAGGCCGACAATCTCCAGGTCGGCACTGCCTATTCGGGACAGGGCCCGATCGATCCGACGGCACGGCTCTATGTCCGCAGCGGCGATGCCGGACCGCTGTTCGTGGTCGCGGGCAAGCCGCTCGCCGCGGTGTTCGCGCTCTGGCAGAAGGAGGCGTTACGGATCGGCGCGGTGGTGCTGGCGCTGGTGGTGTTCGTGCTGGCATCGACGCTCGTGCTCGCGCGCGAGATCGGCCGGCGCGCCGCGGCCGAGCGCAAGCTCGAGGAGATGGCGACGACGGATGCGCTCACCGGGCTGAAGAACCGCCGCAAGTTCGATGCCGTCATTGACGTCGAATGGCGGCGCGCGATGCGCCAGAGGACGCCGATCGCGCTCTTGATGATCGATGCCGATCACTTCAAGGCCTACAACGACACGTTCGGCCACCAGGCCGGCGACCAGGTGCTGGTCGGCATCGCCATCTGCATCTCGGATTCGGTGAGCCGCGCCGGCGACTGCGCCGCGCGCTATGGCGGCGAGGAGTTCGCCGTGCTGCTGCCGAACACGTCGGCCACCGATGCCTTCAAGGTCGCCGAGACGATCCGCGCCAAGGTGCAGGGCTGGTCCGACGACCAGGCGACCTCGACGGTCTCCTGCGGCATCGCGAGCCTCGTCCCCACGAGCGGCATGGAGTGGTCGATCCTGGTCGCCGCCGCCGACAAGGCGCTCTATGCCGCGAAAGCGAATGGGCGCAACCAATCGGTTGTGGCGAGCCTGCCGGCCCTGTCGCTGGCGGCGTGATTTAGGCTGTCGTTGCCAGGGGCAACGAACACAGCATCGGTGTCGCCCCTGCGAACGCAGGGACCCATAACCACAGGGAAGAGGTTGGCGAAGACTCGTCGTTCGATACTGCTACCGAACACAATGGATAGATTCCGCGGTATGGGGTCCCTGCGCCCCGTGCGCAATTGCGCACTAGGCAGGGACGACAGCGGAATGTGCAGCGGCTACTGCCCCAGATATTTCTTCATCTCCGCGATCAGCCCATCGCGCAGCTCCGGCCGCTTCAGGCCGTAGGCGATGTTGGCGCGGAGGAAGCCGGGCTTGGAGCCGCAATCATGGCGCTCGCCCTCGAACTCGACGCCGTAGAACTTTTGCGACTTGGCGAGGCCGATCATGGCGTCGGTAAGCTGGATCTCGCCGCCGGCGCCGCGCTCCTGGGTCTCCAGGATCTTGAAGATCTCCGGCTGGAGGATGTAGCGGCCGGTGATCGAGAGATTGGAGGGCGCGGTGCCCTTGGCCGGCTTCTCGACCATGCCCTCGACCTCGAACATCTTGCCGTTGCGTTTTCCGACGCCGCAGATGCCGTATTGGTGGGTGAGATGGTCGGGCACCGCCTCGACCGCGATCAGATTGGATTTCTCGCCGAGCGAGGCCGCCGTCTCGATCATCTGCTTCAGGCAGCCGGGCGTGTTGAGCACGAGCTCGTCGGGCAGCACCACCGCGAACGGCTCGTTGCCGACGATGTCGCGCGCGCACCAGACCGCATGGCCAAGGCCGAGCGGCGCCTGCTGGCGGGTGAAGCTGACCGCGCCGGCTTCCGGCTGGTTCTGCGCCAGAATTTCCTGCTCGGCCTTCTTGCCGCGTGCAGCGAGCGTTGCGTCGAGCTCGAACATCTTGTCGAAATGATCTTCGATGACATTTTTGTTGCGGCCGGTGACGAAGATGAAGTGCTCGATGCCGGCTTCCCGCGCTTCGTCATAGACGTACTGGATCAGCGGCTTGTCGACGATGGTCAGCATTTCCTTCGGCATCGCCTTGGTGGCGGGCAGCACGCGGGTGCCGAGGCCGGCGACGGGGAATACGGCTTTGCGAATTTTCATGGGAGCGATCGAATACCTGAGGACATCTGTGGCGGGAGCAATGGCACCTTGCTAGCCTGTTTGCAGCCGCCAACAAAGGCGGATGTGGGGCCTCTCGCGCACAGAGTTAAGAAAAAAGCAGCCAACAAAATTTCACCTTTGTTAAGCTATTGGCAACCGGTACCGGGCCTTCTGAGGACGGATTTCTGGCCGGACGCGTGAGGTATGATGCAATCGATGGCAGCGCTGGCGAAGCGTGCTGGATTTGTGACCAACGCGACAATCGTCGCGGCCGTCTTGCTGATGCCAACCAGCGTGAACGCCCAGTCGCAAAACGGCCTCTCCAACCTGTTCGGCGGCATTTTCTCCGGCTCCGATCCCGCGCCATCGCAGCCTGCGCCCGGCGGCGCCCAGACGGGAGCGTTGCCCTGGAGCGGCGAGGACGGCGCCTCCGGCCATCCGCTGATGACGGCCGCGGCGATCCGCGAGGCCGCCTCCAATTTTGACAATTGCGTCGCCGGGATGTGGCCCGATGCCGCGCGGCGCGGCATCACGCAGGAGAATTTCCAGCGCTTCACGGCCGGGCTCTCGCCTGACCTGCGCATTATGGACCTGATGGACTCGCAACCGGAATTTACGAAATCGATCTGGGACTATCTCGACATCCTCGTGAACGACAACCGCCTCGCGAGAGGCCGCGAGGTGCTCGCGCAATACAAGGCGCAGTTCGACGCCACGGAGAAGGCCACTGGCGTCGATCGCTATATCATCGCCGCGATCTGGGGCATCGAGTCCAATTACTCGACGCAGATGGGCGACCGCAGCGTGCTGCAATCGACCGCGACGCTCGCCTGCATCGGCCGCCGCCAAGCCTATTTCAAGGACGAGTTCCTCTCGGCGCTGGAGATCCTCAACCGGGGCGATCTCGGGCCCGAACAGATGCGAGGCTCCTGGGCCGGCGCGTTCGGCCCGACCCAGTTCATGCCGACCGCGTTCAAGCGCTTTGCCGTGGACGGCGATGGCGACGGAAGGCGCGACGTCGTCGACAATCCCGCCGACCTGATCGCCTCGACCGCCAACAATCTGAAGAAGGACGGCTGGCAGGCCGGCCAGACCTGGGGCTTTGAGGTCGTGGTGCCCCAGGGCTTCAACTACATGCTGGCCGATCGCGCCAAGGCGATGACGATCGCGCAATGGGAGAAGCTCGGGCTCAAGCGCGCAACCAACCAGCCCTTTCCGCATCCGGCCGAGAAGGCCTATCTGCTGGCGCCGGCGGGCGCGCAGGGCCCCGGCTTCCTGATGCTGCAGAACTTCCGCGTCATCATGAAATACAACCCGGCCGAGGCCTATGCGCTGGCGATCGGGCATTTCGCCGACCGGCTGCGCGGCGGGGCGCCCTTCGTGCAGCCCTGGCCCCGGCAGGAGCGCGAATTGTCCCGCAACGAACGCCTGGAACTCCAGCAGCTCCTGGCCCAGCGCGGCTTCTATAAGGGCACGCCGGATGGCCAGTTCGGCGGCCAAACCCGGGAGGCCCTGCGCAATTTCCAAGCCTCGATCGGGGTCCCCGCCGACGGATTTGCCTCCTCCGACGTGCTGGACCGGCTGCGCGGGCGCTGAAATCGCGCCGAAAGTAACCCTGAACAGGGATTTTGGCAGGCAGCCTTGACGGGGATGGCCGTTCCCCGGTGTATGGTCAAAGAATCTGCGACCAAAGCTGCCCGTTTGGCGCCTGATTCCGTTACTATATCGAGCCTATCCCGATCCTCATTGCGCGTGCCCGAGATCGCATGTCGAAGAAGTCCCTGTTCAAGGCGCTGACCGAGACCGGCCCGTTGATCGCGCTGGGGACGGCGCTTGCGATCCTGGTCTCGATTGCGGGACCCGCCTCGGCGCAATTCTTCAACTTCCCCGGTTTCGGCGGACCGCCGCAGCGCCAGGCTCCGCCCCCGCGCCACGGCGGTGGCGGCTGGTTCGGCGGCGACTTCTTCGCGCCATTCCAGCAGCAACAGCCGCAGGCGCCGCGCCAGGATTTTTCGCGCGCGCCGGCCCCGGCCAAGCGCGACGCCATTCCCGACAAGAACGTGCTGGTGATGGGCGACGCCATGGCGGACTGGCTCGCCTATGGTCTCGAGGACGCCTACAACGAGCAGCCCGACATGGGCGTGATCCGTAAGCACAAGACGACGTCCGGCCTGATCAAGTATCAGCCGAAGGGTGAGCCCTCGGACTGGGCGGCCGCAGCGAAGGGCATCCTCGAGACCGAGAAGCCTGACGTGATCGTCGTCATGCTCGGCCTCAACGACCGCATCTCGATCCGCGAGCCGGTCGCCGACAAGTCCGACAAAGACAAAGACAAGAAGAACGACAAGGGCGCGCGCGCCAAGCAATCGGCCAAGCAGGGTGACGCAAAGCCCGGCGATGCCAAGCCGGACACCGCCGCCAAACCCGACGACAAGCCGGCCGATACCGATCTGCCGCAGGACGATGCCGACAACGCCGATACGCCTGCGGCCGCGCCGGAAAAGACGGCGCGCAATCCGAGCGGCGTCTATGAGTTCCGCGACGAGCGCTGGATCGAGCTCTACGCCAAGAAGATCGAGGAGCTCGCGAACGTCCTCAAGGCCAAGGGCGCGCCGGTGCTCTGGGTCGGCCTGCCTGCGATCCGCGGCCCGAGGGGCACGGCGGACATGCTGTTCCTGGATTCGCTCTACCGCGAGGGCGCGGCCAAGGCCGGCATCACCTATGTCGACGTTTGGGACGGTTTCGTCGATGAAGCCGGCCGCTTCCTGCAGAAGGGCCCCGACTTCGAAGGCCAGATCCGCCAGCTGCGCAGCTATGACGGCGTCTATTTCACCAAGGCCGGCGCGCGCAAGCTCGCGCATTATGTCGAGCGCGAGATCACGCGCCTGCTGGCGGGGCGCTCCGGCCCGATCGCGCTGCCGAGCGAGCCGGCGACGCCCGACACCAGCGCCGAGCCCGGCAAGCCGGCGCCGCGGCCGCTGGCCGGCCCGATCGTGCCGCTGGTCGCGGCCTCGATCTCGACCGATCAATTGCTGGGCGGACCGGGCTCGCGTCCCGCCGCCGTCGATGCGCTCGCCGCAAAGACCATGGTGAAGGGCGAGCCGCTGACGGCTCCCGCCGGCCGTGCCGACGATTATGCCTGGCCGCGGCGCGAAGTCGGCCGCGAGCAGGCCAAGGGCGATACGCCGATGGCGGCAACGACGCCTGATGGCGGTGCTGCGTCGCCTTCGGCAGGCACGGGTGCCGCCGCGGCGATCGCGCCGCCGAAACCCGCTCCGAAGAAGCCGCCGGTTGTGCAGCAGCCCGCGCAGGCCACGCCGTCAATTCGCGATTTCTTCGGCTTCGGCTCGCCGCAGCCGCGGCAATTGGCGCCGGCGCCGCGCAATCCGAATCCCAATCCGGCGATCCCACGCCCGCCCGGCAATGTCGGACGCTCGGCGGAGATGTTCCGCTAGTCTCGTGTCCCGGACGCGCTGCAGCGTGCAAGGCTGCTGAGCCGGGACTCAGCTCCTCTCACGGCATTCGGAAAAGAATGGGCCCCGGCTCAGCAATGCAGCGTTTCCGGACGATGCTGCGCATCGCCTAGGCCGCATTGCGTCC
The DNA here is from genome assembly GCF_016616235.1 of Bradyrhizobium diazoefficiens. NCBI lineage: Bacteria > Pseudomonadati > Pseudomonadota > Alphaproteobacteria > Hyphomicrobiales > Nitrobacteraceae > Bradyrhizobium > Bradyrhizobium diazoefficiens. The sequence goes on from NZ_CP067100.1 coordinate 7,031,849, forward strand.
GGGGCACGAGAGACGTGAGCTTTGGCTCAGCCGTAATAGCGCCAGCGCGACGGCGGCGGCCGGCGTGCCGGGCGCGACATCAGCAGCGCAAGTGCGAAGCCGATGCCGCCGGCGACCAGAAGCGAGCCGAGCGGATTGTCCTGCACCTTCTTCGACAGCGCCTGAGTGCCGTCGCGGAAGGTATCGCCGCTCGCCTCATAGGCATCCTTGGCGTAGCTGGTGGCGGTGTCTGCGGCTTCACGCGCCGCGTCCTTTGCCTGGCCGTACAGGTTCTGCACCGTACCTGCGGCTTCCCGCGCCTTGCCTGAGGCCTGCGTCTTTGCATCCCCCGCCATCTCGCCCACGGTGCCTTCCACGCCGCCTGCCATTTCCTTGGCCGACCCAATGATCCGATCCGCGTCCATGATAATCCTCCTCGGTGATCAGCCGAAGTAACCGATCAGAAGCAGCGCGGTTCCTTGTAATTCCCTCAGAGAATGAGCCCGCCGTCGACGACCAGCGTCTGGCCGATGATATAGGACGACAGCGGCGAGGCCAGGAACAGCGCGGCGCCCGCCATGTCAGCGGGCGTGCCCAATCGCCGCAGCGGAATGCGCGACAATGCACCTTCGAGCCGCTTGGGATTGTCGGTGGTCACCTTCGTCATCTTGGTATCGACGAGCCCGGGCGCGATGCCGTTGACGCGGATGCCGTCCTCGGCCCAAGCCTCGCCGAGCGTCCGCGTCAATCCGACCGCGCCGGTCTTCGAGGCATTGTAGGCGGGATTGCCCATGGTGGAATGATAGGCCGCGGTGGAGGACACCATGATCAGCGCGCCCTTGGCATCCCGCAGCATGGAATGGAAACGGGTTGCGCACGCCATCAGGCTCATCAGATTGACCTCGACGACCTTGCGGAAGCCAGCCATCTCGAATTCGCCGCGGCGATAGATCACCGCGCCCTGCGCGAGCACGAGGACGTCGAGCCGCTCGAACGACGGCTTGAATGCTTCGATCGCGCTCGCGTTGCTGACATCGAGCTGCGCGTAAGCAAGGCCGGTGAGATCGGAGCCTTCGCCGGCTGAATATTCCGTTGCGTGAGCACGCGTGCCGCAAACCGCCACGCTAGCGCCCCTCGCACGAAACGCTTGCGCGATGCCGTTGCCGATGCCGCTGGAACCGCCGACGACCAGCACCTGCCTGCCTGAAAAATCGAGCTCGTTCGCCATCGCAGCCTCCCCTTTGTTGTGCTGGTTTGACCTGTCTGCGGATCGATGCCAGCCTCATCGATCTCAGAACAAGAAGCAAGACGCCGCGGGGAAACAGCATGTCCGGGTTCAAACAGCTCAGCCGGTCCGTGAAGGGCCTGACCGTTCTCGTCACCGGCGCGGCCAGCGGCATGGGGCGCGCGACCGCGCGCGTGTTTGCGGGCGAAGGCGCGAACGTCGCCGTCACCGATTTTGACGAGCAAGGCGCGCTAGCCGTGGCCAAGGAGATCGCGGCGAGCGGCGGAGCCGCGAAGGCCTGGAAGCTCGACGTCGCCGATGCGAGCGAGATCAAGCGCGTGGTCAATGATGTCGCCGCGCATTTCGGCGGGCTCGATGTCGTCGTCAACAATGCCGGCCTCTCCGTGCGCGTCGCGATCGACGACGAGACCTATGAGGACGCCTGGGCCAGGGGCATCGCGGTGATGCTGACGGCGCATCCGCGCATCATCCGCGCCGCGCTGCCGCATTTGCGCAAGTCGAAGAGCCCGCGCATCGTCAACATCGCCTCGACCGAGGCGCTCGGCGCCACCGCACTGCACAGCCCCTATTCGGCGGCGAAGGGGGGCGTCGCGAGCCTCACGCGTTCGCTTGCCGTCGAGCTGGGCCGCGAAGGTATCACCGTCAACTGCATATGCCCGGGGCCGATCCGCACCGCCATAACCGACCGCATCTCCGAGGAGCACAAGACCATCTACGCCAAGCGCCGCACTGCACTTGGCCGCTACGGCGACCCGGAAGAGGTCGCGCATATGACGCTGAGCCTTTGTTTGCCGGCGGCGTCGTTCCTGACGGGCGCGGTGATCCCCGTCGACGGCGGGTTGATGGCACGCAACGCGTGAGAGCTATGCACGCCGAGCGTTGACATCCGCTAGTGCCGGAGTAGCTTTTTCACCGACAGAGCGGGACCAACCGCTCGCACCCTGCGGGAGAAAACACCATGACGATCGCCATCCGGCAGCTTCAAAAGCATTTTGTCGGCGAGGTTTCGGGCCTCGACCTGCGAAAGCCGCTTACGCCGGATGAGGCGCGAGACGTCGAGGCCGCCATGGACAAATATGCCGTGCTCGTCTTCCACGACCAGGACATCACCGACGAGCAGCAGATGGCCTTTGCGCTGAATTTCGGCCCGCGCGAGGACGCGCGCGGCGGAAACATCACCAAGGAAAAGGATTACCGGCTCCAGTCCGGCCTCAACGACGTCTCCAATCTCGGCAAGGACGGCAAGCCGCTTGCGAAAGACAGCCGCACGCATCTGTTCAATCTCGGCAACTGCCTGTGGCATTCCGACAGCTCGTTCCGCCCGATCCCGGCAAAATTCTCGCTGCTGTCGGCGCGCGTGGTGAACCCGAAGGGCGGCAACACCGAATTCGCCGACATGCGCGCCGCCTATGACGCGCTTGACGATGAAACCAAGGCGGAGATCGAGGATCTCGTCTGCGAGCACTCGCTGATGTATTCGCGGGGATCGCTCGGCTTCACCGAGTACACGGACGAAGAGAAGGAGATGTTCAAGCCGGTGCTGCAGCGGCTGGTGCGGACGCATCCGGTGCATCGCCGCAAGTCGCTGTATCTGTCCTCACATGCCGGCAAGGTCGTCGGCATGAGCGTGCCCGAAGGACGGCTGTTGCTGCGCGATCTCAACGAGCACGCGACGCAAGCAGAGTTCGTCTACGTCCACCAATGGAAGCTGCATGACCTCGTGATGTGGGACAACCGCCAGACCATGCACCGCGTCCGCCGCTACGACCAGTCCCAGCCGCGCGACATGCGCCGGGCGACGGTGGCGGGAACCGAGCCGACGGTGCAGCAGCAGGCGGCGGAGTAGGCTCCCCCCTTAGCAACCGGCGTCATCGCCCGGCTTGACCGGGCGATCCAGTACTCCGAGACAATTGTGATGGAATCGATGGGCCGCGGCGTACTGGATGCCCCGGACAAGCCGGGCATGACAGTGGAGGGTGGCGCAGGACACGCGATACGTCGGGACAGCGCCAGCTACGCGTGCCCCGCCTCGTTCGAGAGCATGCCGGGGTCGATGCCGATCTTGCGCAGGGCGCGGCCGTACTTCTCCTCGACGTCGTCGCCGAAGATCAGGTCGGCATCGGCGTCGCAATGCAGCCAGCCGTTGCTCTGGATCTCGGTCTCGAGCTGGCCCGGCGCCCAGCCGGCATAGCCGAGCGCGAGGATGGCGTGCTTGGGGCCGGAGCCGTTGGCGATCGCGCGCAGGATGTCGACGGTCGCGGTGAGGCAGACCCCGTCATCGATGCGCAGCGTTGCCTTCTCGATGTAGAAATCGCTCGAATGCAGCACGAAGCCGCGGCCGGTGTCGACGGGGCCACCCTGCAGGACCTTCATGGTCTCGGCGTTGCCGGGCAGCTTGATGTGCTCGCCCTTCTTGATGATGCCGAGCTGCTGCAAGAGCTCGGGGAAGTCGATGCTGCCGGCCGGCTGGTTGACGATGATGCCCATCGCGCCTTCGGCCGAATGCGCGCAGAGATAGATCACCGAGCGCTCAAAGCGGGAATCGCCCATCACGGGCATGGCGATCAGAAGCCGGCCGTCAAGATAACCGGCCGAACTGGGGAGCCCGGGGCTCGCGCTGCGGGTGCTTTCGCCCGTCCTTTTGCCTGTAGGAGCCATCGGTGAAGCACTCCGGTTTCAATTCCTATCCTGATGTCGGGCCGGGCCGCTGTCAAATCAAGGCTTGTAGGCCAAGACTTGCAGAGGCCTGATTGAAGTGCATCCATCACAAGCAATTCAATGGTTTGCCCTGGGGTGACCCTGTAAAGACGTGCCATGCTGACAAGAGTTCCCCTGCGTGCGGCGATTGGTGTCGCGACAACCCTGCTTGCGTCGACGCTGGCGTTGGCAGCCCAAGCCGATGACGCTTCGCCCTGGCAGCGCGACGGACATTCCGCGGTGCGGCTGCTCGCGGGATCGCGCAGCGGCACGGTCCTGCTCGGCGGTATCGCCTTCCAGATCCAGCCGGGATGGAAGACCTATTGGCGCATGCCGGGCGATTCCGGCGTTCCGCCGCGGTTCGACTTCTCGAAATCGGATAATGTCGATGCGGTGACAGTGATGTGGCCGGCGCCGGAAAAATTCGATGACGGCGCGGGCGGCCACTCGATCGGCTATCACGGCCAGGTCGTGCTGCCGTTGCGCATCGTGCCCAAGGCGGCCGACAAGCCGGTGACGCTGCGCGCCGAGATCAACTACGCGGTGTGCGAAAAGCTCTGCATTCCCGTCGAGGCCCATGCCGAGCTCGGCTTCAACAACGTCGCCTCGACCGAGGACGCGAACCTGCGTGCTGCGCTGGACACGGTGCCGAAGCCGGCCAATGTCGGCGATCCCAATCCGCTGACCATTCGCGACGTCAAGCGCGACGGGCCCAAGAACGTGGTGGTCGACGTGGCCGTGCCCGATACGCGCAAGGTCAATCTGTTCGTGGAAGGGCCAACGCCGGATTGGGCACTACCGATTCCGGTCCCGGTCGACCAGAGCCCGCCGGGCGTGAAGCGATTTACGTTCGAGCTCGACGGATTGCCGCCCGGCGCCAAGGCCGACGGTGCGGCGCTGAAATTCACGCTGGTCGGGCCGGAGAAATCGTACGAGTTCAACACGAATTTGGAGTGAGGCCGAGCTGTCGTGCCGACCGAGTCAGGACGCCAGGGAGACGAGTCGCTCTCCGGCTCCCCACATTCCGCTGTCGTCCCCGACAAGCGTAGCGAAGCGGAGCGCCGATCCGGGATCCATAGCCACAGGATTGGGTTTGGCGAAGACCCGGGGTTACCAGCTCGCGCCGCGACTTCTCCCTGGGATTATGGCTCCCGGATCGGCGCGCGCTTGAGGCGCGCTTGTCCGGGACGACAGCGGGGGATGGCCGATAGCGTTCCCTCACCCAACCGAATCTTAACGAATGGTTGCTATTCCCCAAGGCGACCGCATCAAGCCTGCCGCAGCATGCGCGACGCCGTGGGGATCCCGACTTGGCCGTGATGGATGCAGAACCCGCAACGACCGGACCGGCCGGGCTTATCGCGCGGCTGCGGGCCAGGCTTTCGGGCGGATCGAGCGAGGCATCGCTGACGCGGCGGCTGGCCGGCACCATCTTCATCATCCGCGTGATCAGCGCAGGGCTCGCCTATTTGTCGCAGGTCTTGCTCGCGCGCTGGATGGGCACCTCCGACTATGGCATCTATGTCTATGTCTGGACCTGGGTGCTGCTGCTCGGCAGCATGATGGATTTCGGCATCTCCGCCTCCGCGCAAAAGATCATCCCGGAGTACCGCACCAGCGGCGAGCACGCGCTGCTGCGGGGTTTTCTCTCCGGCAGCCGCTGGCTGACCTTTGCTGTCTCCGCACTGGTGTCGCTCGCCCTTGCCGGCGTCGTGAAATTGCTGTCGCCCTGGATCAACCCCGCCGAGGAACTGCCGCTCTATATCGGCTGCATGACGCTGCCCGCCTTCGTGGTCGCCAACACCCAGGACGGCATCGCGCGCTCGCATGACTGGATGCAACTCGGCCTGATGCCGCAATTCATCATCCGCCAGGCGCTGATCATCGGCATCACGGCCAGCGCCTTCCTGCTCGGCTATCATCTCGGCGCGGTCGCCGCGATGGTCGCGAGCGCCGGCGCCGTGTGGATCGCGATGGCCGGGCAGATGGTGGTGCTGAACCGCAAGCTCGCCGATCACATCGAGCCGGGCCCCAAGGCCTACGACGTCGGCGGCTGGCTCGCGGTGTCGCTGCCGATCCTGCTGGTTGAGAGTTTCTACCTGCTACTGTCCTACACCGACGTGCTGGTGCTGCAGCAATTCCGCCCGTCCGACGAGGTTGGTGTCTACTTCGCGGTGGTGAAGACGCTGGCGCTGGTGTCCTTCATCCACTACGCGATGTCGGCGACGACGGCGCATCGCTTCGCCGAGTACAATGCAAGCGGCGACAAGGCGCGCCTGTCGGCTTACGTGGCGCACGCCATCAACTGGACGTTCTGGCCGTCGCTGGCCGCGACCGCCGTGCTGCTCGGGCTCGGCAAGCCACTGCTCTGGCTGTTCGGGCCGCAATTTGTGGTCGGCTACGACATCATGTTCGTCGCCGCGATCGGCCTCGTCGTGCGCGCCGCGATCGGCCCGGTCGAACGCCTGCTCAACATGCTCGGCCAGCAGAAGATCTGCGCGCTCGCCTACGCGTTCGCCTTCGCGATGAATGTCGTGCTCTGCGTCGCGCTGGTGCCGCGCTACGGCGGCCATGGCGCCGCGGCTGCGACCTCGATCTCGCTCACCTTCGAGACGGTGCTGCTGTTCTGGATCGTGCGGCAACGGCTGGGCCTGCACGTGCTGGCGTTTGGGAACTAGCCGCCACGCGCCTGCGCTCGCCTGCTGGCTGGGGAACGGTTCCTTTGCGGCATGCTGGAGAAGGAGACGAAACTCCCACCCGTTCATAGCCGACAGCACGATTTTTCTTATTCCGTCCCAACCAGTTGCGCCCCAGGGAAAGTTTATTCTACGTCGTATTGCCCAACCGACGAGATGAACCTAAGATTCCCCGGACATGATCGATCCGCTCTATGTCGCCTCCGGATTTGGCGTCGGCCTGCTTGTCGGGATGACCGGCGTGGGCGGCGGCTCGTTGATGACGCCGCTGCTGATCCTGCTGTTCGGCGTCCATCCCGCAACAGCCGTCGGCACCGACCTGCTCTATGCCGCTGCCACCAAGACCGGCGGCAGCGTGGTGCATGGCTGGTCGCGCAGCGTGCACTGGCCGGCGGTGCTGCGGCTGGCCGGCGGCAGCATTCCAGCCAGCGCGCTGACGCTGCTGGTGCTGTGGAAGCTCGACCTCAAAAACGATTCCGAGCGCAGCCTCGTCAATCTCGTGCTGTGCTTCGCGCTGGTGCTGACCGCGACGTCGCTGATCTTCCGCAAGTCGATCATGGAGCGCTACCGCAATCGTCTCGAGCAGGTCGACGAGCGCACCACTGCGATCGCAACCGTGGTCACCGGCATCGTGCTCGGCGTGCTGGTCTCGATCTCATCGGTCGGCGCCGGCGCGGTCGGCGTGAGCGTGCTGCTGCTGCTCTACCCGCGTCAGCCGATTGCAACCATCGTCGGCTCCGACATCGCCCACGCGGTGCCGCTGACCCTGGTCGCAGGCATGGGACATTGGGCGCTCGGCGATGTCGATTGGGGGCTGATGGGCGTGCTGCTGCTGGGCTCGCTGCCCGGCATCGTCGTCGGCAGCTTCAGCGCGACGCGCGTCCCCGAGACAGTGCTGCGCCTGACGCTTGCCTGCGTGCTGTTCCTGGTCGCCGGCAAGATCATGTTTGCAGAGCTGAACCTGTCCTCGGCATTCGTGACGGCACTGGCCTGGGGCCATTGAGTCGGAAAACGGCCGCCCCGTTCTCCCGTCATCGCCCGGCTTGACCGGGCGATCCAGGGCGCATTCAATCGCTCGTCGCAACATGCTGTGTATCGCTCACTCGGAGCAATTGGTCGAGAGTTTCCGCTGGTGTTTTCCAGCCCAGGGTTTTCCTAGGCCTGGTATTGAGAGCAAGAGCGACGCCCTCAAGGTCATCGGCGTTGTGCATGCTGAGATCGGTCCCTTTGGGAAAGTACTGGCGCAGCAACCCATTGGTGTTCTCGTTGGTGCCGCGCTGCCATGGGCTATGAGGGTCGCAGAAGTAGACCTGCACGCCTGCGTCAATTCTCAGACGTGCATGCTGAGCCAACTCAGCTCCTTGATCCCAGGTCAGCGACCGGCGCAGTTGCTCGGGCATGGTGAAGATTGCGCGGGTGATGGCGTCGCGCACGGCTTCAGCGCCATGTCCGGCGAGTGCAGATCCTTTCACCCCAGCTTCCCGTTCCTGGTCCGTCATACGCGGCAGATGCAACAGGATGGTAAAACGGGTCGTACGCTCCACCAGGGTGCCGATCGCGGAGCTTCCCAGACCCATAATGAGGTCACCTTCCCAGTGGCCCGGCACCGCTCGATCAGCGGCCTCCGCCGGACGCTGACTGATCATGATCTCGGAAGGAATGAAGCTTCGGCCTTTACGGACGCGCGCTCTCGGCATCCGCAATGCCCGCCCGGTGCGCAAGCAGGCCGTCAGTTCGCGGCGCAAAGCTCCTCGACCCTGCACATAAAGCGCCTGATAGATCGCCTCGTGACTGATGCGCATCGCCTCATCCTCGGGAAAGTCGAGCCGAAGTCGCCGAGGAATCTGTTCGGGGCTCCATGCCCTCGCCCAGCGTCGGTTTTGCCGATGCACAGCCCGGCGTCCCTTCCACACGACCTTCGGGCCAACGAGGAGTTCCCCGTTCGGCTTGGCGATCATACCGGCAAGCCTGTCCTGCACATAATCCCGCAGGGCCGGATTGACTACCAACTTCGCCAACTTGGGCCGTCGGGCAGACCGATCAGCGTGCCATTGTGCTGTGGTCGCTCGGTACTCTGGAGCACCGTGGCGGCGCGCCACATTGCGCCGGAGTTCACGAGAGATCGTGCATGGAAGCCGATCGAGCCGACGAGCGATGGCTCGCACCCCATGACCCTGTGCACGCAGGATGGCAATCTCCTCACGTTCCGCGAACGAGAGGTAGCGCTCCGATGCAGGCTTGGACGACCGCGATAAATGTGTTGGCGGCATACCGCCTGCCCTCCGGAACCAGCGTACTCCGATCGCCGGCGACACCCCGGCCTCAACCGCAGCATCCTCGCTCGATCGTCCCGAAGCAATCGCAGCCCAGAACGGTCTGTAATGCCTTCGTAGGGCCTCTCGGGCCGACCTGATCGCACATAGTTCTCCATCGCAACCTCCTTTGCTGAAGTGTTGCGACGAGCGGTTGAATCCGCCCAGTATTCCGGAGGCTCACGTTGGTGAACTCGCTCTTGCAACTTCCGCCGCGGCGTATTGGATGCCCCGGTCCCGGCTCCGCCAAGGCCTGCACGAGCGCTCGGCACGCCGAAGCTTCAGCGAAGGCGGCAAGCCGGGGCATGACAGAGTGCGAAATTACTCCGCGGTCCAACCACCATCGATTGACAGGTTGGTGCCGGTGATCTGCGCGGCATCGTCGCCGCACAGGAACAAAGCGAGCGCGGCGACCTGCTCGGAGGTGACGAACTCCTTGGTCGGCTGCGCGTCGAGCAGCACGTCGTTGATGACTTGCTCGCGCGTCAGGTTGCGCGCTTTCATGGTGTCGGGAATCTGCTTCTCCACCAGCGGCGTCCAGACATAGCCCGGGCTGATGCAGTTGCAGGTGATCTTGTGGGTCGCCACTTCCAGCGCCACGGTTTTGGTCAGGCCGGCGATGCCGTGCTTGGCCGACACGTAAGCCGACTTGAACGGCGACGCGACCAGGGAGTGCGCCGAGGCGGTATTGATGATGCGGCCCCAACCCTTCTTCTTCATGCCGGGGACGACGGCGCGGATGGCATGGAAGGCCGAAGACAGGTTGATCGCGATGATCTGGTCCCACTTCTCCGGGGGGAATTCCTCGATCGGCGAGACGAACTGGATGCCGGCATTGTTGACGAGGATGTCGACCGAGCCGAAGGTCTTCTCGCCGAGCGCGATCATCTGCGCGATCTCGGCCGGCTTGGTCATGTCGGCGGGCGAGTAGACCGCCTTCACACCGAAATCGGACTCGATCTTCGAACGTTCCTTCTCGATGTCTTCAGGGGAGCCGAAGCCGTTGATGACGACGTTAGCGCCGGCGGCGGCGAAGGCGCGCGCATAAGCAAGCCCGATGCCGCTGGTCGAACCGGTCACGACGGCGTTCTTGCCTGAGAGAGTACCCATCTTATTCGCTCCTTTTTGCCGGGGTGACGTCCCCCGTGAGATCGTAGGTCACCATGGTCTCGCCGGATTGCGGCTGCTCGAGCCAGTCCTTGTGGCGCATCGACAGATGCACGTCGCGCACGCCGGCCTCCCAATGCTCGACCATGGCGACATGCGAGAAGTCGTAATCCTTGGACGAGGATTCGTAGTTCTTGCTGCGGTAGATCAGATGCACCACGGTGACCGTGCTCTCACGAGATGCCTTCGCAAGGAACTCGACGGAAGGGTCGTTCCTGAGATAATCGGGCAGTTTGGAAATCAGGTCGCGCACGGCCCGGCGGGCATTGTGGATCTGCTTGTTCTTGTCGGTGTTCATCCGCGTGCGGCTGGAGAAGCGGATGTCCTTCTCGCGCTCGGCGGCCTCGAGCAGCGAATTCGGCAGGTCGCCGCGCGCACTGAACAGGTCGACCTGAAAGATTAGCATGTCGCGATCGACCTCGGCATCGAGCACGTAGTCGAGCGGCGTGTTGGAGGCGATGCCGCCGTCCCAGTAATGCTCGCCGTCGATCACCACGGACGGGAAGCCTGGCGGCAGCGCACCGGAAGCCATGATGTGCTCGGGGCCGATTTTCTTGCCGAGCTTCTTGAACTCGTAATTGTCGAAATATCTAAAGTTGCCCGAGGTGACGCTGACCGCGCCGACCGACAGGCGGGTCTTGACGTCGTTGATGCGGTCGAAATCGACCAGGCGCTCCAGCGTCTTCTTCAGCGGCGCAGTGTCGTAATAGCTTTCGGCTTCGGGATGGCCCGGCGGCCAGAGCGGCGCGGGCGGGACGCGCGGGACGAAGAAGCCGGGTACGCCGAAGGTCGCGATCAGTGCGGCGCTGGTCGAGTTGAACAGCTCGCGGCTGTGGTCGCTCTTGCCGATCGGTTTCCACGGCACCGGCGCGGACACCATCTCCCAGAATTCCTTCAGGCGCTTGACGCGGGTGTGGCCCTCGTTGCCGGCGATGATGGCGGCGTTGACCGCGCCGATCGAGATGCCGGCGACCCATTCCGGCTCGAAACCGGAGCCGCACAGCGCCTGATAGGCGCCGGCTTGGTACGAGCCGAGCGCGCCGCCGCCCTGGAGGACCAGGACGCGTTGCGCATTCGCGGGGACGCTGGCGGATTCCGGGCTATGATCGGTCATAAGGGAACAATAGCAATGGCAAGCCACCGTGGCGACAGTTTCGCGGCGGCGTCAATGCATCCCGGCATCAAGTCTGGCTTATCGTTCCGTCGAGGCCAGGATCATGGTCCAGAACACCTTGTATTTGGTGCCCGGAGCATAGCTCGCCGCTATTCCCAGTTTTGTGACACCGCTCTTGAGCATGTTGGCACGGTGCGGAGGCGAGTCGCGCCAGCCGGAAAACGCTTCGGCCAGCGTATGATAGCCGGCCGAGATGTTCTCGACCGCCACGGTCGCGGGGTAGCCGCCGGCGACAAGGCGCTTGGCCAGGGGCGCGCGGACGTCATGGTCCATCTTGTTGGCCGCCGCCATGGCCTGGGATTGGGATTCGGCGAGCCGCATCAAATCGGGATCGACCACGACGGTACCGAGCATGTTGTTCTGGCGGTATTGCGAGATCATCACCGCGGCGGCCTGCGCATCGAGCTGGGCGCCGGGCACAGCCATATCGGCATACATCGACGGCTGCTGGACCGGCGGCTCATTGCCGGCGCAGCCGGCGAGCAGCAAAAGAATGAGAATTGCGGCCGCAGCGCGCATGAATCGGGACCCCCAAATGAGGGGCCGTTGTTGCATACCAACCGTGGCTGAAAGGTGAATTTTGAGGAAAATCGTAGCTGTCATTCCGGGGCAGTACGCAGCACTGAACCCGGAATCTTGCGCCATAACCTCGAGATTCCGGCTTCGCGCTGACGCGCGCCCCGGAACGACGGAAGATTTCTAGCCGGCAAAGATCCGGTAGCGGCGGGGCTCGAGGCCGATGGTGTCGCCGGTGCGCAGTTCCTTGTCGCGAGGGGCGTCGATCTCAATGGTTTCGCCGCCCGACAGGCCGATCTCGGCGCGCTGCACCGGGCCGAAATTGCGCACGTGCTGAACCGTGCCCTCGAAGGCGCCGCTGCCAGGCGGACCGACCAGCATGTCATGTCGCCGCACGAACAGTCTTGACGCGCCAGGCGCAAGGCCGTCCGCTGCCAGCAGCAGCGGCCGGTCGCCGAGCCTGATCACGCCGCCTTCGATCTGCACCGGGAGCTCGATGGATTCGCCGATGAAGCCGTGGACGAACGCGGTCGCCGGGGTCTCGTAGACATCGTCGGGCGAGCCGATCTGCTCGATCCTTCCCTTGTCCATCACCACGACGCGGTTGGCGACTTCCAGCGCCTCCTCCTGGTCGTGGGTGACGAAGATCGAGGTGACGTTGATCTCGTGATGCAGCGAGCGCAGCCATCGGCGAAGTTCTTTCCGCACCTTCGCGTCGAGCGCACCGAACGGCTCGTCGAGCAACAGGATGCGCGGCTCGATCGCGAGCGCGCGGGCGAGCGCGATGCGCTGGCGCTGGCCACCGGAAAGCTGGCTCGGATAGCGGTCGGCGAGCCAGTCGAGCTGCACGAGGTCGAGCAACTCTTTGACGCGTACACGGATGGCGGACTCATCCTTGCGGACCGCGCGGGGCTGTACGCGCAGGCCAAACGCGACGTTCTCGAACACGCTCATGTGGCGGAACAGCGCGTAGTGCTGGAACACGAAGCCGACGTGACGTTCGCGCGCGCCCTGCGCCAGCGCGTCCTCGCCGTTGAAGGAGACGTCGCCGGAATCCGGCCAGTCGAGTCCGGCGATGATCCGCAGCAGCGTGGTCTTGCCCGAGCCGGAGGGACCGAGCAGCGCCAGCAGCTCGCCATTGTCGACCTTGAGGTCGACGCCGTCGAGCGCTTTAAAGCTGCCGAACGTCTTGACGAGATTTCTGACTTCAATGGTCATTGACGTCGTGTCCTTCGTCGAGGTGGCGTTCAAGAATGGTCTTGGCGATCAGCGTGATCAGCGCCAGCATCGCCAGCAGCGAGGCGATCGCAAACGCAGCGACGAACTGGTACTCGTTATAGAGAATCTCGACCAGCAGCGGCATGGTGTTGGTCTCGCCGCGGATGTGGCCGGAGACGACGGAGACCGCGCCGAACTCGCCCATCGCGCGCGCATTGCAGAGCAGGACGCCATAGAGCACGCCCCATTTGATGTTGGGCAGCGTGACGCGGAAGAAGGTTTGCAGGCCGGAGGCGCCGAGCGAGATCGCGGCCTCCTCCTCCTGCGTGCCCTGCTCCTGCATCAAGGGGATCAGCGCGCGCGCCACGAACGGGAACGTGACAAAGGTGGTGGCGAGCGCGATGCCGGGTACCGCGAACAGGATCTGGATGTCATGATCCCGCAGCCAGCTGCCGAAATAGCCCTGCGCACCGAACAGCAGCACGAAGACAAGGCCGGAAATCACCGGGCTGACCGAGAACGGCAGGTCGATCAGCGTGATCAGGAAGGTCTTTCCCCTGAATTCGAACTTCGCAATCGCCCATGCGGCGACGAGGCCGAACACGAGATTGAGGCCGACCGAGATTGCCGCCACCACCAGCGTCAGCTTGATCGCGGACAACGCTTCCGGCTCGGCGAGTGCGGCGAAATAAGCCAGAGCGCCTCGCGAGAACGCCTGCGCAAACACCACGACCAGCGGCAGCACAACGAAGACGGACAGGAATAGCACCGCGAGCGCGATGATGATCGCGCGCACCGCTCGCGGCTCGGTGCGCAGGCTGTCGCGCGCCGCGGCCGCGTGTGCACGTGCGCGCGCATCCGGCGACGACAGCGAGAGAGAATCTGCGATCTGCATCGTCATGATCCGCCCTCAGCGCGCCGGAATCCGGCGCTGCGCCCAGCGCTGGAGCCGGTTGACGGCGAAGATGATGACGAAGGACACGACGAGCATGACCACCGCGATGGCGGTCGCATCGGCGTAGCGGAATTCGGAGAGCCGGATCACGATCAGCAGCGGTGCGATCTCGGAAAGATTCGGCAGATTGCCGGCGATGAAGATCACCGAGCCGTATTCACCAACCGCGCGGGCGAAGGCGAGCGCAAGCCCGGTGAGCAGCGCCGGCGCGAGCGAGGGCAGGATGACGCGGATGATGGTCTGCCAGCGGCTGGCGCCGAGGCTACCCGCAGCCTCCTCGATCTCGGGGTCGAGGTCCTGCAGCACCGGCTGCACGGTGCGCACCACGAAGGGAATGCCGATGAAGATCATGGCGATGAAGATGCCGACCGGCGTGAAGGCGACCTTGATGCCGAGTGCGGCGAGCGGCGCGCCGAGCCAGCCCTTTTCGGCGAACAACGCCGTCAGCGCGACGCCGGCGACCGCGGTGGGCAGCGCGAACGGCACATCGACGATGGCGTCGAACAAACGCCGGCCGGGAAACCGGTAGCGCACCAGCGCCCAGACGATGATGCTGCCCATCACGAGATTGACGCAGGCCGCCGCAAAGGCAAGGCCGAACGAGACGCGGAGCGCATTCAGGGTGCGGCGGCTGGAAAGGATGTTCCAGAACTGCTCGGGGCTGAGCTCGAGCGACTTCAGGAACAGGCCGGCCAGCGGAATCAAAATGATGATCGACAGCCAGGACAGCGTCAGTCCCATCGTGAGACCAAAGCCCGGCAACGTCCGGCGTCGTACTGCGATTGCGCTCACACTGTCCTCTGTTGAAGCCCCCTCGACAGCGCGCGATCAGTTCTTGTAGATCTGATCGAAGACGCCGCCATCGGCAAAGTGTTCCTTCTGCGCCTTGGTCCAGCCGCCGAACACATCGTCGATCGTGAACAGCTCGACCTTTGCGAAGGCGTTTTCATACTTTTTAGCGATCTCGGCATCGCGCGGACGGTAGAAGTTGCGCGCTGCGATCTCCTGCCCCTCCTTGGTGTACCAGTACTGGAGATAGGCATCGGCGGCGTTGCGGGTGCCTTTTTTGGCGGCAACCTTGTCGACGATCGCGACCGGCGGCTCGGCGAGGATCGATTGCGGCGGCGCCACGATCTCGAATTTTTCGGGGCCGAATTCCTTCAGCGCGAGATGCGCCTCGTTCTCCCAGGCGAGCAGCACGTCGCCGACGCCGCGCTCGACGAAGGTCACGGTGGCGCCGCGCGCGCCGGTGTCGAGCACCGGCACCTGCTGATAGAGCTTGCCGATGAACTCCTTGGCCTTGTCAGCCGAGCCGTATTTCTTCTGCGCAAAGCCCCAAGCCGCCAGATAATTCCAGCGCGCGCCGCCCGAGGTCTTCGGATTCGGCGTGATCACGGCAACGCCGGGCTTGAGCAGATCGTCCCAATCCGTGATGGCCTTGGGATTGCCCTTGCGCACCAGGAACACGATGGTCGAGGTGTAGGGTGATGAATTCTGCGGCAGGCGCTTCTGCCAGTCGGCCGCGGTGAGGCCTTTGTTTGCGATGGCGTCGATGTCATAGGCGAGTGCGAGCGTCACCACGTCGGCCTGCAACCCGTCGATCACGGCGCGCGCCTGCGAGCCGCTGCCGCCATGCGACTGCTTGATCTCGACGCTCTTGCCGGTTTCCCTCTGATAGGCGTTCGCGAACGCCTTGTTGAATTCGGCATAGAGCTCGCGCGTCGGATCGTACGACACGTTCAACAGGTTGATGTCAGCAGCGAGAGCCGCGCTTGCCACCAAAGCCGTTACGAGCAGTCCTGCAGCGAGCGGAACGATACGGCGCATCATGTCCATCTCCATTCACTTCGACGACCTCAATGTCGGCGAAGGCATGCAGGCGAAACTCGTGGCGAAACGCTCTCAAGTCAACGGAACCGGATTTTCTTGTTCGTAGCCGGGCAGATCGACTGTGCTACGAAGTCTTCATCGTGTGGATGCCGCATTCTGTCTTGGCCCGGCCGCGCCAGCGGCCCGCGCGTGCATCCTCGCCCTCGGCCGTTCTGCTCGTGCAGGGCATGCACCCGACAGAGAGAAATCCCGACGCAGCCAAAGGATGCCGCGGCAATTTGGCGCGGACGAAAATCGCTTCGAGTTCCTCGCGCGAGACGTTGGCGAACGGATTGAACTTCAACCGCGCGCCGTCGTCCTCGACCACCGGAATGTGGGCGCGCGCATTGCCTTGGAAACGCTTACGCCCGTTGAGCCAGGCTGAGAACGGTTTTAATGCGCGCGCCAGCGGTTCCACCTTGCGGATACGGCAGCATGCATCGGGATCGGAGAACCAGAGGTCGCGGTCGGGATCTTCCCGCGACAGCGTTTCCACGGCCGGCTTGATCGAGCGGACGTCCTTCAGGCCCAGCGTTTCGATCAGGGTGTCGCGATAGGCCAGCGTCTCCTCGAACAGCCAGCCGGTGTCGAGGAAGATCACGGGGATGGCGGGATCGACGTCCGCCATCACCTTGAGCAGCGTCGCCGATTCCGTGCCGAACGACGACACCAGCGCGAGCTTGTCGCGCGCGACCGTCTTCAGCGCCGCGGCGATGATCTCTGCGGGCGAGGCAGCGCGCAAGGCGCGATCGAGCTCCGCCGCTGAGGGCAGCGCAGAGACGGTCGAGACCTGAGGCGAGATCGCGTTCACGTGCCAACACCTTCGGAATGACGCAGCTGCATGCGCCGGTGCAGCGCCGTGATGCGGCCATCGCCGGTCGGCTGGTAGAACACCGAGTAGCGTTTTGCAGTCTGCATGAAGGCTTCTGCGTCAGCCTGCTTCTTGACGTCGAAGGAATCGAAGCCGGCGCGCAGCATGAACACGAACTGGTCGCGCAGCACTTGGCCGGTGGCGCGCAATTCGCCGCGATAATCGTAACGCTCGCGCAGCAGCCGCGCCTGGCTGTAGGCACGCCCGTCGCGGAAGGTCGGGAATACCAGCGCCACCGCGGCGACCTTGCCGAGATACGGCACGAGCTCGTCGATGTCGCGGTTGTTCGGCCAGATCACGCCGACCTTGCCGGCGCGCTTGAGCAAGCCTTCGGCCTCGCCCAGGAAGCGTTCGGCCGGCACCAGGATGTCGCCGCTCTCGGGCAGCGGCGTGTCGACGGCGAGCTTGACGAAGCTGTCGTCGGCGATCTTTCCGCCGTTAACGAGTGGCATAGACGCGCTCCTTGAAGGGTTCGACGCCGAGCCGCTTCACGGTGTCCATGAACAGCTCCTCGGGCCGCTCGCGCAGCGCCAGATAGGCTTCCACGATATCCTCGACGACGTCGGCGACCTCGTCGAACTTGACGCCGGGACCGATCAGAGTGCCGAGCCCGGCGTTTTCGTCGGCACGGCCGCCGATGGTGATCTGGTAGACCTCCTCGCCGTTCTTCTCGACGCCGAGAATGCCGATATGGCCGACATGGTGATGGCCGCAGGCATTGATGCAGCCGGAGATGTTGATGTGGAGCCGGCCGATCAGATTGGCGAGCTCGTGATTGGCGAAGCGCCGCGTCAGCTCCTGCGCGATCGGGATCGAGCGCGCATTCGCCAGCGAGCAATAGTCGAGCCCGGGGCAGGCGATGATATCGGTGATCAGGTTGACGTTGGGCGTTGCCAGGCCAAGCTTGTCGAGCGCCTTCCACAGCGCCGGCAGGTCGCGCTTGGCGACGTGCGGCAGTGCGAGGTTCTGCTCGTGGCCGACGCGGATCTCGCCGAAGGAATATCTGTCGGCGAGATCGGCAAGCGCATCCATCTGCTCGGCGGTGGCATCGCCCGGAGGCTTGCCGATCGGCTTCAGCGAGATGGTGACGATGGAATAGCCCTGCACCTTATGCGCGGCCACTGAGTTCTTGCGCCATGCCTCGAAGTCAGGATCGGCCGCGGCCTGGCGCAGCTCGTCCGGCATGTGCGGCAGCTTCTCGTAAGCGGGATAGGTGAAGCGCGAGCGGATGTCCTCGATCACCTCGTCGTCGATCTGGAGCGAGGAGTTGCGGATGTGCTGCCACTCGTCGTCGACCTCGCGGGAGAATTTCTCGATGCCGAGCTCGTGCACCAGGATCTTAATGCGCGCCTTGTAGATGTTGTCGCGGCGGCCGTACTGATTGTAGACGCGCAGGATCGCCTCGATATAGCTGAGGATGTCGCGGCCGTGCACGAAGTGCTTGATGGTCTTGGCGATGAACGGCGTGCGGCCGAGACCGCCGCCGACGAGAACCTCGAAGCCGGTCTCGCCCTTCTCGTTCTTGATCAGGCGCAGACCGATGTCGTGGATCTTGATCGCGGCGCGGTCGTGATCCGATGCGGTGATCGCGATCTTGAATTTGCGCGGCAGGAAGGAGAATTCCGGATGCAGCGTGGTGTGCTGGCGGATCAGCTCCGACCAGATGCGCGGGTCCTCGATCTCGCCCGGCGCGACGCCGGCCCACTGGTCCGAGGTGACGTTGCGCATGTTGTTG